>NZ_JBEFST010000003.1:0-360714 GCF_053483675.1 Mycolicibacterium sp. XJ1819 | reverse complement strand
GCTAGGCCTCCTTCCCCTCTCTCTTGGCGCGAGCGTGCGTGTTTGAGGGCGACACGCCGCGAAGTTTTCCGACTTCACGCACGCTCGCCATCCCTCCGGCACCCCCGGATGGTTGTCCCCAGCCGCCAATTCATCCACAGGTCGACCATTTGGCGCTGATCGCCCCGCGCACGCCGACAGACGATCGACGTCATGACCGACGGCATGGGGCACATCTTCGACGCACAAGGCGGCGTCGCCACGACGGGACAGCTACTGACGGTGCTGACCCGCAGCCAGCTCGACACCAGGATCAACCGCGGAGACCTGCTGAAGGTATGGCCGGGGGTGTACAGCCCGGACGAACCTGACGACGTGATTCGACTGCGGGGATTGGATCTGCGGGCACAGGAATCGGTCGCCATCTGCCTCGGTACGGCAGCGGCGGCTTACGGGTTCGACACCGAAGAAGATGACGACCTTCACGTCCTCAATCCCGCGCATCATCAACTGCGCAACTCCGACGGGGTGATCGTGCACCGTCGCGAGGGCGCACCATTGGTCCTCATCCGCGGTCGGCTGGCGACCGCGCCCGCGTGGACGGCGGTGGAGGTCGCGCGGGGCCTGCGACGCCCGCGGGCGCTGGCCACCTTGGACGCGGCACTGCGTAGCGGCACCTGTGATGGTCGCGGGTTACGCGCAGCGGCAGCGTCTCAAGCCGGTCGTCGGGGAATCGTGGCGGTGCGCGAGCTGATTCTGCTGGCTCGAGCCGAGGCGGAATCGCCGATGGAGAGTGAGTCGCGGCTGGTGATGATCGACGGCGGATTGCCGCCCACCGCACTGCAGTACGAGATCGTCGACCTCAATCAACGAACCTGGCGCGTCGACTTCGCCTGGCCCGAACTGCGGGTGGCCGTGGAGTACGACGGGTTTGACTGGCACAGCGACCAGGACAAGTTTCGCAGGGACCGACAGAAGCGCGCTGCCCTTCAAGAGCTCGGTTGGTCGGTCGTCTCGATCGTCTTCGACGACGTCAGGCATCGGCCATCAGACATGCTGCGGCGCATCGAGACTGAGCTCAGGCGCGAGCGTGTGGCGTGAGCGTGCGCAAACTCCCGAATTTCGTCGGCGTGTCGGCCGCAGACCCGCACGCTCGCGGCAAAGGTGACCAACAAGTCAGAAGCGGCCGCCGCCGCCGAACATTCCGCTCCCGCCGCCGGAACCGCCGAACGAGCCGGGGTTGAACCCACCGCCACCGCCGAAGCCACCGAACCCGCCGCGCATTCCGCCGCTGAGGATGTTGCCGATCAGGATGCCGCCGATCACCGCACCCATGTTGCCCCCGCCGCCCCTGCCGTGCGGGCCCATGTACGAGCGGCGGGCATTCTGCTCGTCGGCGCTGGCCAGCGATTGCGCCTGGGCTGCCAGCATCGCGGCACCGTTGGCGTGGGCGATGGCCTCGGCCGGATCGGTGGTCCGCTTCTCCTCGGCGGCCGAGATGTGCCGCACCGCCTCGGCGAGTCGGGTGCGGGCCTCCGGGCCGACGATGCCGCGTCGGGTGTCGATGAAATCCGACACCGAGCGCACCCGTGACCGGGCGGTGAACAGCGCCTCGTCCAGCGCCCGGTTGAGCCGCTCGGCGGCCTCGCGTTCCTCCTCGACGGCCGCGAGCAACCGGTCCAGATCCGCGTCGGCCTTGGTCAGCTCGGTGAATGCGCCCAGCGGGTCGACCGATCCCGAGCGCTTGGCCGCAGCCACCGCGGCCACCGCCGCGTCACGGGCCGAGGACAGCTGGTCAGCCTGGGCCACCGAACCCTCCTTCAGCAGCGCCGTGGCCTGCCTGATGCCGTTCTCGATGTCCTCGACGGCCGCAGGCAGCGTCGCGGCCGCCCGCCGGATATCGCCCGCCGCGCTGTCGACCGCGTCCAGCAGGGACCGCGCCTGCACCAACGCGGACTCCGCGGCGTGCACATGGTCGACGAGTTCGGTCTGACGTCCGGGCTGCGGCCTGGCGGCCAGTTCCCGCCCCAGGGTGATGTTGCGGTCGGCGAAGGTGAGCAGTTCTTTGGCCGCGTCGACGTTACCCGCCACCGAAGCCAGTGCGGTGGCGTCGAATTCGCCGTGCAGTTCGGCGAGCTTGCGTTCCGACGGACCCAACCGGGCGGTGAGGTCGACGACCTGCTGGGTCATCTTGTCCAGCCGGTCGGGGGCGTTGATGACCAGATTGCGGAGGTTCTCGAACCCCTCACGCTGCGCCTCCAATTCGCGGTCGGCCTTGGCGGCGGCGACCACCACACGGGTCAACAGGTCGCGGCGCTGCGCGGGGGTCTCCGGGATGGCGTCGTCGAGGATCTGGCGGACATTGAACGCCTGTGTCAGCGTCGTTTTCGCATTGGTCACCGCACGGGTGAACGGTTCGGTGCGCTCCTTGCCGAACTCCTCGACGGCCAGTTCCAGCTCGTGCTCGCTGGTGCGCACGGCGTTGTCGACCTCGACGACCATCGCGCGAGACAGGTCGTCGAGGGCGTCCACCGAGACCGCGGCCAGCGCGCGCGGATCGGTGGGGTCCACCCGGCGTGCCGCGGCGAACTCGGCCTCGCGACGCTTGCGCTGCCGTCGCCGCCGCCACAGCATCAGAGCCGCCAGCGCCACCCCGATCACCCCGAGGGCCACCAGCAGACCGACCCAGCTGACTCCGGGTCCCGAACTGGCCGACCGGTCCAGTCCCTGGGCGGCTGCGATGGCCGCCTGCGCCCAGTCGCCCTGACGCAGGGCCGGTTCGATGTCGTTGCGCCGCACGCTTTCCACCTGACCGGAGCTCAGGTCGGTGGCGGTGTCGGGCACCAGGAACGCGTATGCGCGGTCGACGGTGGCCACCGCGAGCAGCGCGTCGAAGTCGCCGAGGTCGCTGACCCGCATCGTGGTGCGCGCCCAGTTCTCGGCGGACTGACCGGAGAACGACTCGACGAACACCACCCACAGTCGGGTGTTGCGGTTGGCGTAGAGGGTGTCGATCGCGGAGGCCACCTCGGCACGTCCGGCGCCGTTCAGTGCGCGCGCGTTGTCGGTGACGTAACCCGGGAGCCGCAGCGGAGGCTCCGCGGACACCGGGGGCGCAAGGAGCGCACCGGCGGTGACGAACGTGAGCACGAGGGTCAGCAGGCGGGCGAGACGCATGGTCGCCAATCTAATGCGCCGCGCCGCGCGACCGGTTGGTGCTGGCAGACTGTCCGACGGTGGCAGCGAATCACGACCCCTATGACGAGTTCGACCGGGAGCGCCTGGCGGTCGAACCGCCGAAGGGTGCCGCGTTGCCGGGCACCGACACCGAACACCGCACCGACTTCGCACGCGACCGCGCCAGGGTGCTGCACAGCGCCGCGCTGCGCCGACTGGCCGACAAGACACAGGTGGTCGGGCCGCGGGAGGGCGAGACCCCGCGGACCCGGCTCACCCACTCGCTGGAGGTGGCCCAGATCGGCCGGGGGATGGCCATCGGGCTGGGCTGCGATCCCGACCTCGTCGACCTGGCCGGGCTGGCCCACGACATCGGCCACCCGCCGTACGGCCACAACGGGGAGCGGGCGCTCAACGAGTTCGCCGCCGACCACGGCGGTTTCGAGGGCAACGCGCAGAATATCCGGATTCTCACCCGGTTGGAACCGAAAGTCGTTGACGCCCAAGGCCATAGCGCAGGTCTCAACCTGACCCGCGCAGCGCTGGACGCGGTGACCAAGTATCCGTGGCAGCGGCGCGGCGACACGGTCAAGTTCGGCTTCTACGAAGACGACGCGATCGCCGCGGACTGGGTGCGCGCCGGTGCCCCCACCGACCGGCCCTGTCTGGAAGCCCAGGTGATGGACTGGGCCGACGACGTGGCCTACTCGGTGCACGATGTCGAGGACGGGGTGATCTCCGGCCGCATCGATCTGCGGGTGCTCGCCGACGACGACGCGGCCGCGGTGCTCGGCCGCCTCGGTGAGGCCAGCGGTATGGGCGGAGGCACGCGCGCCGAGGACCTGGAGGCCGCCGCCGGCAGGCTGTCGAACCTGCCGGTCGTCGCGGCCGTCGGAAAATACGACGCCACGCTGGCCGCTTCGGTCGCGCTCAAGAGGCTGACCAGCGAGTTCGTCGGGCGGTTCGCCTCCGCTGCGATCACCGCGACGCGGGCGGCCACCACCGGGCCGTTGACGCGCTACCGCGCCGATCTGCGCGTGCCCGAACTCGTCCGGGCCGAGGTGGCGGTGCTCAAGGTGCTGGCGCTGCAGTTCATCATGTCCGACCCGCGGCACCTGGAGCTTCAGGCCCGCCAGCGCGAACGGGTCCACCGCGTGGCGCACTGGCTGCTGGCCGGGGCGCCCGCCACACTGGATCCGATCTTCGTGCCGGCGTTCAACGACGCGCCCGACGACACCGCGCGGATCCGGGTGGTCGTCGACCAGATCGCGTCGTTCACCGAGGGCCGACTGGAGCGTCTGGCCACTTCCGCAGCGCTCTAGACTGGCCCGGTGGCCGGCCGGATTCCTGATCGCGACATCGCGGCCATTCGCGAGCACATAGCCATCGAGGAAGTCGTCGGCGACTACGTGCAGCTGCGCCGCGCGGGCGCCGACTCGATGAAGGGCCTGTGCCCGTTCCACGACGAGAAGACGCCGTCGTTTCATGTGCGGCCCAACCACGGCCACTTCCATTGTTTCGGCTGCGGAGAAGGCGGCGACGTCTACGCGTTCGTGCAGAAGATCGAGCACGTCAGCTTCGTGGAGGCGGTCGAACTGCTGGCCGACCGCGTCGGCTACACCATCACCTACACCGGCGCGGCGGCCACCAATGTGCAGCGCGACCGGGGCAGCCGCAGCCGCCTGCTGGCCGCCAACGCCGCGGCTCAGGAGTTCTACGCCGCGGCCCTGCAGTCCGAGGAAGCCGCACCGGCGCGGGAGTACCTGCTGGAGCGCAACTTCGACGCCGAGGCCGCGGCGCGGTTCGGCTGCGGGTTCGCGCCCTCCGGGTGGGAGTCGCTGACAAAGCACCTGCTGCGCAAGGGATTCGAGTTCAAGGAGCTGGAGGCCGCCGGCCTGTCACGGGAGGGTCGGCGCGGGCCGATGGACCGGTTCCACCGCCGCCTGCTGTGGCCGATCCGGGCCAGCGGCGGGGAGGTCATCGGGTTCGGGGCCCGGCGCATCTTCGACGACGACCCGATGGAAGCCAAGTACATCAACACCCCGGAGACCGTGCTCTACCGCAAATCGTCGGTGCTGTTCGGGCTCGACCTGGCCAAGCGGGACATCGCCAAGGGCCACCAGGCGGTGGTGGTCGAGGGCTACACCGACGTGATGGCGATGCATCTGGCGGGGGTCACCACCGCCGTCGCCTCCTGCGGCACCGCCTTCGGCGACGAGCACCTGGCCATGCTCCGTCGACTCATGATGGACGACAACTTTTTTCGGGGTGAACTGATCTACGTCTTCGACGGCGACGCAGCCGGGCGTGCGGCCGCGGTCAAGGCCCTCGAAGGCGAGCAGAACCTGGCCGGGCAGTCGTTCGTCGCCGTCGCCTCAGAAGACAAGCTGGCCGGGATGGATCCGTGTGACATCCGGCTTCATTTCGGCGACGCGGCGCTGCGCGACCTGGTGGCGCGGCGCACCCCGCTGTTCGAGTTCGCCATCCGCACCGCGCTCGAGGACCACGACCTCGACAGCGCCGAAGGCCGGGTGTCGGCGCTGCGCCGGTGCGTGCCGATGGTGGCCCGCATCAAGGACAGCATGCTGCGCGACGAGTACGCGCGCCGGTTGGCCGGCTGGGTGGGATGGGCCGACGTCGGCCAGGTCATCAGGCGGGTGCGTGAGGAGGCGCCCACGCGCGGTCTGCCGGAGGGCCGACGCCGGATGGCGGCGACGGAGCGGGCGTCATCGCGGCCGCCGCGGCGCCAGCCGAGCACCGACGAGCGGCCCGACCCCGCCGACCCGACCCTGTGGCCGCAACGCGAGGCGCTCAAGTCCGCACTGCAGTTCCCCGCGCTGGCCGGGCCGGTGTTCGACTCGTTGACGGTGGAGAGCTTCACCCATCCCGGCTACACGGCCGTGCGGGCGGCGATCGAGGCGGCCGGCGGCACTGCGGCCGGGCAGTCGGGCGCGGCGTGGATCGAAGCCGTGCGGGCTCAGGTGGCCACGGAGGCCGCGGCGAGCCTGGTCAACGAACTCGGCGTGGAGGCCATCAACGTCGACGACGAGAAGATGCCGCGCTACATCGGCGGAGTGCTGGCCCGGTTGCAGGAAGTCTGGGTCGGCAGGCAGATCGCCGAGGTCAAGTCCAAGCTGCAGCGGATGTCGCCGGTCGAGCACAGCGACGAGTACCACGCCCTGTTCGGGGACCTGGTGGCCATGGAGGCCTATCGCCGCAGTCTGCTGGAACAGGCCAGCGGCGACGACCTGACTGCGTGAACCGCCGTAACGCGTTAAGGTGAACCCGCTATATACCCGTTATCACGGTCATCACCGTCGGGGAAAAGGTCAGAAAGGCATGCTTGTGGCATCGACCAACATCCGGGTGCGTCGGCTCGTCGCGGTGGGCGCCCTCTCGGTGGCCGCCGTCGCGGCCCCGCTCGCCGCGTGGTCCCTGACCTCGAACGATGCCGATTCCGGGGTGCAGGCCGCGCCCGCCTGCCTGGCCTGGTTCGGCAACAAGGAAGACGGGCGGTGCCTGTCGTACTCCAACGGCTATCCGGTGGTCGGGGGCACGCCGTCGTTCGGCTTCGGCCCCAACGGGGTGAGCGGGCCGAACTTCTCCACCGGGCCCATGCTGCCCGGCATGATCATCGACCGGCCGATCGCCTGACACCCTTTCCGTCGCGCGCGCTGCGTGCGGTCTGCGCGGTTTCCGGCCCGATCACCGCGGTGTTGTCGTCGAGTTCGGTCAACGTGACCATGGGCGGATCCGGTGACACCCGGTCGGCGATCTTGCGGCGACCGGCGTCGATCACGGCCTTGGCCGCGGGGCTCTCGGTGACGGCCTTGTAGGTTCCGGCGATCTGTTCATAGCGGCGCCTGCCGGCTTTCGTACCCAACACGTAGCCGGCTGCCAGTACGACGAGATACCGGATCACTGGGCTCCTCCCGGACGACGGTGCGACGTGTGTTCCATCCTGCCTCACCGACGGGGGTGTGTGCGGGGCGGCGGCGTATTGGCACCCCCGATGGGACGTAAGCTAGAGTCAGCGTTCGGTCCGCGGGTCTGTGACATCGCGGGGTGGGCAGTCCCCTGTAGCTCAATTGGCAGAGCATTCGGCTGTTAACCGAAGGGTTGTTGGTTCGAGTCCAACCGGGGGAGCAATCTGGCACTCACTTCGCCGCACTCATCACATTGCTGGTGGAGTCTGGCACGTCGGCGATTCTGCACATTTCGGGTGGTACCTCTGGCAGGGGCACCGACCCCGCGCATTGCCGACGAGCGCCCTGCTCAGGCAAACCAATTGTCTTCGCAACGGCCGCAATTGCGCGTGCGCCGATCCAATGGACTGGTCGGCGGACAGCGTCGACAATTGACGCTGTCATCCGACCAATGCGAGGGGGATCGAAATGTCGGAGAAGGAAAACAAGGAACAGATCCAGCGCGGTTACGAGGCCTTCGCCAGCGGGGACATCGAGAGTGTGATGGACCTGTTCGACGACGACATCGAATGGGTGCAGCCGGGGGAGAGCTCGGTCAGCGGCACGTTCCACGGTAAGACCGAGGTGATCGAGCAGCTCGGACGGCTGGCGGAGAAGGGGCTGACGGTCCGTCTCAATCAGCTCATCGCCGAGGGTGACACCGTGGTGGCCCTGACCGAGGTGACGGTGGGCGGCGAAACCAGCCATGACGCCGACGTGTTCACGATCCGCAACGGCAAGACCGTTTCCGCGAGGATGCACGGCGACACCGCGATGCTGGAGCGCATCTACGGCAAGAAGCAGCTCGCCGCCGGCTGACGGCAAAGGTCACTGCCGCGAGACGTACGTTATCGCGCAAAAGGTCGAGTAGCGGCCTCGCTAACGTACGTCTCGCGGCCCCGTAGGCTCGCGGCCATGCGAACCATCGCGATGAGCGCCGCGTTGCTGATGCTTGGCCTGACGGCGGCCTGCGGGTGGAGCCCGCCGTCGGCGCCCCCCACCACCGCGGTGGCCTGCGCGCCGGCGGACGGGCCGGACGCGGGCACCGTCGCCGCCGAGATCGACAGGCTGCCCGCCGCGCAGTGGCGCGAGGCCTCGCGCGGCCACACCCCCGACTGCAGCCTGCACTGGGTGCAGGTCGTCTCCGGGGACGCCTCCGACAGCCCGCAGCAGGTGTTGTTCTTCGACCGCGGCTCGCCGGTCGGCACCCCGACACCGGACCCGCGGCCGTACCTCACCGTCACCACGGTGGGCGACGACACCGTCGCGGTGGGCTACCAGTGGCGGCAGGGCGACGAGCCGGCGTGCTGCCCGACCGGCGTCGGCTCGGCCCGGTTCCAGGTCGACAACGGCGAGCTCAAGGCCCTCGACCCGATCCCGGGCCCGTAGGCCTCAGGTGTCGACGATGTTCTCCGGGTGCAGCATCTCGGCGTAGCGCAGCGACTCGGGGATGCCGAACCCGTCGACCAGCAGCTCCGCGTGGGGACGTAGGTTGCGGCAGCGCTCGTTGATGCCGCGGGTGACGGCCTTGGCGCGCTCGGTGGACAGGAACCGGTGCTCCATGAACCAGGCGCGGTCCTCCTCGATCACCGACAGCGCGTACAGGTCACACACCATGTCGAGGATCTTGCGGGCCTCCTCGTCCTCGCAGGTCTCGATGCCGGCCACGAACGCCTCGAGGATGACCCGGTCGATGTGTGCGCGCGCGACGTGCAACACGTGGTCTTGCACGGCGTTGAACGCGTCGAACTCGCTCATCTCCTTGGACTTGCCCTGCAGTCGGCGGGCCACCGTGGAGAGCATGTATTCCTCGCGGTCCTCGAACATCTTGATCTGAGTGCCGCGGTTGAACAGGCTGCCCTCCTCCTCGTTGTCCTGTCTGTTGTCCACGATGGTCTGGATGATCGGTTGCGCGGCAGTGCGTTTCATGACCCGGGTGCCGACGGTCTCGGCGGCGAACCGCACCCACTCGACCGGGCTCATGCTCTTGACGTCGTCGGCGTATTCGGTGAGCAGATGCTTGGCGACCAGTTGGGTCAGCACGTGGTTGTCGCCCTCGAAGGTGGTGAACACATCGGTGTCCGCGCGCAGCGCGATCAACCGGTTCTCGGCCATGTAGCCCGCCCCACCGCAGGCTTCCCGGGCCTCCTGAATGGCCCTGCTGGCGTGCCAGGTGTTGGCGGCCTTGAGCCCGGCGGCCCGGGCTTCCAGTTCACGCTGCTCCTCGGGATCCGGGTCGTCGACGCTCTGCAGGTCGTGGCCCTTGGCCACCAGCTCGTTCTGGGCGAACTGCAGCGCATAGGACTGCGCGATCAACGGCAGCAGTCGACGCTGATGCACCAGGTAGTCCATGATCAGCACTTCGTCACCGTCGGGTGATTCGAACTGCCTACGCTGCAACGCATATCGCGTGGCGATATCCAGCGCCACCCGGGCTGCGGCGGCCGCGCTACCGCCGACGGTGACCCGGCCGCGCACCAGCGTGCCCAGCATCGTGAAGAACCGCCGGCCCGGACTCTCGATCGGCGACGAGTACGTGCCGTCCTCGGCGACATCGCCGTACCGGTTGAGCAGGTTCTCCCGCGGCACCCGCACGTGATCGAACTGGATGCGTCCGTTGTCCACCCCCGGCAGTCCACCCTTGTAGTGGTTGTCCGACGTGGTGATGCCCGGCAGGTCGTTGCCCTCGTCGTCGCGAAGCGGCACCACGAAACAGTGCACACCGTGGCCCTCGCCGTCGGGGGTGATCAACTGCGCGAATACCGCTGCCACGCGGGCGGTCTCGGCGGCGCCGCCGATATAGTCCTTGCGCGAGGTCCTGGTGGGGGAGTCGATGACGAACTCCTTGGTGGCCGGGTCGTAGGTGGCCGTCGTCTCCAGGGACTGCACGTCGCTGCCGTGCCCGGTCTCGGTCATCGCAAAGCACCCCAGCAGGTCGAGGTTGATGATCCGTTTCACGTAGGCCTTGTGGTGGCGCTCGGTGCCCAGATTCTCGATCGCGCCGCCGAACAGACCCCACTGCACACCGGCCTTGACCATCAGCGACAGATCAGACATCGCCAGCATCTCGATGTGGGTGATCGCCGCGCCGACGTCACCGTTGCCGCCGTGTTCCTTTCTGAAGCCGTCCTCGGCCGCGCCGTGCTCGGCCATGATCTTCATCTGCTCGGCGACCTTGGTCCGGGCGATCACGGTGTTCGGCGTGAAGTGCGGTTTGAAGATGTCGCTGGAAAGCTCGCGGCGCATCTTGTTCTTCACGTCGCGCCAACGGCCGTCCAGGGTGTTGCGCAGATGCTCGGCGGTGGTGGTCATGACTCGACGGTAGCCGCAGGCGGGGCCTCGCAAACGTGATGCGGAAAACGTGATGCGGCGAATCCGTCCCGAACCTCCGACGACCAAGGTAAGCCTGAGTACCAGCACCGGAAGCGGTTGACGTTCAATCGAGACATGAGGGAGACCGGGCATGCCTAAAGCGGTGGCTCCGACCGGTGTGCCGCACGTCCGCACCCATCGGCACGCCGATGTCACCGGCGGTTGGCTGCGCGCCGCCACTTTCGGCGGCATGGACGGACTGGTCAGCAACACCGCCCTGATCGCGGGCGTGGCCGCGGCGGCCGACGCGCACACCGTGGTCATCGGTGGGGTGGCCGGGTTGTTGTCGGGGGCGTTCTCGATGGCGCTGGGCGAGTACACCTCGGTGACGACGGCCAACGAGCAGATCGAGTCCGAGGTGCGTGTCGAGCGCCGTGCCTTCCGCAAGGACCCGCAGGCCGAGAAGTCCGAACTGGTCGCGATGCTGATGGAGATGGGCGTGGCCCGCGAGACGGCCACCAAGGCCACCGAGGAGATCCATCGAGACGAGAAACGGGCCGTGCGGTTCCACGTCGTACAGGAACTCGGCGTCGATCCCCGGGAGAAGCCGTCGCCCTGGGTGGCGGCCGGTTCGTCGTTCGCCATGTTCGCCCTCGGTGCGATCATCCCGCTGATCCCGTACCTGCTCGGGTTCGAGTCGTTGTGGATCGGCCTGCTCTGCGGCGGCGCGGGACTGCTGTTGGCCGGCGGTATCGCCTCGAGGTTCACGCGCAAGTCGATATGGCTCACGGCGCTGCGTCAACTGGCGCTGGGAGCGGTCGCGATCGCGGCGACCTACTCGGTCGGAAGCCTGGTCGATACGCTGTTCTAGTGCGCATGCGTCGTGTGCTCGCGCTGGTGTGCAGCCTGGTCGTCACCGCGTGTGGCGTCTCCCAACCCACCACCGCCACAACGACGGCCGCGCCGCAGTATCTGGGCCAGTTCCGCATCGACCACGGCGCGACGGTCGACGCGACGGTGGTCGGCGGCCTGTCCGGCATCAGCTACGACCCCGACAGCGGGCTGTACTACATCGTCAGTGACGACCGCTCGGCGAAGAACGCCGCGCGGTTCTATACGGCTCGGATCGACCTGTCCGACAACGGAATCGACGGTGTCGAGTTCGTCGCGACACATCCCTGGCGCGACCGGGATGGTCGACCGTTCCCGCCGCTGGACGTCGAGGCCAGGCCGCCGGTGGTGCCGCCCGATCCCGAGGGCATCGCGGTCGACGGAACCCGCAAGCGGCTGTACTGGTCGAATGAGGGACAGCGGGTGACCGATGCGGCCGAACCGTTGCTGCTCGACCCGTCGGTGTGCATCGCCACCCTGGACGGCGGATACATCGGCGAGTTCACGATGCCGCCGATACTGACCGTGTCCACGCAGCGCACCGGGCCGCGGCGCACCCGCGCGCTGGAGGGAATCACGCTGACACCCGGTGGCCGCCACCTGTGGGCGGCGATGGAAGGTCCCGTCTACGACGACGGCGAACTGCCCACCGAGCAGCACGGCGCGCTCACCCGCATCACCCGGTTCGACGTCGAGACCCGCACCGCGACCGCACAGTTCGCCTATCCGTTGGACAGCGTGGCGGCGGGCCCGGGCGGGGACAACGGCCTGACCGACCTGGTGGCCGTCGACGACCACAGCTTCCTGACCGTCGAACGTGGATACGGCACACACGTCGCCGTCCGCGTCTACCGTGTTGACGTCGCCGACGCCGAGGATGTGCTGGCGCGGCCGTCACTGGCCGGGGCGCCGGTGCGGACGATGACCAAGACGCTGCTGGTCGACCTCGCCGACATCGTCGATCCGCTGGACAACATCGAGGGAATCACGTTGGGGCCCAAGCTTGCCGACGGGCGCCAGTCTGTCGTGATGGTCAGCGACGACAACTTCTCACACCGGCAGGTCACCCAGTTCCTGGCGTTCGCACTCTAGCCGCGTATCGTCTGTTCGGCGAATCGGATTGCCGCCGAATCGTATTCGGCCCGCCGTCGACGTCCGACCAGGAAGCTGGGCGGGGCGAGGAAGGCGGTCTGCGGAAGTCGGGTACGCGCCGCGAACATCTCGCCGGCCTGCGCGGTGTCGCCGCAGACCGCGATCGCCCACAGCATCTCGTCGGTGACGTGGTCGGCGATGGTGTCGGGCCTGCCGCCGCGGAAGGCGGCACGGATGGCCGCGACCTGGTCCTGCCAGCCGTGCAACTCGACCAACGAGTCATAGGTCCGCACCGTCAGGTAGAACGCGATCTGCAACCGCGCCTCCCGGACCGCCCGGTCCGGGTCGTCGTCGTCGATCGCGGTGATCAGCCAGCCCCAGCGCTTCAGTGAGGCCGGATCACGCCCGCTGGTCGCGGCGCCGCGGGCCAGCGCGGGGTCGACCGTCTCGTCCCACCACCGGTCGGTGAACAGTCCGTGGCCCAACACGCCGTCTGCCGACGCACCCGCCGTGCGCAGCATGACGCGGTTGAACGCGCCGATCAGGATCGGCACCTCGAGTCGCCCCAGTACCGGTGCGCGGATGTCGGCTTCGACGCGGTAGAAGTCCCCGCTGTAGCTCACCCGCTCGCCGTTTTCCGCGTGCAGCAGCGCCCGGACGGCCTCGACCAGTTCGGCCATCCGGCGGGCCGGTTGGCTGGCGTCGACCCCGAACCAGTCGGTGTTCATCCGCGGCGTGCCCGCGCCGAGGCCGAGGAACACCCGGCCGGGGGCCAGCTTGTCGAGGTGGCGCACCGACGCGGCGTGCACGAACGGCGATCGGGCGAAGGCGTAGACGATCCCGGGCCCGAGCATCACGTTGGACGCGGCCGCCATCTGGGCGCAGGTGATGTAGCCGTTGAGGTCGGCGAACTCACCCGAGCAGAACGCGGCGGCCCCGCCGGCCTCGGCCTGGGCGGCGCGCTCCGGCCCTGGCCACGGCATTCCCCACTTCATCCCGCTGTCCACGTTGTCATCAACTCCTCGCGAAGGTGCCCAGGGACGCACGTCCGACGGCAACGATTGATACGCTCAAGGCGTACCGAGTATCATATTGCGACTGTGTGAAGGGTACCGCTCGACGATGACTGATGCGACAGGGAACACATGGCCGACATTCTGACCGGCGGCGACCCCAGGGGCCCCATCATCAACCCGAAGGTGAAATCCGTTGTGTTCTGACTGGCGGCCGCGCCTGCAGCGGTTGTTGGACGACTTCGCAGCGCGGCGATCGGCTGCCACGGGCGACCGCATCGAGGCCGCCCGGGCCTGGCATGCCGAGTTGGTCGACAACGGCCTGGCCGCACCCGGCTGGCCGAAGTCTGTCGGCGGGTTGGAACTCTGTCTGGAAGATCAGCTCGACTACTACCGGATGACGACCGCGGCGGGCGCACCTGCGCACCCGTGTCCGCTGTCGTTCATCGTGGCGCCGACGCTCATCGCCCACGGCACACCGGAGCAGAAGGACCGGTTTCTGCGCCCGTTGCTGCGGGCCGACGAGTTCTGGTGTCAGGGCTTCTCCGAGCCCGGCGCCGGCAGCGATCTGGCGTCGTTGTCCACCAGGGCGGTCCGGGACGGCGACACCTACCGGGTCACCGGCCAGAAGGTGTGGACGTCGATGGCCGACCGGGCGGACTGGATGTTCGCGTTGGTGCGGACCGGCCCGCCGGGGCGCAGCACCGACGGCATCAGTTATCTGCTGATCCCGATGAACAGCCCCGGCATCACCGTACGCCCGTTGCGCGACATCAGCGGCGCGGCGCATTTCGCCGAGGTTTTCCTCGACGACGTCGCCGTGCCGGTCGACAACCTGGTCGGCGGGGAGGGCCACGGCTGGGCGATCATGCGCACCTCGCTGGGCCACGAACGCGCCACCGCGTTTTTGGCCGACGAGTTCAAATATCGCCGCACCGTCGACCGGGTGGTGGCGCTGCTGGCCGACGCCGGACTGGCCGACGACGCGCTGGTACGTCAGGACATCGCCCGGCTGGAATCCGGCGTGCAGACGATCGCGGCCAACAGCGCGCGGGCGCTGGCCGCGGTGCTGCGCGGCGAGGACCCCGGCGGGGTCGCCTCGGTCAACCGGCTGGTCAAGTCGGAGTTCGAACAACGACTGCACGCGTTGGCGTTACGCGCGCTGGGACCGCATGCGGCCCTTGGCAGCCGGGCCGCGATCGCCGCCGATCAGGGTCGCTGGACCTACGGTTACCTGATGAGCCGCGCCACCACCATCGGGGCGGGTACCGCCGAGATCCAACGCAACACCATCGCCGAGTCCGTGCTGGGTCTGCCGTCGCATCGCGGCGAGAACACCCGCACCGCCGCGGTGGTTCCCGGCGCCCCGTTGGCCGTGGCCGACGACGACGAACGCGAACTGCGCGCGGTGCTGGCCCAGGCCGTCGAGGCCGGCGTCGACACGGCCGCGTTGCTCGACCGGGCCCGGCCGATCGACGCATGGGACCGCCATGCGTGGTCGGTGCTGGTGGAGTTCGGGCTGCCGGGTCTGGCGGCCGACGAGTCCTTGGGCGGTGCGGGTGCGCGACCGCGGTTGCTGTGCGCGGCGATCGAGGAGGCGGCCAAGGCGCTGACGCCCGCGCCGCTGGTGCCGACGGTCATCGCCCTGTCCGTCGCCGCCGCGGTGGGCGCCACGGATGCGGCCCGACGCATCGTCGGCGGGACAACCGCGGCGTTCGCGGTCCCGCTCGACGACAGCGGTTGGGGTACAACGGAATTACCTACCTGGGACGGGCGGCGGCTGGACGGCGCCGTGCCGATCGTCGCCGGCGCGCCCGCCGCCGAGGTGCTGCTGGTGCTCGCCCGCGGCACCGACGGCGAGGTGCTACTGGCGGTGGACACCGACGCCGACTCGGTGACAGTGACTCCGCAACAGACACTCGACCTCACCGCCACGCTGGGGTCGGTCACCTTCTCCGGCGCCGAGGCCACCGTGCTGGCCGACGGTGAACCGGTGCGCACCGGGCTGGTGGACGCGCGGCGCCGCGCGACCCTGGCCGTCGCGGCCGATTCGGTGGGCGTCGGGGCCCGTGCCCTGGCGATGGCCGTGCAGTGGGCGGGCGAGCGTGAGCAGTTCGGTCGCCGGATCGGGTCGTTTCAGGCCATCTCGCACCGGTGCGCCGATATGGCGGTGGCGCTGGAGGGTGCCCGCAGTCAGGTGCTGGCGGCATGCGAAATCGACGACGGCACTGACGTATACCTGGCCGACCTGGCTGCGGCCGACGCGTTCGACGCGGCGGTGTTCGCCGCCGAGTCGGCCATCCAGATCCACGGCGGCATCGGCTTCACCTGGGAGCATCCGGCGCATCTGCTGCTGCGCCGGGCCCGCGCCAACGCGGTGGCGGTGGGCCGTGCCGATGCGCTGCGGGACCGGGCGGCGCGGCGAATCGTAGGCAGAAGGTAGGCGGCATGGAATACGGAATGGGTGCGCATCTCGACGAATTCCGCTCGGAGGTTCGGGCGTTCATCGCCGAACATGCACCGAACATCCCCCCGCGCGCCGGGGTGCGCAGCCCGGCCGACGAACACGAGAACAACCTCCTACGGGAGTGGACGGCGCGTCTCTTCGACGCCGGCTACGCGGGGGCGGACTGGCCCGAGGAATTCGGCGGCCGCCGGGACTGGACCGCCGAGCACGCCATCGTGGTCGGCGAAGAGCTGGCCCGCGCGCGGGTCTCCGGCGCGGCCAGCGGCAGCGTGCTGGCCTCGAATGCGCTGATCACGTTCGGCACCGACGAGCAGAAGCGACGCCATCTGCCCGCGATCCGCTCCGGCGAACAGAAGTGGTGCCAGCTGTTCTCCGAGCCCGAGGCGGGTAGCGACCTGGCGTCGTTGCGCACCAGGGCGATTCGCGACGGCGATATCTACCGGGTGTCGGGCCAGAAGGTCTGGACCACCGACGGGCACTGGGCGCAGTTCGGTTATCTGCTGGCCCGCACCGACCCCGACATGCCCAAGCACAAGGGCATCAGCGCCTTCATCCTCGACATGAGCGCACCGGGCGTCAGCGTGCGCCCGCTGCGTGAACTCACCGGCACCTCGGACTTCAACGAGGTCTTCTTCGACAACGTCGAGGTGCCCGCCCAGAACATGATCGGCGCACCCGGTCAGGGCTGGGCCATCGCCAACACCTCACTGGCGCAGGAGCGCAGCGGTGTCGGTGCGATCGTGGTCAAGCTGCGGTTGGGGCTGGAGGCGTTGACCGACCTGGCCCGCCGGGTCACCGTCGACGGCAGACCGGCGCTGGACAGCGACCGGGTGCGCGATCAGATCGGCCGGTTCACCGCCGAGGTGGAAGCGCTCTCCGCGCTCACCTACGCCAACGTGACCCGGTGGACCCGCGGCACCGAACGGATGCACGACGCGGCGATGGCCAAGCTGATGTTCAGCGAGCTCAACCTCGAGATGGCGGCGTTCGCAGTGGATCTGGCCGGTGAAGACGGCGTGCTCAGCGAGCACGACCCCAATGTGCCCGACGGGGGCCGCTGGCAGGACGAGTGGCTCTACGCCCGCGCCTTCACCATCGCCGGCGGCAGTTCGGAGATCATGCGCAATCTCATCGCCGAAAGGGGGCTGGGATTACCCCGCTAGGCGACCAGCGCGGCGCGGTGCTCGGTGACGCTGCCGTCCATCGCCGCGTCGACCTTGATGCGACGCAGCAGAAGGTGCAGATCGTGCTCCCACGTGAAGCCGATGCCGCCGTGCACCTGCAGGGCGGTGCCCGCCACGTCGACAGCCGCCGACTTCGCGTAGGCGGCCGCGCACGACGCCGTCCGACTCCGGTTCGCACCGTCGGTGTCCAATGCCAGTGCCGCGGCCCACAACACCGCACGGCCGGCCTCGACCCACAGGGACATGTTCGCGCAGTGGTGCTTGACGGCCTGAAACGATCCGATCGGAGAGCCGAACTGCTTGCGCTGACCGGCGTAGTCCACCGTCATCTCCAGCAGCCGGGCGGCGGCGCCCAGCGCGTCGAGTGCACGGTGCACGGCGAGCGCGTCACGGACCCGCGCGAACGTGCCCGCAGCCACCTCGCGCTGCGTCGTCTTCCCGTCGAGCACCGGCCTGGCCCACGAGCGGGTGAGATCGAGAGTCGACATCGGCGCCAACTCCGGTTGTGGCACAACCGAAACAGACTCGACGCCGGATTCCTCAGCGATCACCACCACACCGGCCAGATCGGCTGCCATCGGAACCGGACTACCCAGCTCGCCCCGGGCGCGGGTCACGCCCCACACCTGATCCTCGGCGACGTCGACACCGGCCTCGGCGAGCAGGCGCGCGGCGACGGCCGCATCGGCCACCGGCAGCGAACTGGCCGCGCGGCCGTGCTCCTCGGACAGCAGCGCCAAATCGACATGGGTGCCGCCGATTTCGTCGTTCAGAAGAACAAGAAGTCCGGCCTCGGCGGCATGGGTGACAGCATCCGGGTCGAGCGTCACCGGCCCGGCGTCGATGAGCGGGCGAAGCCGCGTGACGGGGTCGTGGCGTTGCAGCCAGGCCCGCTCCGCGGCGGCAAGTTGCTCCTGTTCGGTACTGAGCCCGAAATCCATCCTGTTGCACCTTTCGAGTCGGTTGACCCAGTAAACCACGCCAATTACGTTGAGACACCGGATAGTCAGGACGAGCATGACAGATCTCGCTGAAGAGTTCGCGAGCCTTTCCAGCGCCGACGACGACGCGCCCATGGTGCAGTACAAGGGCCGTTGGTATAGCTGGGGCGAAATACGCGCACTCGCGGACAAGATCGACGACGAGTTGCGGGCCGCGGGCTGCGGCGCCGGCGGCCGCGTCGCGGTGGTCCTCGGCAACTGGCCGCAGTCGGTCGCGGCACTGATCGCGATCCTGCGCGGTGACCGCACCCTGGTGACGCTGAGCCCGCTGCAACCGCCGCCGCGGCTGAGCGCGGACCTGGCCGCCACAGAAGCGTCGTATGTGCTGGCGCCACCGGCGCTGTGGGCCGAGCAGGTCTTCACCGACACCGTCGGCGAACTGGACGCCAGCGGGTGGGCGCTGGACGAGTCCGGGATGGGCAAAAAAGCCGTCGGCGCACCCGTGGCGGGCGGTGATTCCAGCGTCGCGATCGAGATGCTGACCTCGGGAACCACCGGCCCGCCCAAACGGGTTCCGTTGAGCCGGCGCCAGATCGGTGCCGCGCTCAGCGCGGTCCGGTCCTATGCGGGCAAGCCGCTGTCTGCGCGCGCCCCGCTGAGCGGGCCGGTCACCCTGGTCCCGTTCCCGATCGTGCACATCGGCGGCATGTGGGCGGTGATCTCGTCGCTGACCGGTGCGCGGCCGATCGCGATGCTGGAGCGGTTCACCGTAGAGGCATGGCACGCCGCGGTCACCGAGCACCGGCCGCGACTGGTGGGACTGCCGCCGCCCGCGGTGCGGGCGGTGCTGGACGCCGACCTGCCGCGCGAGGATCTCAGCAGCATCCGGGGGGTGAACTCCGGCACCGCCCCGGTGGATCCGGCACTGGTCGACGAGTTCCTGGCCAAGTACGGCATCCCGATCCTCATCATGTACGGCGCCACCGAGTTCTCCGGGGCCATCGCGGGTTGGTCCGTCAAGGACTTCCGCTCGACGTGGGGCAGCAAGCACGGCAGCGTCGGGCGCGCGTTTCCCGGCGTGCGGTTGCGCATCATCAGCGAGGACGGGACCGAGCTGCCCACCGGCGAGACCGGCAGGCTTCAGGTCTCGGCCGCGCAGACCAGCCCGGCCGGGGACGGCCGGGAATGGGTCACCACAAGCGATCTGGCCCACCTCGACGCCGACGGCTTTCTGTACATCGACGGCCGTGCCGACGACGTCATCGTGCGCGGCGGCTTCAAGGTCGCGCCCGACACGGTGGCGCAGGCGCTGCGCAGCCATCCGGGCGTGCACGACGCCGCGGTCACCGGCAGGCCGGATCCCAGGCTCGGGCAGGTGCCGGTGGCCGCTGTCGAATTGCGCAGTGGCGCATCGGTGACCGGCGAGGAATTGCGGACCCACTGCCGCTCGACGCTCACCCCCTACGAGGTGCCCACCGAGGTGTACATCGTCGACGAACTTCCGCGCGGCGCCGCGCTCAAGGTGGACCGCCAGCAATTGAACGCGATGCTGGACGACATCGAGGCGCGCCGGCCGCGATCCACCACCGCCAAATGACCACAACCGGAAAAAGGACACATCATATGGGCCGAGTACAGGACAAGATCGCGCTGATCACCGGCGGCGCACGGGGACAGGGCCGCAGCCACGCGGTCAGGCTCGCCGAGGAGGGCGCCGACGTCATCCTCTTCGATATCTGCGAGGACATCGAAACCAACGCGTATCCGCTGGCGACACCGCACGACCTCGAGGAGGCCAAACTCGAGGTGGAGAAGACCGGACGGCGCGCGATCACCGCACAGGTCGACGTGCGGGACAAGGCCGCGGTGGTCAGCGCGCTCAAGGCCGCCGTCGACGAACTCGGCAGGCTCGACGTGGTCGTCGCCAATGCCGGCATCTGCCCGCTGGGCGATCAACCGATGACCGCGTTCGCCGACGCGTTCGACGTCGACTTCGTCGGGGTGGTCAACACGGTGCACGCCGCGTTGCCGTACCTGACGGAGGGCGCCTCGATCATCACCACCGGTTCGATCGCCGGGTTGGTCGCCGCCAACCAACCTCCCGCCGAGGGCGGGCCGATGGGCCCCGGCGGCGCCGGCTACTCGTACGCCAAGCAGATGGTGGACTCCTACACCCGCCAGATCGCGATCCAGCTGGCGCCGAAATCCATCCGCGCCAACGTGGTCCATCCGACCAACTGCAACACCGACATGCTCAACAGCGATCCGATGTATCGGCAGTTCCGGCCCGACCTGGAGCACCCGACACGCGAGGATGCCTTGCTGACTTTCCCGATGATGCAGTCCATGCCCGTTCCCTACGTCGAGACCGAGGACATCTCCAACGTGGTGGTCTTCTTGGCTTCCGACGAGTCCCGCTACATGACCGGCGGTCAGTTCAAGGTCGACGCCGGCGCAATGCTGAAGTTCTGACAGGAGAATTCGATGACCACTACCGAGAACGACACCGCCGCCGTCGAGGGCCGCATCACCGACGAGGACATCGAGCGGGCACGCGCGCAGATCGGCATCCCGGTGAACTCACGTGACGAGGCGTGGAACAAGGCACCGTCGTCGGATGCGCTCAGCCATTTCGCGTTCGGGTGCGGTGACGACAATCCGCTGTTTCACGATCCGGCTTACGGCGCCGGCACCCGCTGGCACGGCCAGATCGCCCCGCCGACGTTCCCGATCGCCACCGGGGTCGATCAGACGCCCAGGTTCACCGACCCGGAACGCAAGAAGCTGTTCAAAGGGCTCTTCCGCGGCACGGGCAAGTACTACGCCGGAGTGAAATGGACGTGGTACCAACCGATTTACCCGGGACGCCCGGTGCTGATGGAGACATACACCATCGATGTGCAGGTCAAGGAGAGCGAATTCTCGGGGGGCCGGTCGGTCAAGGAGACCTACCGCTACCTCTACGTCGACCTCGACGGAAACCCGATCGCCACCCGCGACGAGGCCTACATCAACGCCGAACGTCACGGCAGCAAGAAGGCGGGTAAGTACTCCCACATCGAGCGGCAGCACTGGACCGACGAGGAGTTGGCCAAGGTGGAGGCGGCCTACGAGGCCGAGGTGCGTCGCGGCGCCGACCCGCAGTGGTGGGAGGACGTGAACGTCGGCGACGAACTGCCCTCGGTGATGAAGGGCCCGTTGACCGTCGTCGACATCATCAGCATGCACATGGGGTGGGGCTGGGGCGGTTACGGCCTCGGACCGCTGAAGTACGCCCACCAATCGCGCAAACGGATGCCCGGCTTCTACGTCCCCGACGAGTACGGGGTGCTCGATGTCGTCCAACGGTTGCACTGGGACGCCGACCGTGCCAAGGCGCTGGGCATCCCGGCGCCGTATGACTACGGCCAGATGCGCGCGGCCTGGATCACCCATCTGCTGACCAACTGGATCGGCGACGACGGTTGGCTGGCCGAGATGGACGTGCAGGTGCGCGGCTTCAACTACCACGGTGACATCCACCTGTGCACCGGTGAGGTCGCCGCCAAGGGTCAGAGCCCCGACGAGCAGGTGTCGCTACAGGTACGCGCGACCAATCAGCGCGACGAGGCCACCACCACGGGCACCGCCAAGGTGCTGTTGCCCTCCAGACAAACCGGGGCGGTGGTGCTGCCGGTGCCCGATATGGATCTGAGACGTCGTGGCGCACAGGTGGTGTCGAGGATGAGCGGCAAGGTGGGCGAGGAGATGCGTCGCCTGCATGGTGAGTGACGCGATGCCCACCGTCCTCGCCGTCCGCGACGGCGCCGTGCTGCGACTGACGCTGAACCGCCCGGATGCGCTCAACGCGGTGAACACCAGCATGTTGCGCGACCTGCACGGCCATCTCACGCGGGCAGGCGACGACACCGCGGTGCGGGTGGTGGTGTTGACCGGAGCCGGGCGGGCGTTCTGCGCCGGCGGTGACCTCACCGGCGTGGACACCGCCGGTGCGGCGGCCGCCGCCAACGACGTGGTGGCCGCCATCACCGCCCTGTCCAAACCCGTCGTCGCCGGGGTGCGCGGCGCCGCCGCGGGTTTCGGCTGCCCACTGGCGCTGGCGTGCGATCTGGTGGTCGCCGCGGAGTCGGCGTTCTTCCAGCTGGCGTTCGCGAAGGTGGGGTTGATGCCCGACGGAGGCGCCTCGGCGCTGCTTCCGGTGGCCATCGGACGGGCTCGTGCGAGCAGGATGGCGCTTCTGGCCGAGAAGATCACGGCTGCAACGGCATTCGACTGGGGAATGATCTCGCATCTGGTCGCAGACGACGGCTACGAGCAGGAGTTGGAGTCGGTGATCGGCGCGTTGGCCGGTGGGCCGACGCGGTCCTACGGCTGGATCAAGCGCGCGCTGGTCGAATCGACGCTCGAACCGCTGACGCGGTCACAGACCGTCGAGACCCAGGGCCAGGCCGAACTCATCGCCTCGGCGGACTTCCGAATCGGGGTGACGGCGTTTCGAAACCGTACCGCCCCGCGCTTCGAAGGCCGCTAACGGATCCGGGGCTTGCGGTTGCGACTCGGGTCCGGGCCCGTGCTGCCGACATTGCCCAGGTGGGTGTAGGACAGCCCGTGCCGCTGGGCGATCGTCGGGGACAGGTCGCGGGCCTCCCACATCGCACGCACCGTGCCCTGGATCGCCTTGGGCCGGCGGGCGGCGATCTCGGCGGCGAGTTCGGCTGCGCGGGCACGCAACTGGTCGTCGGGAACCACTTCGGTCACCAGTCCGACCCGCAGCGCGGTGGCCGCCGTCATCCGTTCTTCGTTACCCGTCAGGGCCCACCGCATCACCTCGCCGTAGGGCACCCCGAGCGCGAGCATGCCCATCGGTTCCAGCGCCGAGACGATGCCCGCGCTGGCGTGCGGGTCGAAGAACACCGCGGACTCCGCGCAGATCGAGAAGTCGCACTCGTTGACGAAGTACATCGCGCCACCGGCCACCATGCCGTGCAACGCGGCGATCACCGGCTTCCACACCTTGTGCCCCTTCGGGCCGAGGAACGCGCCCGGGTCTTCCTGGTTGAAGATCGGTTCGTCGGCCCACCAGACGCCTTCGGACACGTCGATGCCGGTGCAGAACGCGCGCTCACCGTTGCCGCACAGCACCGCGACGTGGATGTCCTCGTCCTCGCGCACCCGCCGCCACACCTCGGCGAGTTCACCGGCCATCCGTTGGTTGAAGCTGTTCAACCGGTCCGGGCGGTTCAGTGCGACGGTCGCGACGTGGTCGTGGACGGTGAACTCGAGGGTCTGCAGATCCATATCGGCCATGCGGTTGCTTTCTTTCGGGCGGTTCTCTGGACTTTCACGGTCGGAAGTGGTGAGCTGACGCGGACATCACATTAAAGTCTCAAATTGATACGGTAGGTTTCTACCAGTTGCATACTGTGGATCAAATCACACCGGCTGGGAGGGTTTGACGATGCACCGGCCACTGACGGGCGTACGGGTACTCGAGGTCGCGCAATTCACCTTCGTGCCGTCGGCGGGCGCCGTGCTCGCGGACTGGGGCGCGGAGGTGATCAAGGTGGAAAACCCGGTGACCGGAGACGGCCAGCGCGGGTTGGCCACCGTGCTGGGCCATGGAACCGGAGTCGACAGCGCCGCCTTCGCGCCCGTCATCGAGGCACCCAACCGCGGTAAACGCAGCATCGGCCTGGAACTCGCGGTGATGCAGGCACGCCCGGTGCTCGAGGAACTGATCCGGCGCAGCGACGTGTTCCTCACCAACTATCTGCCGACCGCTCGGGCGAAGTTACGCATCGACGTCGACGAGGTGCGCCGGATCAACCCCGACATCATCTACGTCACCGGCAGCGGGTTCGGCACCGAAGGGCCCGACCGGGAAGCGGGGGCCTACGATTCGACGGCGTTCTGGGCCCGCGGCGGCAGCGCGGACGGGGTCACCCCGTCGGGCGCCGAGCAGGCCGCGTACATGCCCGCGGGCGGTTACGGCGACAACATCGGCGGGTTGGCGATCGCCGGCGGGGTGGCCGCCGCCCTGTACGGCAGGAAGATGACCGGCGAGCCCTCGGTGCTCGACGTGTCGCTGCTGGCCGTCGGTGCGTGGGCCACGCAGTTCAGCGTCAACATGGCCCTGCAGGCCGGCGGACCGCTGCCCAAGCTCGACGACACGACCCAGGCCCCCTGCAATCCGCTGACCGGCAACTACCGCACCGCCGACGGGCGCTACATCCAGCTGGCCATGCTGCAGCCCACCCGGCACTGGCCGGAGTTCTGTCGACTGATGGACTGCGCGCAGTACGCGTTCGACCCGCGCTTCGCAACGCTGGAGGCCCTGGTCGAAAACCTCGACGACGCAATCGAAATCGTCCGATCGGCGATCGGCAGTCGCTCGCTCGCCGAATGCGCCCGGCTACTCGATCAGGGCACCGGCCCGTGGTCGGTGGTGCAGAACGCCTGGGACGTCGGCACCGACGCGTCACTGATCGCCAACGGGCGCATCGCCGAGGTCGTGGACTGCACGGGGGAGAGCCACAAGCTGGTCGCCAACCCGGTCAAGTTCGACCACGGAGCGCTGAACCTAAGGCGTGCACCGCGGTTCGCCGAACACACCGACGACGTGCTGCGAGAACTCGGGTTCGACGAGGACACCCTCACCGAGTTGAAGTTCGCCGGGGCGATCACATGACCGCCGGCAACGCCGAGGACCAGACCGAGGACTTCGTTCGGGACCGACTGCTTCGCGCCGCCGAACAGGAGTTCGCCGCGAACGAACCCGGCACGGTCCAGATGGAGGCCATCGCCAGGCGCGCAGGTGTGTCTCGCGCCACCGCGTTTCGTCGACTCGGCAGCTTCTCCGAGGTCGTCGTCCAGGTCGCACTGCGCCGCGCGCAACGACACATCGCCGCGGTGCAGGATTTGATGGAAACCGAGTCCGGGGTGTTCGCGAAGTTGGAGGCCGCGCTGGTCTACACCGCCCGCGAACTGCCCACCGACGCGGCGATCGCCGCACTGATCGCCCAGCACTCCACGGCGAGCAACGACCCGCGCGTGCACGAACAGGCGGTGGGCGCGATGGGCGCGGTGGTGCGGGAGGGCCAGCGCACCGGTGAGATCCGAACCGACGTCGGCCTCGACGATCTCATCGTCTTCCTGGTGGAGCAGACCTATCTGGCCGCCGAGGCCCCCGATCGTTCCGAAGCCGCGGTGCGCAGGCGGTTCCGGCGGTTCGTCGTGCCCGCGATCGAGGCACGCGACGGCCCGGGCGGTGAGATCCTCTCCCGCGCAAAGGAACTCCAAGACACGATTGCGACGGCGATGTCCGCTGCGCAGAGGTTGACTGAACGGTTACAGGAAGGACAGACGAAATGAGCGGTGATCGACAAGTGGGCCAGTGTCCGGTGGACGAGTTCGAACTGACCGCACTGGTGGGCCCGGCGCTCACCGGTTTCGCCAACATCGACTCGCGGCAGGACCGGATGCGTCCGGTGTTCCGCAACACCGAGGGCGACGGCTACTGGATGTTCACCGAATACGAGGCGATCCTCGAAGGGCTGCAACACCCCGAGTGGTGGTCGAGCAGCGTGATCGTGCCGACGGACCCCGACCCGCCGTACAAGTGGATCCCGGTGATGGTCGATCCGCCCGAACACGCCAAGTGGCGCCAGGTGCTCGCCGAGTACTTCTCCCCGAAACGGGTCAAGGGTCTGCGCGACGAGCATCGCCGCCTCGCAAGCCAACTGGTCGAGAAGGTCGCCGCACAGGGCAAGTGCGACTTCGTCACTGAGGTGGCACGGGTGTTCCCGTCGCACATCTTCCTCAACATCATGGGGATGCCTGTGGAGCGTCTCGACGAGTTCATGGAGTGGGAGGACAAGATCCTGCACCAGATGGGCTCCGACGACGCCACCATGGCGGTGCGCATGGAAGGCATGGGGCAGGTGATCACCTACTTCCAGTCGCTGATCGAGGAGCGCCGCGCCAACCCCGACCCGGATGCACAGGACATCGTCACCGCGGCGCTCGGGTGGACCATCGACGGCGAACCGGTGAACGACGGTGACCTGCTGAACTGTCTGCTGCTGTTGTTCATGGCCGGCCTGGACACCGTCGCCAACCAACTGTCCTACGCCATGCTGCATCTGGCGACCCACCCGCAGGACCGCGAACGCATCGTCGCCGAGCCGGACCTCGTCCCGAACGCCGTCGAGGAGGTGCTGCGGGTATATCCGATCGTGCAGACGGCCCGGAAGGCCACCCGCGACATGGACTTCCACGGCTGCCCGGTCAAGGCCGGTGATATGGCGTCGTTCCCGCTGGCCGCCGCCGGTCGCGACGAGAAGATGTTCCCCGACGCCCGCCGTGTCGATCTGGACCGCGGTATCACCCGGCACATCTCGTTCGGAGCGGGGCCGCACCGCTGCCTCGGCTCGCATCTGGCCCGCCAGGAGATGACGATCATTCTCGAGGAATGGCACCGCCGCATCCCGGACTACCGCGTGGTCGGCGAGCCGCAGGAGCACGCGGGCCAGGTGTTCGGGGTGGACTCGCTCGAACTGAGTTGGGAGGGCTGACAACGCTGCGGCAGCGGTGGCACCGCGAGGGCTGGTTCAGCGACCGGACGTTGTTGGACGCCTTCGAATCCACCGCTGCCAGCGCACCGTCGACCCCGGTGGTGTTTCTGGCCGGGACGACCGCGGACACCGTGACGGTCGGCGAGATCCATCGCAGCGCCCGCGCACTGGCCGCGGCGCTGCAGGATCTCGGCGTGGCAGGCGGTGACGCGGTCGCGGTGCAACTCACCAACCGCGTCGAGTGTGCGATCGCCTATCAGGCGGTGCTGTTGTGCGGTGCGGTGCTGGTGCCGATCGTGCACATCTACGGCCCGGCCGAGGTGGGATTCATCGTCGCCGAGTCGGGCGCGGCGGTGCTGATCATGCCGCGGCGCTACCGCTCCATCGACTACACCGAACGACTCGCGGACCTGTCGCGCATCGACACACTGCGCCACATCGTCATCGTCGACGCCGCGCCGGGGCCCGACCACCTGGCGTGGTCGCAACTGGACGGCGACCCGGGAAGCTACCGGCGCCCCGCGGTGCACGCCGACGACGTCTGCCTGCTGCTCTACACCTCGGGAACCACCGCCGCGCCCAAGGGGGTTCAGCACACGCACAACACGGTGCTGGCCGAACAGCGCACCGCGGCGGGCCTGCTCGCCGGCGCAGCCGGAGACGTGCTGCTCGTCGGCTTTCCACCCGGCCACATCGCCGGGGTGGGCAACATCCTGCGGCCGATGACCACCGAGAAGCGTTGTGTGTTCGTCGACGAGTGGTCGCCGCAGCGCGCCGTGGACGCGGTGGCGCAGTTCGGTGTGACGGCCACCGCGGGCGCACCGATCCATCTGCAGGGCATTCTCGAGGTGCCCGACGCCACAACGAAACTCGCGACACTGCGTGAGTTCCTCGTCGGCGCCGCACCGGTCAGCGAGGAATTGGGCCTGCGGGCCGCCGACCGCGGCATCGCGACCTTCCGCTGTTACGGCTCCACCGAACATCCGACTGTGACCGCCGGGCACGCCGACGAACCGCGTTCGGCGCGGCTGGGCACCGACGGGATGCCGCTGCCCGGATCGGCGGTGCGCATCGTCGGGCCCGACGGAACCGACGTGCCGACCGGCGTGGACGGCGAAGTCGTGCTGCAGGGACCGGATCAGTTCGTCGGCTACCGCGACTCGACGCTGGACGCCGAGGCGTTCACCGCCGACGGCTGGTTCCGCACCGGCGATCTCGGCCACCTCGACGGCGACGGCCGCCTGACGATCACCGACCGGATCAAGGACGTGGTGATCCGCGGCGGGGAGACGATCTCGTCGGCTCAGGTCGAAGACGTCCTGCTGACCCATCCGGCGGTGGCCGAGGCCGCCGCGGTGGCCGCACCCGATCCCCGGTACGGCGACGTGGTGGCCGCGGTGGTGGTCCTCACCCCCGGCGCCGCGCTCACCCTCGCCGATCTGCGGACGCATTTCGCCGCGGCCGGTCTGGCCCGGCAGAAATGCCCAGAGCGGCTGATCGTGGTCGACCGGTTGCCGCGCACACCGCTGGGCAAGGTGCGCAAGGCCGAGGTGCGCGCCGCGCACTTCGGTTGAGCCGCCTCGAGCCGCCTCGGGCTCCGACGAAAGTACGGTTGTGGACGAAAATCGGCGAAATCCCGTCACAAACCGTACTTTCGCGGCACGAGCTACGAGCCTGCCGGTGCGAGCATCTCCTTCCAGCCGTTGGCGACATCAGGGGCGGAGTTGTCCACCCGGTAGGTGACGCCGTCGGGCCCCACCACCTGTCCGCTGGACGGGGAGTAGACGCCCGAGGGCATCGGTGCCGGCAGATACACGCACGGGTTGGGTTGTTGCCCATCGCATTGCACGCTGCCCTGACCGGGGGCGGTGAGCGGGTCGCTGACCGCGGCGGGGGTGGGCGGCAACCGGTCGGCCGGAAGCGGGTTCTCGCCGGTGTTGATGGTCGGCGCGGGTCGCACCAGGCCGGGTTCCACCGGGCGGATGCAGCGCGCCGCGGGTGCCGGGCAGTCGACGATCTGGTTCGGGTCGCCGTACCACGGGTTGGTGCCCAGTGGCACATACGGTTCGTCGCTGCGGCATTCGGCGGGCGTGGCGGCGCGTTTGCCCGGCACGTCGGCGCACGGGTAGTTGCGCGCACCGCGCACCACGTTGGGCGCATCCTTGGGAATCTTGCAGTACCGCACGTCGGTCGGCAGCGGTGCGGTGCTGGTGTCCGCGGGAGAACGCCATTCGCCGGGCGGTGAGAACCCGGTCAGGCACGCGGGCGGGTTGTTGATGGTCAGGTTGAAGTTCAGCCCGACGGTGCCGGGGAACGGTGCCAGCACCGTCTGGGCGACCGCGGCGCCCTGCGGCAGGATCACCAGGAACTGTTCCAGCCCATTGTCATAGCGCTTGAGCATGTCCAACACGATGGTCATGTTGGCCAGCAGCTGCGGCAGGGAGTCGCGCATGTCGCGGAACACCTCGGTGGCCTCGGCGGCGGTGGGGCCCGCCTCGGCGAGCACGTGGCGCACCGTCTGATCCTTCTCCGCGGTCTGCGCGGCCAGTGTCTTCAGATTGACCGCCCACTGGTCGATGTAGGACTCCGAAGTCACCTGGCTGTCGATGATCGGCGCGGAGTTGTCGATGATGTCGTCGATGTCGGCGATGTGCGCGTCGAAGTCGCCGACCAGCAACTGCGTGGAGTCGGCCAGCCGGTGCAGCGCTGGGCCCAAACCGCCAACGGCCTGCGAGGTTTCGTCGAGTAGCGTGGCGAGTTTCTCCCTCGGAAGAGCCGAAAGGCCCCGGTTGACCGAGTCCAGTATCGGGCCGATCTCGGCGGGAACCGTGGTGTCGGTAATGGTTTGGCCGTTGGCCAGGAATCGGCCGTTGGTGGCCAACGTGCCGGGGGCGTCGACCAGGTCGACGTATTGCTCACCGACCGCCGACACCGAGTGGACGTTGGCGGCGGTGTCGGCAGGAATGCGGTAGCGGTCATCGATGCTCAACGTCGCGGTGACACCCTCGCCGGTGGGTTGCACATCGGTGACCTTGCCGACGGTCACTCCGCGGAAGGTGACGTTGGCCGTCGCATACAGCCCGCCCGATGCGGGCAGCTTTGCGTAGAGGGTGTACTGACCGGCCCCGGCCATGCTCGGCAACCGCAGATAGTAGACGCACAACACGGTCACCGCGACGAGCGTCAACAGGGTGAAGACGACCAATTGGATACGTACGAACCGGGTCAGCACCTCACTCCGACCTTTCCACCAGTGGGGCGCCCGGCGCGGTGAGGGGATTGGGCGTGAACCGGATGTCGGGAATCATGGTGTTGGGATCGCGACCCCACGACTGTTCGAGCGCGCGCAACGCCCCCGAGAACCGGGTCCCGGCAAGGAACGAGTTGTCGATGGTGCTCAACGTCAGATCGAACGTCGGGGACAAGTTGATGTAGTCGCCGCGTACGAACTTGCCGACCTCGTCGGCGGTGAACGGCAGCGTGAGCAGGATCTCCAGCGCGCCGGGCAGATGCGGGGCGGCGCGGCCCAATTGCTTCAGCGGCCGCTGCAGCAGGCGCAGATTCTCGTGCAGATCGGCGCGCGCGGCGGTCAGCGTGCGGTCGGTGACCAGGCTGAACCGCCCGAATGCCTCGACACTGTCGCCGAACAGTTGCCGCTGGTCGGCGAAATACGCTACCAACGGCGGGAATTCGGTGAGCACCCGGTCCAGTGTGGTGTCGTTGGCCGCCACGATCCCGGACAGTTCGCGGACTTCCTCGATGGCTCGGGCGATCTCGTAGCGCTGATCGTTGAGCCCCGCGGTGAAGGTGTCCAGCTTGCCGAGGAACTGACGGATCCGCTCGGCGTTGCCCGACAGCAGGTTGTCGACCTCGGTCGAGATGACCTAGAGACGTTCGATGCCTCCGCCGCGCAGCACGGTGGCCACGCTGGCCAGTGTGCGTTCGGTGGTGGGATAGGCCGAGGAATTCTGCAGCGGGATCGTGTCACCGTTGCGCAGGGGTTGCGGTGAGGGGTCTTTCGGTGCGGCGAGTTCGAGATGCTGGGTGCCCAGCAGGCTGGTCTGGCCGATCTTGGCGGTGGCGTTGGCCGGCAGGCGAACGCTGTCCTGCAGATCGAGCGAGATCGTGGCGACCCAGTCCTTCAACTGGATCGCGCGCACGGTGCCGACGTAGGTGTCGGCGACGCGGACCCGGCTGTTGACCGTCAACGCGAGCACATCGGGCATCTGCACGTAGACGGTGTAGTGGCCGCCGCTGCTTCCCGGTGTGCCCGGCAACGGCACGTTGGCGATGCCCCGCCACTGCCCGCACGAGACGGTCACCAGCATGATCGTGAGCAAAGCGGCTGTGCGCCGGACGATCCGGTTCATCGGCCGGCCTCCGTCGCGGTCGGTGCGGGCGATCCGAGCAGGCCGGCCAGATCGGCGGGGGCCAGCATGTTCTTGGTGAACGGTCCCACCTGCAGGCCCTCCATTCCTTCCGCGATGCGCCATCCGGGTTCGTGGTTGCCGTGTGACCACCAGGTGTCGGGGGAGAACACTCCGGGCACCGTGGTCGATTTGTATCCCGGTGGCGGCCGCAGCCGCTCCTCGGAGTAGGCGACCTGCTCGCGCAGTGTCTAGGCGGTGGAGAACATGTTCATGCCGAACGGCGGGAAGTTGAACTTCATCGCGTCAAACACCGGCGCCAGGTACTGCGCGCACAGTTCGGCCGACTCTTGATACCCCAGCCGCGAGCCCGCCTGGATGATGCTGCAGACCGCCTGCAGGGGGTTGGCGAAGTTGGTGACCACCAGCGACCCGGTCGTCGCGCCGTGCGCGGGCTCGTAGATCGCCGCCAGGTTCGCGGCGGTGTTGGGCAGCACGTGCAACCCCATCTCCAGCCCTTCGCGGGGTTCGGGCTGCACGAGCGCGGTGGTGGCCTCCGACAACGTGTTGATGTCGTGTGCGAGCTGAGAACCGTTGTCCTTGACGAACGTACGCACGGTCGACACCAGCGCATCGACCGCGTCGACGGCGGTGGCCAGTTCGCGGTCGGAGTTGCTCAGCGCGCCGGTGAACTCCGCCAGGTTGGAGTTCAGCTCGACGAACTGCTCGTCATTGGCCTGCAACGTGTTGACGAACAGCGCCAGGCTGCGCACCACGGAGAAGAAGTCGCCGCGGCCGTCGTTGAGCGCGGTGATCGCCTCCGACAGGCTGGTCAGGGTGGCGTTGATGGCCTTACCCTTGCCCTCGAGTCCGTCGCCGAACGACTCGATGACCTCACCGATCGGGCCCTTGGGCTGTTGCGGTGTCGGTCCCAGATCGTCGACGATGCGGCCGAGTTCGTTGCGCAGTTCGTCCCACTCCACCGGGATCTGGGTGCGCTCGATGGGGATCACCGCACCGTCGGGCAGCGTCGGACCGCCCGCGTAACGCGGCCCCAGTTGGATGGTGCGTGACGCGACCAGGCTGGGGTTGAGGATGGTGGCGGTCGCGTCCGCGGGCACCTTGTGCTTGTTCTGGTAGTGGAAGGTGACCTTCATCTTGTCGCCGTCGGGCTCGATCGAATCGATGGAACCGACTCGGACGCCCAGGATCTCGACCTGATCGCCCGGATACAGCGCGTTGGCTGAGGAGAAGTACGCGACGACGGTGTTGGTGGTCATCGACCGGTACAGCTTCCAGCCGCCGACGGTGACGGTCAGCGCCGCGACGACCAACAGCGCTGACACGGTGATCGTGGTGCGCGACAGCCGCGGCAGCCGGATCTTGCGAATGTCCAGAATCGTCGACATCGGTCAGCCTCCCGTTCCTGCGCCGGGGTTGGGCGAGTGCGGGATCGGCACCGGGGAGCCGGGCACCGCCGGTGGTGGCTGGCCGGGTATCGCGGCGACCGGCAGGCCCGCCGACGGCAACGGACCGTGCCGATTCGGCGGGGAACTCAGCACATTGGGCGGACCGAAACCGCCGGGCACGGGGCCGAACGGGCCCTGGTCGAGATGGGCGCACGGCAGCGGGTCACCGGGCCGCGGCAGGCCGTCGGCGGGCGGGGTGTAGGAGCACGGCGATCCGGGTGGCACGGCCGGTCCGGGGAACTCGGGGGTGCCTTCGAGCGCCGGCGGTGCCGGCGGCGGCGCCCCGTTGGGCAACCGCTGCCCGTTCGGATCCGGGAACTGGAAGGCGGGGAATCCGGCGCCGCGCCAGAACTTTTCGGGATCGATACCGCGCTTCTTGAACGCCGCGTCGACGAAGGGCTGCAGAATCTGGCCCGGCAGCAGATTGACGAGCATGGCCTTGAAATACGGCCCCGACGCGACCGCCTCGCTCAGCGCCGCGGAGAAGTTGCGGATGGTGACCAGCAATTCGGCGAGGTTGTGCTTGTGCTTGGCCAGCAGATCACTGACCGTGCCGACCTGCTTGAGCACCTTGTTGAGGTTGGGGTTGTCGTCGATGAGTCCGCGGACCTGCGTCGAGACCGCCGCCACCCGTTCGAGCAGGTTGTCGACCGCCTGCCCGCGGGCGTTGATCCCGGCCAGCAGCACCTTCGACTTGACCAGGATCGCGTTGACGCAGGTGCTCGAGGACTCGGTGCCCTACCTGGCCGTCACGCTGCCCACGGTGGGATATCTGAATCCGTTGGCGCCCTGGCGGTATCCCCGCTATCAGCGCCCGCTCTATTCGCTGATCCACTGGGCGGTTCAGGATCTGCACCCGCGGTGGGCACAGCAGCTGATGAACACCCCGCAGTTCACCCCCGCGGGCCGGCTGGCCCGCCGCACGGCGACCAAGGCGCTGCTGAACATGTTCGGCGACGGCGTCGTCAAGGAGGTCCGACAGTCGCGTGCCCGTGCCTCAGCGGCTTCGGTGCGCGTAGGTTCGCTCAGCGGTGCTTAGCTCGTCGACGTCCCAGGACTCGTCGACGTCGATCCGCGGCAGATGGGGGCGGCTGAGCATCAGGATCGCCGCGCCGGCCAACACCGCGCCCGCGCCGACCCAATAGGGGAGATGCACGTTGACCCGCTCGCCGAGGAAGCCGGCCAGCCACGGCGCCAGCGCCGCGCCGGAGAAACGCACAAAGCTGTAAGCCGCTGAGGCGACGCCGTTCTCGACGGGCGCGGCCTTCATCACGGTCTCGGTGATCAGGGTGTTGTTGATGCCGATGAACAGACCCGCGACCACCACGCACGTCGCCAGCACGGCCTTGTCGTCGGTGCCGATCGCCATCACCACCAGCGTCGCGGTCATGGCCAGCAGGTTGACCAGCAGCGTGGGCAGCGTGCCGAAGCGGCGCTGCAGTCGCGGGGCGACCACCACCGAGGTGAACGCCAGCGCCACACCCCAGCCGAAGAAGATCAGCCCGATCGCATACGCGCCCATGTCCAGCGGGAAGGGCGTGAACGCCAGCAGTGTAAAGAAGCCGAAGTTGTAGAGCAGCGCGGTGATCGCCACGCCGAACAGACCCCGGTGCCGCAGGGCGCGGAACGGATCGAGCAGCGTCGTCGCGCGCGCGGACGGTGGCGTCGAGGGCAGCAAGAAGGCCGTCACCAGCACCGCGAGCACCATCAGCACCGACACCCCGAAAAACGGGCCGCGCCACGAGATCGATCCGAGCGCACCGCCGACGAGTGGGCCGACGGCGATGCCGACACCCAGTGCGGCCTCGTAGAGGATGATGGCCTGCGCCACCGACCCGCGCGCCGAACTGACGATCGTGGCCAGGGCGGTGGCGATGAACAACGCATTGCCCAGCCCCCAAAGAGCGCGCCAGCCAACGATTTCCATCACCGTGTCGGACAAGCCAGCCAGCCCGGCGCCCGCGATGATGATCACCAGACCGAGCAGCAGTGTGCGTTTGGGACCGATCCGGCTGGACACCACGCCGGTGATCAGCATCGCCACCCCCATCACCGCCATGTAGCTGGTGAACAACAGCGAAACCTGCGACGGCGACGCGTCGAGGCCTTCGGCGATCGGCTTGAGTATCGGGTCCACCAGACCGATGCCCATGAACGCGACCACACACGCGAAGGCAACGGCCCAGACGGCCTTGGATTGACGCCACATTCGGGGCGGATTCTCCTTAGATAGTCGGATAGACAGTCAGACGGTCGAGTCGGCGGTGTCCGACGGCGGCAGCGGCACCGCCGCATCCTGCAGGATCCGCCGCAGCACGCCCACCGCATCGCTGAGCTTCTGCAGGTCGGCCTCGTCGAGGCGGTCAAGATACGGACTGATCGCCGCACCGCGATTCACCCGCACCTGCCGCAGGGTTTCCACGCCCTTGGGCGTGATCCGGATGAGCACTGCCCGCGCGTCCGACGGGTCACCGGTGCGCGACACCAGTCCGGCGTCTTCGAGCCTGCGCACCTGGGTGGTCATCGTCGGCTGCGAACAGTGGTCGAGTACGGCCAGATCGGAGATCCGTGCCTCCCCTTGGTCCTCGATGGTCGAAAGCAGCCGGGCCTGGGCGTAGCCCAGCGGCAATCGGGCCCGCTGGGTGGCCAGTCGATTGATCCGGGCGACCACGGAAAGCAGATCGGCTCCGAGAATCTGGGGCATGCCGCCATATTTGCATAGGTTCTCTATGTTATCAACCCGGCCCGCCGAGTATCCGGCCGCATGCTGGCAGAATCGTGAAATGACCGCAACCGGGGGCTCGAGCATCACTCGACGCACCGGTGCGCTGCATCCCGCCGAACTCGCGCAGGCCTCGGTGATGGCGGCACTGTGTGCGGCCACCGCGATCATCGCCGTCGTCGTCCCGTTCGCGGCCGGGCTCGCGCTGCTGGGCACGGTCCCGATGGGACTGCTGTCCTACCGCTACCGATTGCGGGTGCTGATCGCCGCGACCGTGGCCGGTGGCGTCATCGCGTTCCTGATCGCGGGCATGGGCGGCTTCATGACCGTGGTCAATTGCGCCTACATCGGCGGGCTGACCGGCATTGTCAAGCGCCGCGGCCGCGGGACGCCGACCGTGCTGTTCTCCGCGCTGGTGGCGGGCGCGGTCTTCGGCGTGGCCGGCGTGGTGGCGCTGGCCATCCTGGCCCGGTTGCGCCACCTGATCTTCGACACGATGACCGCCAACATCGACGGCGTGGCCGCGGTGCTCGCGCACCTGCCCAACATGGCCGGTGTCGCCGACCAACTCAAACGCGACTTCGCCACCGCCCTGCACTACTGGCCGTTGGTCATTTTCGGCGCGGGCGTGCTGTCCATCACCTTCGTCAGCCTCGTCGGCTGGTGGGCGCTGTCGCGGGTGATGGAGCGCCTGCTCGTCATCCCCGATGTGCACAAGCTCGAAGTCTCCGACGACATCGGCCCGATCGCGCCGGTGCCCGTGCGGCTGACCGACGTCCGGTTCCGCTACCCCAACTCCGATCACGACGCGCTGGGCCCCGTGTCGTTGAGCGTCGAACCCGGTGAGCACCTGGCGGTCACCGGCGTCAACGGCTCCGGGAAGACCACGCTGATGCTGATGCTGGCCGGGCGCGCACCCACCTCGGGCACCGTCGAGCGGTCCGGCGGGGTGGGGCTGGGCAAACTCGGCGGCACAGCGGTGATCATGCAGCACCCGGAAAGTCAGGTGCTGGGGACCAGGGTGGCCGACGACGTGGTCTGGGGTCTGCCGCCGGGCCAGCAGACCGACGTGCATCAACTGCTCACCGAGGTCGGCCTCGACGGGCTCGCCGAGCGCGACACCGGCGGGCTGTCGGGAGGTGAGCTGCAGCGCCTCGCCGTCGCGGCGGCGCTGGCGCGCGAACCGTCGCTGCTGATCGCCGACGAGGTCACCAGCATGGTCGACCAGGACGGCCGCGACGCATTGTTGTCGGTGCTGTCCGGGCTGACGCAGCGGCACCGGATGTCGCTGGTGCACATCACCCACTACAACGACGAGGCCGACGCCGCCGACCGCACCGTCGACCTCACCGGCGGTGGCGCCGCCGACAACACCGACATGGTCGAGACGGCCGAGGCGCCGAGCCCTACCGTCGCATCCGGCCACCGGCGGGAAGAGCCGGTGCTCGAACTCGACGGCGTCAGCCACGAGTACGGCAGCGGAACACTCTGGGCCACAACCGCTCTGCGCGACATCAACTTCACCGTGGGCGAGGGCGACGGGCTGCTGATCCACGGTTTGAACGGCTCGGGCAAATCGACGCTGGCCTGGATCATGGCGGGCCTGGCCGTCCCGACCGCGGGCTACTGCCTGCTCGACGGTGCGCCCGTCTCCGATCAGGTTGGGGCGGTCGCGATCTCGTTTCAGGCGGCGCGGCTTCAGTTGATGCGTGCCCGGGTCGACTGGGAGGTGGCGTCGGCGGCCGGGTTCTCGCCGCGAGACCACGCCCGGGTGGCGGGGGCGCTCAGTGCCGTCGGTCTGGACGAGACCCTGGCCGGGCGGAGAATCGATCAACTCAGCGGTGGCCAGATGCGTCGCGTGGTACTGGCCGGCCTGCTCGCGCGCTCACCGCGAGCGTTGATCCTCGACGAACCGCTGGCCGGCCTCGACGGCGCCAGCGCGCGTGGGCTGCTGCGACTGCTGGAGGATCTGCGCCGCCGCGCCGGGTTGACCGTCGTGGTGATCTCCCACGACTTCTCCGGCCTGGAGGACCTGTGCCCGCGCACCCTGCATCTGGAGGGCGGCATGCTGACCCCGACGCCGACCACCGCGGGAGGAATGACATGACCTCCGGCGCACTTCGGGACCGCCGCACCGCTTCCCGGCGGCAACGCCGACCGGTGGTGCTGCTGCGCCCGGTGCCCGGCGACAGCGTGATCCATCGGCTGTGGGCGGGCACCAAGCTCATCACGGTTGCCGGCATCGGGGTGCTGATGACCTTCTATCCCGGCTGGGTGCCGATCGGCATGGTGGCTGTGCTGTTGTTGAGCGCGGCGCGGATGGCGCGCATTTCGCGTGGCGCTCTGCCGTCGATTCCGCGCTGGCTGTGGCTTCTGCTGCTGCTCGGCGCCGTCACCGCCGCGCTTGCGGGCGGCAGCCCCGTGATCGACCTGGGTTCGGTGGAGGTCGGTCTCGGTGGGCTGCTGAAGTTCCTGCGCATCACCGCGTTGTCGATCGTGTTGCTCGGACTCGGCGCGATGGTGTCGTGGACCACTAATGTCGCCGAGATCGCCCCGGCGGTGGCCACTTTGGGCCGTCCGCTGCGGGCGTTGCGGATTCCCGTCGACGACTGGGCGGTGTCGTTGGCGCTGGCGCTGCGGGCGTTTCCGTTGCTGATCGACGAGTTCCGCATCCTCTACGCGGCGCGCAGCCTGCGGCCCAAGGAGGTGCCCGCCACGCGCCGCGGCCGATACCGCCGGTGGTGGCTGGGGGTGATCGACCTGCTGGCCGCGGCCGTCACCGTCGCGTTGCGCCGCGCCGACGAGATGGGCGACGCGATCACCGCGCGCGGCGGTGCGGGCCAGATCTCCGCGGCGCCGTCACGGCCCAAGCGCATCGACTGGGTCGCGCTGGCCGTCGTCGCGGTGGTCTGCGGCACGGCGCTGGCGCTGGAGTTGACCATCCTCGGCACCAGCGGGTAGCTCCTGGCGTCTGCGGCGCAGCCGCGGCGGGCCACCATTACGGTAGGGGCGTGACAGCACGCCGACGAGTCGACGCCGACTTCCTCGCGCTGCCGCGACATCACCTCGCCGATGCGGCGATGTCCGCGGCCGTGGCAGCCGGTGCCAGCCATGCCGACCTGCGCATTCACGCGATCACCACCGAGCGCGTGCAGTTGCGCGACGGTGAACTCGAAGCCGCCGTCGTCAACCGCGAGATCGGGCTGGCGGTGCGGGTGATCGTCGACGGCACGTGGGGCTTCGCCTCGCACGCCGAGTTGGACGCCGACGTCGCGGCCGAGACCGCCCGGCGCGCGGTGCACGTGGCCTTGCGGCTGGCGCCGCTGAACGCCGAGCGCATCGAACTCGCCCCCGAACCGGTCTACTCCGACGTCAGCTGGGTGTCGGACTACCAGATCGACCCCTTTGCGGTGCCGTCGACGGACAAGATCGCCGTGCTCGGCGAGTATTCCGGCCGGCTACTGGCCGCCGACGGCGTGGACCACGTGTCGGCGGGCCTGCACGCGGTCAAGGAGCAGACGTTCTACGCCGACACGTTCGGGTCGTCGATCACCCAGCAGCGGGTGCGGCTGATGCCGTCGCTGGAGGCGGTGACCGTCGACGCCGCCGCCGGAAGCTTCGAGACCATGCGCACGCTGGCGCCGCCGACCGGACGCGGCTGGGAGGTGCTGGCCGGCGACGACGTGTGGAACTGGTCGCAGGAGATCGCCGAGATCCCGTCGCTGCTGGCCGAGAAGGCCAAGGCGCCCAGCGTGACGCCAGGGCCGACGGACCTGGTAATCGACCCCACCAACCTGTGGCTGACGATCCACGAATCCATCGGCCACGCCACCGAATACGACCGGGCGATCGGCTACGAGGCGGCCTACGCCGGCACCTCCTTCGCCACCCCCGACAAGCTGGGCACCATGCAGTACGGGTCGCCGGTGATGAACGTGACCGCCGACCGGACCGTCGAGCACGGTTTGGCGACGGTGGGGTTCGACGACGAGGGCGTGCGGGCGCAGAGCTGGGATCTGGTGCGCGACGGCGTCTTCGTCGGCTATCAGCTCGATCGGGTGTTTGCGCCGCGGCTGGGCGTGGGGCGGTCCAACGGCTGCTCGTATGCCGACTCCCCGCATCACGTACCGATCCAACGGATGGCCAACGTGTCGCTGCAGCCCGCACCCGACGACCTCAGCACCGAGGACCTCATCGGCCGGGTGACCGACGGGATCTACATCGTCGGCGACAAGTCGTGGTCAATCGACATGCAACGCTACAACTTTCAGTTCACCGGGCAGCGCTTCTTCAAGATCCGCGACGGCCGGCTCGACGGGCAGGTTCGTGATGTCGCCTACCAGGCGACGACGACGGACTTCTGGGGGTCGATGGAAGCTGTTGGCGGGCCGTCGACGTGGCGCCTCGGCGGGGCGTTCAACTGCGGCAAGGCTCAACCGGGTCAGGTCGCCGCGGTCAGCCATGGATGCCCGTCGGCGTTGTTCCGGGGCGTCAACGTGCTCAACACCCGAACCGAGGCGGGGCGGTAGTCGATGATCGGCGCACAGCAGGTCGTGGATATGGCGCTGGCCGAGGCCAAGCGGTTGGGTAAGGTCGACGAGACGGTCGTCATGGTCAGCGACCGCTCCGACGCCTCACTGCGGTGGGCGAACAACTCGATGACCACCAACGGTGAATCGGTGCGTCGGCACACCACCGTGATATCGATTGTGCGCGAGGGCAAGTCCGCGCGCGTGGGTTCGGTGCGGTCCAGTGAGGTGGATCCCTCGACGATCGCTGGGTTGGTGGCGGCATCGCAGGACGCTGCGCGCACGGCGCCCGAAGCCCGCGATACCGCGCCGCCGCTGCCGGCCACGGAGGCGCCGGAGGACTGGGATGAGCCGGTGCCGCACACCAGCGCCGAGGTGTTCATGGGGGTGGCGGGCAGCCTCGCCGCGCGGGGGTTCGGCGGCCGTGACCAGTTGTTCGGTTTCGCCCGACACGAGGTGGAGACGACGTTCTTGGCGACGTCGAACGGGCTGCGGCGGCGCTTCACGCAGCCGACCGGTTCGGTGGAGATCACCGGAAAGCGCGACGGGGCCAGCGCGTGGGTGGGACACGGCACACCCGACTTCGCCGATGTGCCAACGGATTCGATGCTCGAGCGGCTGTCGACGCGGCTGGGCTGGGCGCAACGCACGGTGGAGCTGCCCGCGGGTCGGTACGAGACGATATTGCCGCCGTCGACCGTGGCGGATCTGATGATCTACCTGTCCTGGTCGATGGACGGCCGCGGCGCGCAGGAGGGCCGCACGGCGTTGTCGGCGCCAGGCGGCGGTACGCGGGTGGGGGAGAAGCTGACTGATCTGCCGTTGACGATGTACTCCGATCCGCACGCCGAGGGGCTGGTGTGCACGCCGTTTGTCACCGCGACGAGTTCCTCGGAGCGATTCTCGGTGTTCGACAACGGGATGGACATCGGGCGTGTCGACTGGATTCGCGACGGCAGCATCAACACGCTGGCGTATCCGCGCGCGGCGGCCGCGGAGTTCGGCGAATCGGTGGCGGTGCCGGCCGACAACCTGTTGATGACCGGCGGCACGGGCAGCGTGGCAGACATGATCGCAGCCACCGAGCGGGGCCTGCTGCTGACCACGCTGTGGTACATCCGCGAGGTCGATCCCGCGGTGCTGCTATTGACGGGGCTCACCCGCGACGGTGTTTATCTGGTCGAAGACGGTGAGGTGACGGCGGCGGTGAATAACTTCCGGTTCAACGAGAGCCCGCTTGACCTGCTGCGGCGCGCCACCGAAGCCGGGGCAACCGACCGCACGCTGCCGCGCGAATGGGCCGACTGGGTGACCCGGGTGGCGATGCCGCCGCTGCGGATACCGGACTTTCACATGTCGTCGGTGAGCCAGGCGCAATAATCCTTGCGTGACCTACGAGAAACCGGCCGATCGCCTGGCCGCTTTGGTAGCGATGTCGTCGGGGGACGCCGCGCTGGACCGGCTGATCAGGACCACGTGCGGTAGGGCACTGGCGTTGCCGGCGCTGCCGGTGCGAGACGACGGGGCAGAGCTGGCCCCGGAGCGGGAGTCGGTTGTGGCGGCGTTCGCCGAGCAGTTCAGTGTCGACGTGTCCGGAATCACCGACGATCTGCGGTCTCATCTGCTGATCATCCTGGGCGACAATGCGTTTCGAACTGTGGTGTCGATCTTCGTCGCGGATTTCGTGCCCAGAGTGTGGGCCGGATGCGCGGCGTTGGGACTGGACAGGCCGGGGGAGATTCGGGCGCTGTCGTGGGACCGGGACTCCGATCCGGTCGACGCGCTGCTGAACGGGTTCGTGCCTGCAGTGGCGCGGATGCGCGCGTTGGACCCGGTGACGACTGAGATCGTGCGGTTGCGAGGGGCCACGCAGCACAACTGCCGGTTGTGCAAGTCGCGGCGGGAAAGCAGCGCGCTGGATGCCGGCGGTTCGGAGGACCTGTACGGCCAGATAGAACGGTACGAGACGGCGGAGGGCCTGAGCGCCGCGCACAGGGCGGCGCTGCAGTATGTGGACGCGCTGATCTGGTCCCCGTCGCAGATCGGCGCGGAGGTGGTCGCCGGGGTGCGCACGTACTTCACGGAAGGTCAGGCGCTGGAGTTGACGTTGGACATCATGCGCAACGCGGCCAACAAGATTGCGGTGTCGTTGGCCGCCGATGCGCCGTTGGTCACTGAGGGCACCGAACTGTTCCGGGTGGACGCCGACGGTCAGACGGTGCCGGTGTGACCGCGCGTGGCACGATAGGTGCCGCGTCGATCGCCGGGGGCGGTAGCTCAGTTGGTTAGAGCCGCGGACTCATAATCCGTTGGTCGCGGGTTCGAGCCCCGCCCGCCCCACCGTATATGTGTATTACGTCGGTTGATGGGTGAGATTCCTATGTCGGGTGAAGCCTGACAGTTGCTTCGGCTGATCCTTGACACTCTCCGACGTGCGCGGTCGGCAAAGGCATCAAGTGCTGCGATGATCTCAAGCGAGCGCCAGACGCGCGTGCTTCGACTCGATGCCCAACTCCTCGGTCAGAAGAGCAATATTTGTGACCCGGCGGCATGCCAGCACCGCCGTCGACTACGAGACGCTGATCTGGGAGATTCACATGTGCGCGCAGCGCAACGACAGAAAGGCACCTATCAGGCGGCCGTTAGTGCAGACATCGCCGACCTCACGTGGGTCCATCTCGTCATTTTTCACCCAGTTATCCGCATAGTTGGGTGTACGGAGACAGTCTGGTAGCCCCTCGGCGCGCCCATCTCGACGGTGGTGGGCAGGGGGCCGCCCCACACCGGGGTGCCCGGCGGCCTTCGGGTCTATTCGCAAACACCGGTGGTGCGTCCGACATCCACCGCCACTCGGCCTGCTGCCCGACGATCACACCCACAGGTTCCAGCCCGGTGGAGGCGGCGGCCATGACGGGTCTGGTTTCCAGTCAGGCGGCGGTGTCCATCCGGGCGGCGGGGCGGGCCAGGGTCGGAGGGGGATTGAAGCGCAACGTCTTTGGGGCCGGTGTTGGGCGCATGGCGGCGGGGTTGCCCAACACGCGCGATGGCGCGGCTTTAGGGGCGTGTTGTCGGCCGCTACCCATGGGCGAGGACACCGGGATGGGCACACTGGTGTAGTCCAACTTTCCCGGAGTTGGCAAGTGATCCGTCGCGCGTAGCTCGTGAAGTTGTCGAATCGTGTCCTGGTCCTTGGGGTCACTCGCGGCCAACTGATAGCTGGCTATGCGCTGCACCACGGTTCGAGCCAGGGCCGCGGCGTCTTCGTTCTTGTCCAGGGTGATGTGGAAGATGTGTGTGCCGTCGTCGTGGTAGAAGAAGCGCAGCGTCTTCTTGATGATCCAACCGTGTCGAGGCGTGAATTCGACGAGGCTGATCCACGGGTATCTGAGTTGGCCGGCCGCGGCGGATCGGCCGTCGGGAATCCCCGTCGTCGTGTTGTAGGTCGGGCACGCATAAACCAGGCGTGCCTCGGTCAGGTACACGAAGATCTGGTCGTCGTCGAGCCACGCGTCGCGCTGGTCATAGAAGACGTAGTCGGTCACCGATGTGGCGATGATCGGCCCGACGATGTCGCCGTCGAGGGCGTCGAAGCGAATTGACAGATCGTCATTGAGCGTTGGGTAGGAGAAGTCTTCGGGCTCGTTCGGTTCGTGGGCGCTGATGATGCCGTGCGACGCCTTCTGTTCCTGCGACGTCGACTCCTCGGGCTTTGGTGGCGGCGCGATGACGGGCACGTTCTGACCGGAGGACGGCGGGTACAGCGGTGCGACGTCGTGTCCGCCGCCGGCGACGAAGCTACGCCGGGAATGTCGTAGTCGGTGAGGTCTCCTCGGGTGGCGATTTTGGCCGGACCCGCGGTCAGCAGGTTGTTGAGTGCTGTGCGGGTCCGTTCGTCTTTGGGGTCGCGGTCACTGAGTCGATAGCGCACGATGTTCTGCGTCAGCTTGTACGCGATGTCCGCCGCGTCGATATCCTTTCGCAGGACGATTTCGGCGTATTGGCTGGGCCTTTCCGGGCCGGGATGGGTGTAGTAGAGGCGAATGGTTTCATTGCTCGCCCAACCTGTCTTCTGCCAGAACTGCACGCTCCACACCCACGGATGGCGGATCTGTCCGACCAGCGCGCTCCCGCGCGAGCGTCGTGTCGCCCTGGCCTTGCTCACCGCGTTGGCCACCATGGCGGCTGGCAGACCCAACTCGCCGACTCCCCACCATCCGCCGCCCTTGTCGTACTTCGGGCACACGAAAACGAGTCGCGACTCGGTGAGGTAGAAGTAGAACTCGGTGTCTTCGACGCCGGCCATTTTGACGAACTTGTTGCGTCGGCCGTCCTTGATCATCTCGGACACGGTGGTGCCGACGAACGGCCCGATGACGTGTCCGTCGATGCTTTCCCATCGAATCGAGAGATCGTCGTTCAGCCCTGGGCACAACCATGTTTCGGGCTCACCGGGCTCTCGTACAGTAAACAGGTCGAAGTTCATCTGATACCCCCACGCCGGTCGTCTGGTGCCTAGAACCGTGTCATCGTGTAGATCAACTCGCCCTTTCTGGTGTAGACGCTGGCGGTGTCTGCGCCCGTGAACTCCACGAGGTACGTCGCCTTGTTGGGCTCCTGCCGCACGATCAGCTGATACCGGCCCGACGAGTCGGGGTTGCTCGACAGATGGCAGGTCATCGGCCCGCCGATGTCGAGCGGCTTCCCGCTCGCGTAGAACGCGTCTTCGCACGGTCCGTCGTCGCTGAAGGTGATGGTTTCGCCGTCGGACGTCGTCCACGTACCGCTGATCGATTGCGGCCCCGAGGTGACGGGTGAGGGCGGTGGAGTGTCGGCCTGTGTCATCGGTTGGGTCGCGGCCGGTGATGAGGGCCGTTCGGATTCCATTGGGGCACATGCCACCAGCGCTACCGAGACGGTGACCGCAGCACCGATGAGCAGCGCACCGCCGGACAGTTTCGTCATGATCGTGGCCCCCTCCGCCGACGAACTGTTACACGGGCGGAGTTTACGCCGAGGGATCGAGCTGGCGGCCAAATGACGAGCAACCAACATGAATTCATCGAATCGGACGTCCGCAAATCCAGCACATCCTGAATCGCCCCGTGTTTGGATACATTGCGTACTCGGGTGAGGGAGGCTTGACCTGCGATCAGTATTCGCAAAGACCTCTGCTTCCCGCCGAGTCTGGTGGAGACACCCAATCCTCATCCATCGTCGACCTGCTCGAACAGCGCGAGATGTCCTGGAACGTGCAGTTGATCAACGAGGTCAGGCCCAGATCAACGACTTCTGCGGTAAACCCGGCCCGGAGGGCAGTAGCAGCGCCAAACGCAACAACTCCAAGCCGATCAGCGACGCCGTCGACTGGGGCCGCCTGCCGCAGAACTAAGGAATTTCGTTTGTATGGTGGAGAGGCATGGATCTCCTCTACCTCGCCTTCGAATGGACTGAGACCAATCGGCACTGGTTGATCGAGGTTCCGATCCGGATAACCGCCTACGTCGTCGCGGTTTTCGTCGCTCGGTTTGCCCTGCACCGAATGATCGACAGGGCGACCACCAGGGAACGCAAGGCACGTAAATCCGATGACGAGACACGCCCCAAGCCACCGTTGCTGCGCCACCTGCGCGATCGCACCACGGCCGCGGCCACCGCTGCGCAGGTCGCCGAACGGCGTAAACAGCGTGCGCAGACCATCGGATCGGTCCTCAAGTCCACCGTGTCGATCATCCTGGTCATCTGGCTCGCTTTGGCGATTCTCAACGTGCTCGGCGTCAACATCGCCCCGTTCATCGCCTCGGCCGGTGTGGTCGGACTGGCCATCGGCTTCGGTGCCCAGAACCTGGTTCGTGACTTCGTCAGCGGCATTTTCATGCTGCTCGAGGACCAGTACGGCGTCGGTGACATCGTCGACTTCGGCGAGGTGATCGGCGAGGTGCAAAGCGTCGGGTTACGGGTCACCACCGTGCGCGACATCGACGGCACCCTCTGGTACATCCGCAACGGCGAGATCCTGCGCGTGGGCAACATGAGCCAGGAGTACGCCGTCGCACGAATCGAGGTCCCGGTCGCGCTGACCGCCGACGTCGACCGCGCTCAGCAGGTCGCACTCGAAGCCGCCGAGGACGCCATCGCCGACCCGTCACTGTCGGAAAAGGTCCTCGGCGAACCGGAGATGCTCGGCGTGCAGGAGTTGTCGCCGGACCTTCTCACGCTGCGGATGCTGGTGAAGACCCGCCCGAACGCACAATGGGGAGTGCAGCGCCGACTGCGCAAGGAAATCCTGTCCGCCTACGACGAGCACGGCATCGAACTGCCCTACCCCCGTGGACGAATCCACGCGGTGGTCGGGAGCTCGACTCAGTAGTCGGGCGTGACGACGTCCGCGAGTTCCTGCTCAGGCTCCTGCGGCGGAACCGCGGCGGGCATCTTGGGCTGCGGCGAGCCGAGGTCGTTGCCCGTCGACGGGGTGCATTCCGCGCCACTGACACCGGCAGGACACAGGTCGGTGGAAGCCGGGGTGGCCGAGCGGCCGGGAGCGGTCGGTACCAGGTACGGGGCGCATTGCCCGGTGAAGAGGTCGGTCTCCTCGCCCGCCGGGCAGGCGGTGGCCTGAGTCGGCAGGTCCGCAGGAGCGGCCACCGCGATCCCGGCCACAGGGATAGCTGCCGCGACCGCGAAGCCGCCGGCGATGAACAAACGTCGCGCGTACAGAGAGATGGACCCCATTGGTCACCCTTCACTCGGGAGGTGGCTAGAGCAATACGGTATCGCGAGCCCGCAATTCGGCTGCCCGCTTCCTCGACAGCAGCCCGTCGCGTCCCAAACCTGGCGTGCTGGACTGCAGGTTTGCGGATTCCGCGGTCGGGCTCGGTCAGTCCGTTCCGATCCGCAGCGGCAGGTACTCGACGGCCCGGACCGGCATGTTGACCCATCGGATGGTCTCGCCGGGCTGAATCTGGTACTCGGGCATCCGTTTGTGCAGTTCCTCGATCGCGACGCGAAGCTCGAGGCGCGCGAGATGGGAGCCCAGGCACCGGTGTGTGCCGCTGGCGAAGGCGATGTGTTGGTGGCGCTGGCGGTCGATGTCGACGTTGAGCGGATCGGGATGGGCGCCGGGGTCGAGATTGGCGGCCGCCCACGACGCAAGGACCGCCTCACCCTTCTTGATGACGAGCCCGTCGCCCAGGTCGACGTCCTCGGCGGCATAGCGGGTGCCCACCTGCACCGGCGACTCGTATCGAAGGAGCTCTTCGACAAGCCCTCGCGTCAACGTCGGGTCGTCGATGATCCGCCGCCGCTCGCCCGGATGCTGGGCCAGCCAGGTGATCATGAGTGACAACGACGACGTCACCGTGTCGAGTCCGGCGAACATCATCAACATGATGATGTTCATCAGGTCGGCATCGGCGATCGGTTCGCCGTCGACCCGCGCCTGCATGAGCGCCGAGAGAATGTCGTCACGGGGGCCTTCTGCTCGTCGCCGCCCGATGATCTCCCCGAAGTAACCCGCCAGCCGCAGCGCCGCCTCGGTCATCTTGGCGAAGTTTTCTTCTGGGGTGTCGCAGTCCGGCGTCAAAATGTCTCGCTTGTAGTCGAGAAAGAACTCGAGGTCCGCTACCGGTGCGCCGAACAGCCGCAGAAAAGTGATGCAGGGCAGGGGCACACAGAACTGCGAGTACATCTCGACCGCCGATTCCTCGGAGAAGCCTTCGACCAAATCGGCGGTGAGTTCACGAATCGTCGTCTCGAGTCGGGCGACCTGCTTTGGCGCGAACAATGGGTCAAGGAGCCTGCGCCACTTCACGTGCTCTTGGCCGTCGATCTCCAGCGGGATCATCGGCATTCCCGCGACCAGGGGACCCCGACCACCATTGCCCAGCACGTTGGGATGCCGGTTCAGTCGCAGGATGTCGTCATGGCGGTAGAGGTAGATGGCGCCGTCTGCCGAGCGTTCGTAGCGCCTCGTTGCTCTGTCGGCGAGGTACTGCTGCGGGTGCTCCATCGTCTCGATGGCGCGGGCATAGTCGGAGAGGCGGAAGTCGTAGGGCGCCTCGCTCGACGATGTGGTGACACTTGTCATGCGTTTCCCTCCGGGTCGACGGGGCTCTGCGATCGCCGTGCACTTTACAACGTAACGTTGTAGGAGAGCCGCGTTTCGCCAAGATTTGAACGGCGTGCCGGCCCGCTACCGGTGCCAGTTGCCTAGGCCACGCTCGCGCTGCACTGCGCCTCGGTGGCCGCCCCGACACCGCTGCCGCACGTCAGCACCGTGATCATCTGCGGCGCCTGGTCCTGGCCCGGCCACGACGGCGGCGGCGGCGGCAGCAGCGGGAAGATGCTCGCGCCGGTCACCCCGGTCAGCCGCGCGACGATCTGCGCGGGAACGTTGGTCGCCACATACAGGAAGTCGCCGAGGAACGGTATCGGCAGTGCGTCGCCGGTGAAGTCGTACATGAAATAGGGGATGGTGGCGAAGATCGTGCGCAGGCTCAACGCCACGTTCGTGATGAGGTCGGGCGGCTGGTTCATCGCGATCGCCTCTTCGAGCGCCAGGTGCAGATCGACTGGCAACTCGTCGAATTCGCTCAGCGACATCAGCGGCACGCCGTCGGAACCCGTCGGCACCTGGCCACCGAGCAGGGTCACCACCGTCGGGGTGGTGTCGACGATCTCGTACTTGAGGTTGAGGTAGCCGTCCTGGAAGTTCGGACCGCGGGCGATGACGAATGTCTCTGTCTCGTCCGGTGATTGGAACCCGTGGCCGAAGCCCTTCTGCGGCTGATGACCGTGGTCGGTGACCACGATGACGGTCCAGGCCTCACACAGTCCGGGGTTGCACTTCTCGCGCTCTGCTATCGCGTCCATGATCTCGCCGAGGTTGTCGTCGACGTTGCGGATCGCGAGCTTGTACTCCTCGGATGCGCCGCCGTACATGTGCCCGTTCTCGTCGACGCCGACGAAGTAGGTGAACATGAAGGACGGCACACCCGCCGCGGTGCCGTTGATCGCGTCGACGGTGGCCAGGCCGACCGCGTCGTCGGTGCCCAACCAGTTGGGGTCGTTGGCCTCTTGCGGAATGAAGACGATCCTGTCGGCGGGAATGGAGCCCGCCCCCGAGATGGCCGAGATGACATCCCAATTGGCGATGCTCGTGGTCGCGATGTTCGGATTGTGCGTCTCGAGTTGGTTGAACACCGTCGGCCACTTGTCATAGGTCCACGGCGTGAAGACGTTGTTGATCACGCCCGTCTTCTCGCCCCACTGGCCGGTCAGAATCGCCGACCACGACGGGTTGGAGATCGTGGTGTGCCCGACGATGCTCGACGCCGCGGTGGTGCTGCCGTTCATCAGGGTGAAGAAGTTCTGGTTGTAGTCGTCGGCCAGGATCCGGCTCAGATTGGTGCCGTCCACGCCGATCACCAGCACGTGCGGGGTCGCGTCCACGTTGTTGAGCGCCGGGCCGTTGAGTTGGGACACCGTGTAGCGGGCCGCGGCCGGTGAGGTGTTGCGGGACAGCCCTTGCAACTCGTTTCGCGTCGCCGCCAGCATCGTCCACAACAGCGGTGTCTGCATCGGCACCCCGGTACCCAGGCTGATCAGCGGCTGCAACACCGCGGCCACCAGATCCGAGACCAGACTGATCAGCGTGGGCCGCGGCTGTGCCACCACGGGCACCTCGGCCTCCGGGGCAACGGTCGTCGTGAAGGACAGCGCGTCGGCGGTGGTGTCTTCGGACAGCAGGCGCGCAGTGCCGTCGTCCGCCGCGCCTGCGCCACTCAATTCCGGTTCCTCGTCGACCGTCGAGGTGAGCTCGAGCCCTTCGGTGCCCGTCGGCTCGACGCCGTCCGATCCGTCCTGCTCAACCGTTTTCAGGTCCTGCTCACCCGTGTCGTGTTGGTTGATCTGCGAAGCGACGGTATTCCCGCCGCCGGTCGCGTCACCGTCGGCCCCGGGGAAGAGGTCCTCGTTCAGATCCTCGTCGACGACCTCGTCGTCGCCGCCGAGCTCGTCCAGCTCGCCGAGTTCGCCCTCGTCACCCGGCGGGACGTCCTCGCCTTCGGGGTCGTCGGCCAGTTCGGCGCCGTCCTCGGTCAACGCGGAGGGTGAACCCAGCCCCTCGCCCGCGTCGCCGCCACCAGGCGTCGTCGAGGTATCGGTCGTCGTCACACCGTCCGTGGAGGTCGTCGTGCCCGACGAATCCGTGTCCTGGGCGAACGCGACACCCGGGCTGGTGGCCATCGCCGCTCCGACCCCCAAGGTCACCGCCAGGGCTCCGACGCGACCGATGTATTTGGCGTACCCCATGGCGGCTCCCTTTCGTTCGTTCACCCCGCGCCGGACCGCGGCGGTGCAGACCACCGCAGAAATCTGCTTCCCCGCAAATTACGCCTCGCGGGCGCTTCGTTTGCTGGAATCACAGAAGTGGTTCGCGGCGTGTCCCGCGGCCGGTGCCCGGTTCAGCGAGGCGGTGCGGGGAGCGTCGGTGAAGCCGTCGACAACGTCTGGGACACAAGGTATTCCGCGACGGGAATCGGTGTGTCGGAGGCATAGCCGATCGGCAGCAGGACATCACCGGCGGTCGTCTTGTAGTAGACCTGCCACCGGTGGTAGGCGCCGAAGGCGGCGGGATCGGCGGCGATCACCGTCGCGTACTGGTCCACCGCGCGCACGTAGCGGTGGGAGTTGTTGTACCGGTACAGGGCGTGTGCGCGGTCGGTGGCAAAGCCGTTGGCGGCCAGGTAACGGCCGGCGGCCATGATGCTGTCGCGGGCGGAGAGGATGTCGCCGCCGTCGCCGTAGGCGGCGAACGTCGAGGGTAGAAACTGCATCGGCCCCTGGGCGCCCGCGGTGCTCACCCCGGCGACCCGCCCGAACGCGGTCTCGATGAGGTTGATCGCCGCCAGATAGCTCCAGCCGACACCGGAGGCCGATTCCGCTTCGCGGTAGTGGCTCAGCAATTCGTCGGCCGGTACGGGTGCGACGATCCGCCACGCCGGCACCGTGTCCTTCTCGGTCCCCTCACTGAGGGCGGTGAGTTGCCGACGCGCGTCGACGTTGCGGTCATAGACCTCCAGCAGCGCAGCGGGAATGCGTGGGCGCACGATCGGATCCCACTCGGGGTGGCGTCCGATGGTCCGGTAGGCCGCTTGCTGGCGGTGTGCGGCCGCGATCAGCACCGCCTCCGACGACGACGGGTCACGCAGCACGCGCTCGTCGGCGACGAGATCCTCGGCGATCTGGGCAGGATCGGAGGCCAACTCCCGGCGCGGATTCTCGGGCGCGGGCGGCGGTGGCGGGGCCGCGGGGGCCACGCTGCTCACCGGCGCACCCGTGACAGCGGGGGGTGCCGACGTCGAGCAACCGGCAACGAACAGGGCGGTGACGACCACAACTGCGCAGTCTCGAAGTCCTATCCTCGGCACAGCTGACACACTGCACGCTATGGCGTGGGATTTCAGCACCGAACCGGAATTTCAGCAGAAGCTGGACTGGGTCAAGCAGTTCTGCGAGGAGAAGGTCGAGCCGCTCGACCACGTGTTTCCGCACGCGGTGCGCCTGCCCGACCCTGCGGTCAAGGCCTATGTGCGTGAGCTTCAGCAGGAGGTGAAGGACCAGGGCCTGTGGGCGATCTTCCTCGACGAGGAACTCGGTGGCCCCGGCTTCGGTCAGCTCAAGCTCGGTCTGCTCAACGAGGTCATCGGGCGCTACGCCGGCGCACCGCACATGTTCGGCGCGTCCGCCCCCGACACCGGCAACATGGAGATGCTCGCCGCCTACGGCACCGAGGAGCAGAAGGAACGCTGGCTGGTGCCGCTGCTCAACCAGGACATGTTCTCGGCGTACTCGATGACCGAACCGCAGGGCGGCAGCGACCCCAGCCTGTTCGTGACCCACGCCGTGCGCGACGGCGACGAGTGGGTGATCAACGGCGAGAAGTGGTTCACCTCGGCTGGGCGTGTGGCCGACATCCTGTTCGTGATGTGCACCAACGGCATGTTCGTGGTGCCGCGCAAGACGCCGGGAGTGGAGATCAAACCCGAACCGCGCAACCACAACCACATCGTCTACCGCGATGTGCGGGTGCCCCTCGACCACCTGCTGGGCCCCGAGGACGGCGCCAGGGTCCTGGCGCAGCGCCGTCTCGGCGGCGGCCGCATCCACCACGCCATGCGCACGATCGCGCAGTGCAACCTGGCCTTCGACATGATGTGTGAGCGGGCGCTCAGCCGCGAATCGCACAGCAAGGTCATCGCCGAACACCAGATGGTGCAGGAGAAGATCGCCGAGTCCTACGCGATGATCAGGATGCTGCGGCTGTTCGTCCTGGAAACTGCGTGGAAGATCGACCAGACCTCCACCCAGGAGGCCCGCACCGACATCGCCGCCGTCAAGTTCACGATGGCGCGGGTGCTGCGGGAGGTGTCGTTCAACGCCCTGCACATCCTCGGCTCACTGGGCACCACCGACCTCACCCCGATCCAGGCGATGTACGCGGGCGCCCCGACGATGGGCATCGCCGATGGCGTCGACGAGGTGCACAAGGCCACCGTCGCGCGCCGGGTGCTGCGTGACTACGAGCCGCACGAGGGCAACTTCCCGACCGAGTTCCTGCCCTACAAACGCGAGGAAGCCCGGCGCAAGATGCAGCCGCTGCTCGACGCGCGTCCGGAGTTGGCCGCCGCCGCCGAGGCCTACGCGAAGTACCGCCGCTCGCGATAGCACGCGGCGCCTAAGGTGGGGGACATGCGAGTCGCCATAGCCGTGCTCGGGGTGATCGTCGCGCTGTTCGGCCTGCTGTTCACGCTGCAGGGGTTCGGTGTCGTCGGCGGCAGCCCGATGAGCAACACCACCACGTGGTCGATCCTGGGACCGATCATCGTGCTCATCGGCGTGGCCCTGGCGGTGGGGGCGTGGCGGCGACGACCCGGGCCGACGAAGCTGTAACGCTGCGGCCGGATCGACGATGAAGTATCTGAGACCGGAGCGTCGGGGTCGCCGTCAAGGCGTTCGCTCCAGTTTCGTTGACCAGATTGGTGTCGCAGGAGCGTGACGTCTCCCGGCAGCTGCTGGACCAGGCCGACTCGGGGAAAGGCTGTGCCTCAGCGCCGTGACCGCCGCGCTCCTCCGGAACAGAGGAGTCGATGCACCATGAGTGCACCGCTTGAATTTTGCTCAAAGCGAAATGTTGTCGCAGTACTGGCATCCGGCATGGTGCTTTCGCTGACGGCGCTCACCGGCGGGATCACCCCGGCGCTCGCCCAGCCCGACGACGAGCCGGTGGCGCCGAGCACGACGATCGTCGCGCCGAAGCCCGAGCCCAAGGCGCCCGAACGCCAAGAAGGCCGCCAGGACAAGGCTCCGGAACCGAAGGCTCCGGAACCGAAGGCGCCGGCGCCACAGACCCAGGCCCCGCAGCCGCAGACGCAGGCGCCGCAGCCGCAGACGCAGGCTCCGCAGCCGCAGACCCAGGAACCGGCGCCGCAAACGCAGGCCCCGGCATCGCAGGCGCCGGCGCTGCGCCCTGAGCCGCAGACGCAGGCACCCCAGACTCAGGCGCCGCAGACTCAGGCGCCGAGCACCGCGACCAAACCGCCGGTGACCAGCGTCGAGCCCGCCGAGCCCACCCAGGAGCCGACCACGGCCCAGCGTGCGCCCGCGACGTCGTCGGCACCCGCCGAGACCAGTTCGGCGCCGCGGACCTCGAATGCACCCGCCGCGGATGCGGACGACGCCGGGTCGGACGACGCCGAGACCTCGGCCACTCCGACGGCCCCCTCGGCGGCGCTCGCGCCGGGATCGCCCGAATCGGAGAACGGCCGGACACCGGAGCCGAGCGCGCGCGAGACCGCCCCCAGCGAGTCCGCCTCCGAGACGCCGGCTGAGGACAGCGAGACCAGCGAGTCGAACTCCGACGAGTCCGAGACCCCCACGGTTTCACTCACGCAGGCGGCCAAGGAGATCGAGACCGTCGAGCCACAGAAGCTGGAGGCGCCCGTGGAGGACGTCCAGCTGGCCAGGGCCGCCGAGCCGATCGTCATCGAGGAGCAACCGGAGCCGGCCACCGAGGAGGACGTGGCGGCGTTCTCGAACGCGATCGAGACCACGCTGAAGGTGCCGGGCCTCGACATCGGCGCGCAGGCCAAGACCGAGATCAATCTCGAACGTCGACGTGACGTCGAGTTGGTCAGCAACGTGCGCCAATGGCGTTCGGACTGGATCGAGTACGACGAGTACTACCGGCCGATCGTGCTCAACCCGTTCCGCGCCCCGGTCCGCATCGTCTACGTATACGACATGCGGCCACGGTTCGTGATCATCCCGCCGCTGGCGCGGATGGTGATCGAGGCGGCCCAGTTCGCGGCGTACAGCTTCACCGCCGCGGTGCTGGCTCCGATCAACGCCGCGATCGACACCGCTCAGGCGCTGACCAACATCGCGGTGGGCAGCTTCTTCGGTGGTGGCTACTACCCGGGCTTCGGCCGGCCGCTGCCGCCGCCCCCGCCGCCGGTGCTGCGCTATGACAACGTGCCCGTCTTCGTGAACTACTCGAACGCGCGGTACGAGCCTTTCCGGGTGCGCCAGATCGTCGATGTCGGCGAGGATCCCCGCTTCGGCGAGCGCAAGGTGCTGCTCGACGGCGCCACCCCGGCATGGGGTGTGTGGACCCAGACGCCCACCGGTGAACGGCAGTTCGAGGTGCACCGCACGCAGCAGTTCCCCGGTCTGGACGCTCCGGCCGAGGCGCCGCTGCCCGGCGACTATCAGCTGAGGCTGCTGGCCGACGACTCGTCGGACGCCGGCTTCACGAGCAGGGACATCTTCTTGTTCGTCACCGCCGGGGTGATCGGCACGCTGGGCTTCGGCGCCATCGCGATGGCGTTCTATCTCGGACGCCGCCGCCCGGAGCACTGATCGTCGAGTGACTTCGGCGTGGCTGGTTGCGCTGACCGCGACCGGCCACGCCGAAATCGCTGGCATGATGGGGTGATGTCCGCGGTTCGGGTGGGGCCGCTGCTCCGGCACGTCGGCCACACCGATGCGACCATCTGGCTGGAGACCGACGGGCCGTGCCGGGTCGACATCCTTGGCCACAGCGCCAACACCTTTGAGGTCGAGGGACATCACTTCGCGCTCGTCTGCGTGACGGGCCTCGCCCCCGACCGCGAGCATCCCTACACCGTCAGCCTCGACGGCGTGCACGCCTGGCCGCCGCCGGACTACGAGTTCCCGCCGCCCCGGGTGCGGCTGATGCCCCGCGACGGTTCGCTTCGGCTGCTGTTCGGCTCGTGTCGCGCGTCGGCCCCGCATCACCCGCCCTACACCCACCAGCACTGGTGGCATCCACGGGGCAAGGGCATCGACGTGCTGCGCACCTACGGCCTGCGAATGCTCCGCCAACCCTCTGCGCTGTGGCCCGACGCGTTGCTGATGATGGGCGATCAGCTCTACGCCGACCAGGTCAACGACACCATCAAGGACCTGGTCGCCGACCGTGAGGTACACGCCGACGGGCCTGTCGAGGTTCTCGAGGACTTCGAGGAGTACTGCATCGGCTATTGGGACGCCTGGAGCGATCCCGTTGTGCGCTGGATGCTTTCGACCCTGCCCACCGCGATGATGTTCGACGACCACGAGATCAACGACAAATGGAACACCTCACAGGCCTGGCTGGAGGAGAAGCGCAAGACCGACTGGTACCAGACCCGCATCATCGGTGGGCTGATGGCGTACTGGATCTACCAGCACCTCGGCAACCTGTCGCCGCAAGAACTCGCGCAGGACCAGACCTACCGCGAGGTCGTCGAGTCGCGCCGCGGCAGCGAGGCGGTCAGGCATCTGGCCAAGCGCGCCGAAAGCGACGACGGCACATCGAAGTTCTCCATGAGCCGCGACCTCGGGCCCGCCCGCCTGATCGTCGCCGACTCGCGCACCGGACGCCGGCTTCGCCCGGGGCAGCGGCGGATCATGACCGACGAGGAGTGGGACTGGATCATCGACAGAGCCGACGGGAACTACGAACACCTCCTGTTCGCCAGCTCGCTGCCGATGTTGCTGCCGTACGGGGTGCACCACATCGAGGCCTGGTCGGAGGCGGTCTCCGACGGCGCCTGGGGGCGGTGGCTGAGCGGGCTGGGGGAGAAGGTGCGCATCGGCGCCAACCTCGACCACTGGGCGTGTTTCCAGCACAGCTTCCGGCGCTTGGAGGACTTCGTGGTCGCCGTGGCCACCGGCGCCCAGGGCGCACCGCCGACGTCGATGGTGATGTTCGGCGGCGACGTCCACCACTGCTGGGTGTCCGAAGTGCAGCTGCCCGACTACACCCCGGCCACTCCCGGCGTCGCGACCAAGATCTGGCATGTGGTGTGCTCCGGGTTGCGCAAGGAACCCTCGGCCGCCGAACGAATCGTGTTGCGGCTCGGGCACACCGCGGCTGCGGAGGCCCTCGGCAGGCTCTTGGTGCGGACCACGAGCGTCGGGTGGCCGCGGCTGCGGTGGCGACCGGTCACCATGCCGCACTTCCGCAACCAGATCGGCACGTTGGAGATCGCGGGCGGTGAGGTCGGCGTACGCATCGAAGGCGTGCGCGGCAATTGGCGAAAGCCGCGCCTGGTCACGGTGATCGAGCACAAACTATGTTGAGGCGGCACGGAATTCGGGGTGTTCGGGTGGGACGGCGGCCAGCAGCGCGCGGGTGTAGTCGTGTTCGGGCCCGGCGAACAGAGCCGCCGCGGGCCGATACTCGACGGCCTCACCGTCGCGCATGACCAGCACGTCGTGGCTCATCTGCTGCACCACGGCCAGATCGTGGGCGATGAACAGGTACGTCAACCCCAGCTCGCGCTGCAGGCCGGCCAGCAGGTCCAGCACCCGCGCCTGAACCGAGACGTCAAGGGACGCGGTGGCTTCGTCGAGGATGATCAGGTCCGGTTCACCGGCCAGCGCCCTCGCGATGCTCACCCGCTGACGCTCTCCACCCGAGAGTTCGTGTGGGTAACGCGAAACGAACGACGCGGGCAGCCCGACGAGTTCGAGCAACTCCGCCACCCGCGCCCGCCGCGCGCCCCGGCCCCGCGCCAGGCGGTGCACCCACAACGGTTCGCCCACGGCGGCGCCGACCCGGGCCCGCGGATTCAGCGAGGCGAACGGATCCTGAAACACCAGGCTGATCCGCCGGCGCAACGCCTTCTCGGCCGCACCGCGAACCCCGACGACCGCGGCGCCATCCAGGGTCGCCGATCCGGCATCCGGCTTGACCAGACCGGTCAGTGCGGCAGCCACCGTGGACTTGCCTGACCCGGATTCGCCGACGAGGCCCAGCGTGCTGGCCCGCCGGATCCGAAACGACAGGTCTTTGACCGCGTGCACCGTGGACTTGCCGACGGGCGTGGCGACGCTGAACCGCACATCGAGACCGCTGACGTCGAGCAGCACCTCGGCGTCGTCGGACACCGCCGCGGGTCCCGAATGTCCCACCAGTGGGCGGGCGTTGAGCAACTCCCGGGTGTAGGACTGCTGTGGGTCGTCGAACACCGTGGTCACCGGGGCCTGTTCGACGGCGCGACCGTCGCGCAGCACCGTGACGTCGTCGGCGACCTGCCCGATGACGCCGAGATCGTGGCTGATCCACACCACCGCGGTGCCGAAGTCGCGCTGCAGATCCTTGATCAGGCTGACGATCTGGGCCTGGGTGGTGACGTCGAGCGCCGTGGTCGGCTCGTCGGCGACCAGCAACTCGGGGTCGCACGCCATCGCGACCGCCACCATCACCCGTTGCTTCTGGCCGCCCGACAACTGGTGCGGATAGCTGCGCAGCCGCGACTGCGGATCAGGAAGGCCCACCGCCTCGAGCAGCTCCAGCGCTCGCTGGTGGGCTTGCCGTGGCGACAGACGGCGATGCGTCTCAAGGGATTCGGTGATTTGTCGCTCGATGGTCAGCAGCGGGTTCAGCGAGGTGCCCGGATCCTGGAACACGAACCCGACGCGGCCGCCGTGGACGCCGCGCAGTACCCGGTTCGACGCGCCGATCAGTTCGGTGCGCCCCGAGGGGCCGGCCAGTGTGCTGCTGCCGGTGACCGCGGCGCCGGGGGCGTCGAGCAGTCCGGTGGCGGCCAGCACGGTCATCGACTTTCCCGAGCCCGACTCACCGACGATGCCCAACGTCTGCTCCGGCCGCACGTCGAACGACACCCCGCGGACGACGTCTCGCCGTCCGATGCGGACTTCCAGCTCGCGCACGCTCAGCACCGGTGGACTCACGATCTCCTCCGCGCCTCGATCATCGTGCGCTGCTTGGGATCCAGCACATCGCGAAGGCCGTCGCCGAGCAGGTTGAGCGCCAGCACGGTGACGACGATCGCGGCGCCGGGGAACACCGCCATCCACCACGCCAGCGTGACGAAGCCCTGCGAGTCGAAGATCATCCGGCCCAGTGACGGCTCGGGCGGCTGGATGCCGAGCCCGAGGAACGACAGCGCCGCTTCCGCCAGGATCGCGAAGGCCAGCGACAGCGACGTCTGAACCACCAACGGCCCAGCGACATTCGGCAGCACGTGGCGGCCCAGGATGTACAGGTGGCCGGTGCCCATGGTGCGTGACACCGCGATGAACGGTTCCACCCGCACGCTCAGCGTGCTGGCCCTCGTCACCCGGGCGAAGATCGGGGTGAACACGACCCCGATCGCGAGCATCGTCGTCGTCACCCCCGGGCCGAGCACCGCGACGATGGCCAGCGCCAGCAGCAGCACCGGAAACGCGAACATCACGTCGACGACGCGCATGAACACCGCGTCCAGCCAACCGCCGCGGTAACCGGACACCACCCCGATCAGCACCCCGACCACGACCGCGAACGCCACGCTGACCACCGCCACCCGCAACGATGCCTGCGTTGCCACCAGCACCCGGGACAACACGTCGCGGCCCAGTTCGTCGGTGCCGAACCAGTGCGAACCGCTCGGCGGTGCCAATGCGTTCGGCACGTCGATGTCGTTGACCCCGTAGGGCGCGATCCAGTTCGCGGCCAGCGCCACGAACGCGACCACGGCCAGCATCGCCGCGCTCACCACGGTGACCCGATTGGCGGCAAGCAACCGCCACGACGACACCCGGCCGCCCCGATCGTCGGTCATGACAGCCGGATTCTCGGGTCGACCACCGCGTAGAGCATGTCCACCAGCAGGTTGATGAGCAAAAACAGCGTCGCGATGAGCAGCACGGCACCCTGGATGACCGGATAGTCCCTGGCCGCCACCGCGTTGTAGACCAGGCGTCCCAACCCAGGCCAGGCGAACACGACCTCCACGACGATGACCCCGCCGAGGATCGTCGCCAGTTGGATCCCGGTGATCGTCAGCACCGGGATCAACGCGTTGCGCACGGTGTGGCGAAACGTCACGATGCGCGGCGGCAGCCCCTTGGATCTGGCGGTGCGCACATAGCCCATCGCGGCGACGTCGAGGACCGCCGAGCGCACGTAGCGCGTCAGGATCGCCGCCGCGACCAGTCCGACCGTCAACGCCGGCAGCACGACATGGCGCAACCATCCGCCCGGATTGGCAAGCAGCGGTTGGTATCCCGATGTCGGTAGCCACCCCAGCGTCGAGGCGAACAGCGCGATCAACAGAATGCCCATCCAGAAGTCGGGAATCGACACCCCGAACTGGCTGGCCACCCGCACGATCGCGTCGCTGAGCCGCCCTTCATGCAGTGCCGCCCAGATACCGGCCGGAAGGGCGATCAGCAGTGCGATGGAAATACCCGCCACGGCCAGCGACACGGTCGCGGGTAACCGCTCCAGCAGGATCACCGTGACGGGGTCGCCGTTGCGGAAGCTCACGCCGAGATCACCGGTCAGCGCCGACGCGATGTAGCCGAAGAACTGCTCGACGATCGGTTTGTCCAGACCGCTGGCCGACCGCAGCGCCTGGTATGCCTCCGGGGTGTAACGCGTGCCCAGCGCGATGCGCACCGGATCGCCCGGCACCAGGTACACGAGGGTGAACACCACCACCAGCACACCGGCCAGCACCACCGTCGAATACAGCAAGCGACGGGCCACAAACCGCACCACCGGATGAGTCGTCAACGCCGTCACGGGCTTTCGTCCTCAGCCAGGTCGGCGCTGCGAAACCGGATCGCGCCGTCGCGGCGTGCCTGGTAGCCGGACAGCGCGGGTGTCCACGCCTGGATCACCGACGGGTTGTACAGGAAGATGTAGCTGACCTGGTCGGCGATCAGCGTCGCCGCCCGGTCGTAGAGGTCGGCGCGGGCCGGCCTGTCGGTCTGGGTTCGCGCGGCGTCGAGCAGGCGGTCCACCTCGGGGTCCGAGAACTTCTGGGCGTTGCTGGTGCCGTCGGTGTGGTGCTGGGCGTAGTAGAAGTCGTCGGGGTCGATGTTCCCCAGCCAGCCCATCATCAGCATGTCGAAGTTGCCGTTGTTCTGCTCGTCGAGCCAAGTGGCGAAGTCCACCGTGCGGATGTTGACCGTGATGCCGAGCGCCGCAAGGTTGTCGGCGATGATCTGGGCGGCGGTCACGGTTTCGGGGTACTCGCTTGTCACCAGCATGTCGAGATCGGTGTCGTCGATCCCGGCCTGCGCCAACAGCTTCTGCGCCTCGTCGGTGTCGTGGCGGTAGCGGTGGTAGTCGGTGTGCCAGGGGTTGGCCTCGGGTATTGCGAGCTGGTTGGCGGTAGCCGTCCCGTAGCTCGTCGCCTGCACGATGGCATCGCGGTCGATGCCGTAGGCGATGGCTTGGCGCACCCGCACGTCGTTCCACGGCGCCCGCGCCTGGTTGAGCGCCAGATACCAGTAGTCGTTGCTCGGCGTCACCGCCAGGCGAATCGAGTCGTCGTTTTGTAATTGAGCAACCCGCTGCGGCGGAACCGAATCCGTCCAGTCGACCTCACCGGCCTGCAGCGCCGAGAGCGCGGTGGACGGTTCGGAGATGAACCGGAAAGTCACCCCCGTGACCTTCGGCGCGCCACCCCAGTACGACGGATTGGCCTCCAGCGTGATCGAGTCGCCGCTCTTCTGGCCGGCGAAGGCGAACGGTCCCGTGCCGACCGGGTGGGTGGCGATCTGTCCGCTCTCGACGTTGCGCCGGGACACGACGGCCATGCCCTTGAAGCCGCCGAGGTTGGTCAGCAGGTTGGGGGTAGGCCGGTCGACGCGGATGACCACGGTGGCAGGATCCGGAGCGCTGACGTCGGCGACGGCGCTGAACTTGTCGACGTTGGCCAACTGTTCGTCGATGATGCGGCGATAGGAGTACACGACGTCGTCGGCCGTCAGGAGGCTGCCGTCGTGGAATCGCACCCCGGGGCGCAGGTGGAACGTCCACGTGAGTTCGTCGGGGCTGACTTGCCACGACTCGGCGAGCGCCGGCCGCATCTCCAGGTTGGCGTCGGCTTCGACGAGCGTGTCGAACACGTTCTCGAGCACCTCGAACGAGAAGTACGCGGTGGTCTTGTGCGGGTCGAGTTGATCGGGTTCGCCGGCGATCGCCGCGATGAGATGGCCCGAGGACTCGCCGCCGAGATCCACCCGCTCACCGACCGAACACCCGCTCAGGGCGAGGACGAGCGCCGCGACGGCGACCACAGCGGACCGCACCGCTGGTCTTCCCGGGGCCATCACCCCTCTCTACCCGAAGAACGGGCCGCTAGAAACGCCCAGCCCAGTCAAACGGGTGACGAGGGCAGTGCACACTGGGATACTGCTGAGCGTCTGACGTCGGGGCCGGCTGAAGGGATGCACGTCGTGAGGATCATCCGCGGACTTGCAGTGGCCGCCGTCTGCGTCGGCGTTGCGCTCGGGCTGGCCGTTCCGGCCAACGCCCAGGGCGACGTCAACCCGCCGGGTGTGCCCGAAGGCGTCTACGCCGTCAACGTCGAGGGGGAGCCGCCGACCACCTGGGAGATCTTTCCGATCTGCGCGCCGGTGGTCGGTGACCTTCGCGAACCGCTGCTGCTGCCGGTCGGGTGCCGGTTGAAGGTGACCCCGAAAGGTCAGCCCGGCGCCGAGGCCGACTTGGTGGGTGGCCGGTTCACGGTGGAGTACGACACGATCGACGGCCGCATATGCCCCGACGGCAGCACCGCCCCACAACGAACTCTCTACGCGTTCGACCCTTACACGTTTGTGGGCACCAAGCAGGTCATCCACGGCGCGGTCTGCGGCGAGCAACCCGCCATGCACAGCGTCCCGCTGACGATGTCGTTCAAGGAGCCGCTGCCGATCCCGGTCACCGAGTATCCGCTGATCTGCGAGCCCGGCGGCCTGCGCCGCTGCTTCTGACCTTGTCCGACGGGCCGTCGATCGGTCGGGGCGCGGGACGGGGCCTGAATCCCCGCGAACGCGCCCGGGTGCCGCTGCTCAACGGCAAGGTGGTCGACCTGACGGGGCCGGGGCTCACCGACCGCTGGGGCGTCACCTGCACCGACCTGGGTGCGTCGGTGGTGGCGCCGAACGGCAAGCTGGTGTCGGTGTTCGGCGACACGTTCTCGGGTCGCAAGGTCGGCGAAGGCGACTGGCGCTCACCGGTGGTGCTGATCGGCAGCGGCGACGCCGACCACGAGATCGTCTACGAACGCGCCGGCGGCGCCGACCCCGACTACGCCCGCCAGTTGTGGCACTACGTCCACGACGACGCGTCGAGCGGTTGGACGCGCGGCGGCATCAGCACGGTGATCCCCTCCGACCTGCTGCGGGTGGGTGACTCGATCTACCTGCACGCCATCGTCAATCGCGGTTTCGGCAACGTGATCTGGACCGAGATCTGGCGCTCCGACGACAGCGGCGTGTCATGGACCCACCTGGGACCGGACGCGAAGTTCCCGGCCGATCTGCACGACGGCCACGCCCAGTGCTGGTCGTGGGACCACGATCCCGACGACGACTGGGTGTACGTGACGGCCACGGGTTTCCAGCGCGACAAGGGCATCATCCTGATGCGGGTACGGCCCGAGGACATCGGCGCCCGGTCGCGCTATCTCAGCTGGGGCTTTACCGACGGTTCCTGGCGGTGGGGAAGTCGGGCCACGCCGATCACGCCCGACGGTGAGCGATGGGGCGAGCTGACGTTTCGGCGGATGGAGCGCGGCAAGTGGCTGCTCGGCGGATTCCTGGCCTCACGGTATGCGCTGGCCTACCGGGTCGTCGACGCGCCGGTGGCCAACATGCACACGACGCCGCTACAGACACCGGTGCTCGGATGCGCGTGGCCCGGGGAGAACCACCGGCAGAACCAGGTCGCCCAACTCTACGGCGGATACGTGCTGCCCGGCTCGCGCTTCGACATCCAGGGCGGTATCGGGCTGGTGGTGTCGCAGTGGAACACCGAAACCGGGTGGCCTTACCGCGCAATGCAATTCAAGGCGGCGCTGAGAGATTCCACGAGGACCGTACCGGAGGATCCCATCAATCTGTGAGCTCCGTTCGTCACAGGGTGCTGGCACGCTGTGGTCAACGATCCGGAGCAGGGGGTGCCGATGGGAAGCTGTGATGAGCCCGACGAACCCGGGGCGTCATCAATTGATGACGGTGTGTGGGGTGGGGCGGGGCCCGAGCCGTGGTGGTTCAACCATCCTGAGTTGTTGGCGCTTCGTCGTCAGGCGCTCGAGGAGGTGAACGCGGCGCCGGACCGTCCACCGTGTGACGAGCCCGACGAGCCCGGGGAGGTGGGTGTCGAGTCTGGGGTGTCATCAATTGATGACGGCGTTGGGTCGGACGGTGTGTGGGGTGGGGTGGGGCCCGAGCCGTGGTGGTTCAACCATCCCGAGTTGTTGGCGCTTCGTCGTCAGGCGCTCGAGGAGGTGGACGCGGCACCCGAGCGCCCACCGTATGACGAGCCCGACCCGATACTCAACGACGTTCTCTCCGGCGCCAGCCGACGTGAACTCGCTTCAGCACGCGACGATCTCGAGCGTGCACAATCCCGATACACCGAGGCCATCCGGTCGGCGCGAGTCTGCGGCCTGTCGTGGGGTGAGATCGGCGCGGTACTCGGTGTAGCGAGGCAACTTCTGCACCGGCGGTACGCCAAGGGTTGGGAACAATCCGTTGACTAACGCTAACCTCGTCCAATCGCACTGATGACCGATTAGTGTTTTCGATCGAGGCGGGAGCAGATGTCTGACGGGGTAGGGCTGTCGGTAGGGGCGACCCGGCTGGCGGCGGTGATAGTCGGCCGGGCCGCCGTGACGCGGTCACCGGTCGTTACCCGCTACCCGCATCGGCCGTCGGAAGTCGGGGTGCCCAGCGAAAACCCCAACCTCGACGAGCGCGGGCTGATCCTCACCGACTTCGTCGACAGGGTCGGTGACCCGGTCGGCATCGTCGCCGCCGACGGCTCCACCCACCGCGCCGAGGAGGTGCTCGCCGACGCGTTGCGCGCGCTGCTGCACACCGTCGGAGGTGGTCGTCCGCCCGCCGGACCAGTCGTCGTCACGCATCCCGCGCACTGGCGCCCGGCCGCCGCCGACGCGCTGCGCACCGCGCTCGCCGCCGTCCCCGAATTCCAGCGTCCGGCGCCCGCACCCGTCGTCTCCGACGCGACCGCGGCGTTGACCGCGCTGCAGGACGACCCCGGGCTGCCCAGCACCGGCGTCGTCGCGCTGTGCGACTTCGGCGGCACCGGCACCAGCATCACCCTGGTCGACGCCGCCAACGGCTACGCCCCGCTGGGCGCGACGATCCGCCACACCGACCTGTGCGGCGATCTGGTGGACCAGGCGCTGCTGACCCACGTCATCGAGGACCTCTCCGCCGCGGGCACCATCGACCTGTCGGGCACCTCGGCCATCGGGTCGCTCTCCGCGCTGCGGGCGCAATGCCGCAGCGCCAAGGAGCGGCTGTCCACCACCAGCGTCACCTCATTGATGGCGGAACTGCCCGGCCACCGCAGCGAGGTGCGGTTGACCCGCAACGAGTTGGACGAAGCGCTGCGCCAACCGCTCGCCGACTTCGCCGGGGTATTGCAGGAATCGTTGGAACGCAACGGAGTCGGCGCTGCCGGGCTGGCGGCCGTCGCGACGATGGGCGGCGGCGCGCGGATTCCGATCATCACCACCACGCTGTCGGAACACCTTCGCGTGCCGGTGATCACGACCGGGCAACCGGAATTGACCGCCGCCATCGGCGCGGGCCTGGCCGCCACGCGCGGCACCGTCGAGGAGGGTGCCACCTCGATGTCGGCGGCCCCCGCCGCCGCAGCCGCCGCGGCGGCCGCCACCGCGATGGCACCCGAAGTGACCGCGCCCCCCGAGGAGGCGTCCAACGCGCTTGCCTGGTCGGACGCCGACGACCTCCCCGAGGTGGCGGCCACCGACCCCTACGACTACCAGTCCTACGAAGACCCCAGCGCGGTGCGCCCGCAGATGCAGTTTCACCGCGATGACGCCTACGACGCGTATGACGACGCCGCCGCGCCTCTGCCGTGGTATCGCAAGCCGACCGTCGCGCTGGCCACCGGCCTGGTGGTGCTCGTCGTGGGCCTCGGTGCCGTGGTGCTGTGGGTGATGAGCGACGACACCACTCCCGCGCCGGCGTCGACCACCGAACCCGCCACCAGCCCGGCCCCGCCGCCGACCAGCGCCGCACCACCGCCGCCACCGGAGACGACACAACAGCCACCGCCGCGCCAGACGGTGACCCGGCAGGCGCCCCCACCGGTGACCCAGACGATCACCGAACCGCCGCCGACGCAGGAACCACCTCCGCCGGCACCGACCGAAGAGCCGCCACCCCCGCCGCCGGCCGAGGAGCCACCGCCACCGGCGGAGGAACCGCCGCCGAGTCCGGAGCCGCCGCCGTGGAGTCCCACCGCGCCGTACCCGACCATCCCGGGGCTGCCGTGGGTCCCGGCGCCGCAATTGCCCGGACAGCCGGCCCCAGGCCCCTAGGCTGTCGCCATGGCCAAGACCGACGGCTTGCTCTTCGATCCGAACACTTATGACCCGCAGGAGTTCGACGCCGGGACGCGGCGGCTGCTGCGGGCGACCATCGACTTCTTCGAGGGCCTGGGCAAGAAGCGCATCCTCGACGACGACCTCGCGGCGCGGTGGCCCGCGGACTTCGTCGAATTCGTCAGGCAGGAAAGGCTGTTCGCGACGTTTCTGACTCCGTCGGAGTTCGCCGACGGAGATCCGGACAAGCGCTGGGATGCCGCCCGCAACGCCGCGCTGGCCGAGATCCTCGGTTTCTACGGTCTGACCTACTGGTACACCGAACAGGTCACGATCCTGGGGCTCGGTCCGATCTGGCAGAGCCAGAACAAGGACGCCAAGCTGCGGGCGGCAGAGGATCTGGACGCCGGGCACGTGATGGCCTTCGGGCTGTCCGAACGTGAGCACGGCGCCGACGTCTACAACACCGACATGATCCTGACGCCGGCCAGTGAACAGGACCGCGCCGAGGGCATCCGGTACCGGGCGACGGGCGAGAAGTACTACATCGGCAACGGAAACGTTGCCAGCATGGTGTCGGTGTTCGGCAGGCACGGGGACGAATACGTGTTCTTCGTGGCCGACAGTGCACACGAGAACTACAAGCTGATCGACAACGTCGTGCACATGCAGATCTACGTGAGCACGTTTCGGCTGGAGAACTACCCGGTCCGGGAAGAAGACCTCCTGCACACCGGCGTGGAAGCGTTCGCCGCGGCACTCAACACCGTCAACGTGGGCAAGTTCAATCTTTGCTCGGCGTCGATCGGCATGGCCGAACACGCCTTCTACGAGGCGATCACCCACGCGCACAACCGCATCCTGTACGGCAACCGGGTCACCGACTTGCGCCATGTGCGGGCCAACTTCGTCGACGCGTACGCCCGGCTGGTGGCGATGAAGCTGTTCAGCAGGCGCGCGGTCGACTACTTCCGCAGCGCCAGCCTCGAGGACCGCCGCTACCTGTTGTTCAACCCGATGACCAAGGCCAAGGTCACGATGGAGGGCGAGACCGTGCTGCGCGCCCTGCACGACGTGATCGCCGCCAAGGGCTACGAGAAGAACACCATGTTCCGCGAGGTGGCCCAGTTGATCGGCACGCTGCCACGACTGGAGGGCACCGTGCACGTCAACGTCGGCCTGGTGCTCAAGTTCATGCCGAACTACATGCTCAATCCCGCCGAGTATCCCGAGATTCCGGTACGCCACGATCCCGCCGACGACGTGTTCTTCTGGAACCAGGGCCCGACCCGCGGGGCGGGCAAGGTGCGGTTCGCGGACTGGGCGCCGGTCTACGAACGGCATCTCGGCATCCCGAACGTCGCGGTGTTCTACGAGCAGGCCAAGGCCTTTCGGGATCTACTGCTCACCGCCGCGCCCGACGCCGAGCAGCAGAAAGACCTGGATTTTCTGCTCAACGTCGGGCATCTGTTCTCGTTGGTCGTCTACGGTCAGTTGATTCTGGAGGAGGCGGCGCTCACCGGCCTCGAGGACGACGTCGTGGACCAGATCTTCGACTTCCAGGTGCGCGACTTCAGCGCGTATGCCGTCGCGCTGCACGGTAAGCCGAGTTCGACCCCGGCCCAACAGGACTGGGCGGTATCGGCGATCCGCAAACCCGTGCCCGACGCCGAGCGCTTTGACCGGGTGTGGCAGCGGGTGGCCGCCTACGACGGCGCCTACGAGATGCGGCCGTGACCGCCGTCGGTTCAGTGCGCTCTCGGCCGCTTGACCAACACCACGTGCGCCAGCGGGATGTGAAGCTGTTCGGGTGCGGCGGCCATGCGCGCGGCGACACCGGCCTCCAGTCGGTCGAAGAACTGCCCGGTGCGCGGGTCCGCAGGGCCACCGTCGAGTCCGCGTGCCAGGGTCGAGAACACCGCCGCCCGAATGAAAGCCGCCCACTGTGCACCGAATGCGTCTGCGTCCCCGTCGATCTGGTATTGGTTCCAGAAGCGGTCCTCGGCGTTGAACACCTCGAGGTGTTCGATCTCGAGTTGCTCGAACCGGTCCTTCGGCGCGAACGGCGCCAGGAAGTCGGCTTCGCTGCGCCCGAACGTCGGGATGCTCATCCGCCTGGCCTCGTCGGAGGTGAGCACCTTCTGGGCGGCCAACTCGTCGAGCGTGTCGGCCAGCGCGGCCAGCAGTGGTCGGTACCCGAATTCACCGTGCTCGTCGACGGCCATGGTCATCACCACGAGGCGGCCGCCCCGCCGTAACTCCCGGCCGCGAAAGGCGAGAAACTCGCGCCAGTCGTGGGCCGCCTGTCTGGCGTAGGCCGCCCGGGTGTCGGCGTCGGCGCTGTAGGCCACGTGGATGTGGTCGGGAACCGGCCCCGGCACGCGACTGAGCCACTGCACCGCCCACGAACTCCAGCCCAGAAGCACGCTGCCGGACGGGATGATCTGCTCGTAGAACGACCGGCCGACCGCCGACGCGAACGTGGCCGCGTCGTTGTGCAGGTAGCTGTCCGGATCGTCGGCCAGGGTGCGGAAGGTCGCGGTGAAATCATTCCCGGGCACGTCGGTGTGTACGACGAGGATCGAGTGGTCGGCCCGGGTCCGCTTGCGCAGCACGGCGATCGCGGCACCGACCGGTAGCAACGAGTTGTGGCCCGTCGCGGCGCCGTAGTCGGCGATGACGATCGGCTGGGGCGGCCTCGGCAACGGAACATCCGACGCCGCCGCCTCGAACAGGGCGATCGCCGGGCGCAGACCCGCCGCCTGCAGCCGCGAACTCGCGGTGAAGGAGGCGCTTCCCAAGGGTTCCGGGCGCACGACGATGCTGGATTCGGGCAACATCGCGACCTCCGTGTCGTGCCAGCGGACATATGTCTCAACCCCGACCGTAGTCCGCGTTGTCGCGGTGGTCAGCCCCCGGCCATGACAGACTTTCGCCCATGAGGCGCGCGGTGCGGATCGTGCTGGTGGGCTCGATCTTGACTCTGGTGACAGCGATCGTCGGCTTCATCGCAGTGCTGATCCTCAACGCATTCGTGTTCGACGAGTTCGACGCCCACGGTGAGGTCGACGTCCCCGGCACGGGCAGCCTGCACCTGCCGCAGGGCGAGGTGACGATCAGCTTCCACACGCTGATCAGCGGCCAACCCACCAGCGGGCTGCCGGTGCCGCAACTGCAGATGTCGATCACCCCGCCGCCGGGCGTACCGGAGCCCACGGTGACCGAGAGCCTCGGCGGCACAACGACGGTCAACAACGACGCGCACGTCCGCGTCTGGACGGCCCACATCGCCGAACCGGGTGACTACGAGATCGTCACCGACGGAGAGGTCGGCGGCTACATCGACCCCCGGCTGGCGTTCGGCGACGACCGTTCCCACGGCTGGCTGCTGTGGCCGTTCGGCGGCCTGTTCGCGCTGAGCCTGGTGATGCTGGCGGCTGCGCTGACAGGATCGGCGCGTATCGCCAGGAACGCCGCCGAGGCGGACCCGCTGCCGACGCCGCCGCCGCCCGAGCAGCCGGCCGTACCGAGCGAACAGGGCATCCGGCTCGAGCAGCTCAGGCAGCTGGCCGCGTTGCGCGATTCGGGGGCGTTGACCGAAGACGAGTACACCGCCGAGAAGCGGCGCATTCTCGGTTGAACCCCGGCTGGGCCCTAGTGTCCGCGGGCCACCCAGTCGTCGTAGTTGACCAACTCGTCACCGATGGTGGTGGAGTCGCCGTGGCCGGTGTAGACGACGGTCTCGCCGGGTAGCTTGCCGAGTCGCCCCGAGATCGACTCCAGAATCGTCGGGAAGTCCGAATACGACCGGCCGGTGGCGCCCGGTCCGCCCTGGAACAGGGTGTCGCCGCTGAACACCGCGTTCAGTTCGGGCGCATGCCAGCAGACCGACCCGGGGGAGTGCCCCGGCGTGTAGATTGCCCGCAGCTCGATACCCGCGACGGTCAAGGTGTCGCCGTCGTCGACCGTGCGGAATTCGCTGTCGGGGTGCGTCATTCGCCACAGCACATCGTCTGCCGGATGCATCAGCACCGGCGCGTCGAGCGCCTGGCCGAGCTCGGGGGCGACGGTCACGTGGTCGTTGTGGCCGTGCGTGCACACCACCGCCACCACATGCCTGTCGCCGACGGCCGCCTTGATCGGTTCGGCGTCGTGGGCCGCGTCGAACACCACCACCTCGGAGTCGTTGCCGACGATCCAGATGTTGTTGTCGACGTCCCAACTGCCCCCGTCGAGTTCGAACTTTCCGGAGGTGACCACCCGTTGAATCGGTCCACCGTTCATTTAATGTCTCCTCTTCCCCAGAGCGCTCATTTCAACACCACCACCGAGCGCAGAACCTCTCCACCATGCATTTTCCCGAACGCTACTTCTACCTCGTCGAGCGCGATCCGTTCGGTGACGAACTTGTCCAGCGGGAATCGGCCCTGCAGGTACAGGTCGATCAGGGTGGGGAAGTCGCGCTCGGGAAGACAATCCCCGTACCACGACGACTTCAGCGAGCCACCGCGGGAGAAGAAATCGACCAACGGCATCTCCAACGTCATATCCGGCGTCGGAACACCCACCAGCACAACGGTGCCCGCCAGATCGCGCGCGTAGAACGCCTGCTTCCAGGTCTGCGGGCGACCGACGGCGTCGATGACCACGTCGGCGCCGAACCCATCGGTGAGGTCCTGGATCGTCTCGACGGGGTCCAGTTCGCGGGCGTTGACGGTGTGGGTGGCGCCGAACTCGCGCGCCCAGGCCAGCTTCTTGTCGTCGGTGTCCACCGCGATGATGCGCTTGGCGCCGACGAGTCGGGCCCCCGCGATCGCGGCGTCGCCCACCCCGCCACAGCCGATCACCGCCACGGTGTCGTCACGGGTCACCGCGCCGGTGTTGACCGCGGCGCCCAGCCCTGCCATCACCCCGCAGCCCAGCAGGCCCGCGGCCGCCGGGTCGGCCGCCCCGTCGACCTTGGTGCACTGGCCCTCGTGCACCAGGGTCTTGTCGGCGAACGCGCCGATGCCCAGCGCCGGAGTCAACTCGGTGCCGTCGGTCAACGTCATCTTCTGCGCGGCGTTGTGGGTGTCGAAGCACAGGTGCGGGCGACCGCGTTTGCAGGCGCGGCACTGACCGCACACCGCGCGCCAGTTCAAGATCACGAAGTCGCCGGGTGCCACGTTGGTCACGCCCGCCCCCACCGACTCGACGGTGCCGGCGGCTTCGTGGCCGAGCAGGAACGGAAACTCGTCGTTGATGCCGCCCTCGCGGTAGGTCAGGTCGGTGTGGCACACCCCGCACGCGACGACGTCGACCACCACTTCGCCCGGGCCGGGGTCGGGGATGACCACATCCACCACCTCGACCGGCTCACCCTTCTTGCGTGAAATCACACCGCGCACCGTTTGACTCATACATTCCAACCTATCGGGATTCGCCGATCACGCCGAAGTGCGAGGCTGAACTCATGATCCCCGCGCTGTATCTGTCCCACGGGGCGCCCCCGCTGGTCGACGACGAACTGTGGGTGTCGCAACTGGCGGCCTGGGCCCGTGAGCTGCCGCGGCCGGCGGCGATCCTCGTCGTCTCCGCGCACTGGGACGCCGCGCCGCTGACCATCGGGTCCACTTCCACGCAAACGCCGCTGACCTACGACTTCTGGGGCTTCCCGGAGCACTACTACGACGTCACCTACGACGCGCCCGGTGCCGTGGAGGTGGCCGCCCGCGTCGAGTCGCTGATGTCGGGGGAACGCGTCCGCCAGAACCCGCACCGCAGGCTCGACCACGGCGCCTACGTCCCGCTGACGGTGATGTATCCCGACGCCGACGTCCCGGTGCTGCAGATCTCGATGCCGACGCTGGAACCGCAACGACTGCTGGAGCTGGGCCGGCGGCTGCGGCCGCTGCGCGACGAAGGTGTGCTGATCATCGGATCCGGGTTCACCACGCACGGGCTGCCGTTCCTGACCGACTGGACACCGGACGCAGCACCGCCGGACTGGTCGACGGAGTTCGACGCGTGGGCCGCCGAGCGGTTCGCCGCCGGCGACGTCGACGCGCTGATCGACTTCCGCCACCGCGCGCCCGGTATGCCCTACGCGCATCCCACGATCGAGCACTTCGCGCCCCTGTTCATCACGCTCGGGGCGGCCTCCGACGCCGGCGAACCCCCGCGCCAGGTGATCGACGGATACTGGATGGGCCTGGCCAAACGGTCGATCGAACTGGACTGAGGGGAATACCGTTCACAGAACAGATGGTCACCGGAATTGATACCCACACCACCGAGCTGTTGCTCGCGGCTCGCAATGCCCACGCCCGCCGCGACTGGCACACCTCCTACGAGGCCTACCTGCGGGCGGCCGAGGAGATGTCGCTGGGAGTCGACGACCTCGACGCGATGGCCGCCGCGGCCTGGCGCCTCGGCCGCGGCAAAGAGGCGCTGAGGGTCGCCGAGCGGGTGTTCACGCTGCTGTCGCGCAGCGATCCGCAGTCGGCGGCGATGAAGGCCGTCGACGTCGCGCTGGCGTGGCTGACCCGTGGCGACCTCAATATCGGGCAGGGCTGGATGAACCGGGCGCGGCGGCTGCTGGTGGACACACCGCAGAGCACGACCCACGGATATCTGGCCTATCTCGATGCGGTCGTGGCGGTGATGAGCAGAGACACCGCGATGCTCACGCAGCGCGTGGCGGAATTGCGGGAGCTGTGCGCCCGGCTTGAATCGCCCCCGGTGACCGCGTTGTGCCGGGTCGCCGAGGGTCTGGAGGCGATGCTGGGCGGCCGGATGCCCGAGGCCTACGGCCTGATCGACGAGGCGATGCTGCCCGTGCTGGCCGACCAGATTCCGCTGGAATGGGCCGGCGACATCTATTGCATCGTGCTGCACCACTGTCACCGGCTGGCCGACCTGCCCAGGATGCGGGCCTGGACGCAGTCGATGCAGCGGTGGTGCCACGAGTACGCCGGATCGGACACCTACGGCGGGGTCTGCGACGTTCACCGGTTGCAGGTGCAGGCGGCCACCGGCGACCTGCGCCTGCTCGAGGAACAGCTGGACAGCGCCAGCCGGACGCTCGAGGAGGTCAACGGCTGGGCGGCGGGCGAGGGCTACTACCAACTCGGTGAGGTGCGCCGCATGCGCGGCGACGTGGAGGGCGCGTTCGCGGCGTTCGCCCGGGCCAGGACGTGGGGCATCGAGCCGCAACCCGGCGAGGCGCTGCTGCGCTGCCGCATCGGGGACAGCGACACCGCCTGGACGGATCTGCGGGTGGCGCTGGCCGGGCTCGACCTGCTCGACCGGATGTCGTTGCTACCCGGCGCGGTCGAGGTCGCGCTGGTCCGCGACAGCCTCGACGAAGCCGAAAGACATTGCGAGGAACTGGAATCCGGTGCGCAGATGTTCGGGACGCCGGGATTTCGGGCGTGGGCCGCGCACGCCCGCGGTGCGGTACTGGTGCGACAGGGCCGACACGCCGAGGCGATGACAGCGCTGGAGGCGGCGCTTCGGGAGTACCGCACCCAGCAGTCCCGCTATGACACCGCTCAGGTCTACGAGTGGATGGCACTGGCGCACAACGGCATCGGCGACACGGAGGCGGCCGCCGCCGACACCGCGACGGCCGAGAACATCTACCGCCAACTCGGGGTCGAACCGGTCGAACCGTGCGGTCCGAGCGCACCAGGGGGCCTCACCAAGCGAGAGGTCGAGATCCTGTGCCGGGTCGCCGGTGGCGTGACCAACAGGCAGATCGCCGAGCAGATCTGCATCAGCGAGAAGACCGTCGGGCGCCACCTCGCCAACATCTACGCCAAACTCGGGGTCTCGTCGCGCACGGCGGCGCTGACATGGGCGCACGAGAACAACCTGCTGTAGCCAGGTGCATCATTTGCCCCACGGCGCGGGGGCAAATTACATGGTTCAACCGATGTCATCCGGGGCCCGGCAGGCCTACCGTTCGACCATGACGACACTGCAGCACGAGACGGAAACCACCGAGGAGTTCGCCGAGCGGCTCGTCGGTGCCATCGACAGCGCAAGCCTGACGATCCTGCTGTCCATCGGACATCAGACCGCGCTGTGGGACACGCTGGCGAACCTGCCCCCGGCCACCAGCGCGCAGATCGCCGACGCCGCGGGGCTCAACGAACGGTACGTGCGCGAATGGCTCGGCGGGGTGGTGGCGGCGCGAGTCGTCGACTACGACCCCGGCGCAGGCACCTACGCGTTGCCGCCGCATCGTGCCGCGGCGCTCACCCGCGCCGCGGGGCCCGACAACCTCGCGCGCGTCGCGCAATTCATCCCGCTGCTCGCGGAGGTGGAGCAGAAGGTCATCGAGTGCTTCCGACGCGGAGGCGGCCTGTCCTACAGCGAGTACCCGCGATTTCACACGCTGATGGCCGAGGAGAGCGGCGCGGTGTTCGACGCCGCGCTGGTCGACGTCATCCTGCCGATGGCCGACGGACTGCCGCACCGGCTGCAGGAGGGCGCCGAGGTCGCCGACATCGGCTGCGGCAGTGGACATGCCGTCAACGTGATGGCGCGGGCGTTTCCGACCAGCAGGTTCACCGGCATCGACTTCTCCGACGAGGGTCTCGGTGCCGGCCGAGACGAGGCCCACCGGCTGGGTCTGACCAACGCGACGTTCGTCGCCGCCGATGTGGCGAACCTCGACGCGGCCGAAACCTACGACGTCATCACCGCTTTCGACGCCATTCACGACCAGGCCCACCCGACGACGGTGTTGCAGAACATCTACCGCGCGCTGCGGCCAGGCGGCGTCTTCCTGATGGTCGACATCAAGGCGTCGAGCAGGCTGGAGGACAACGTCGGAATGCCGTTCGCGCCGTACCTCTACACCGTGTCGACGATGCACTGCATGAGCGTGTCGCTGGGGCTGGACGGCGACGGGCTGGGCACCTGCTGGGGTCGGCAGACGGCCACCTCGATGCTGGCCGACGCCGGCTTCGAGGACGTGGCGGTCCACGGGCTCGACTCCGATCCGATCAACGACTATTACGTCGCGCGAAAGACCGCCCGATGAGCGTGCTGGCGCAGCTCGGCGGCGGACTGTTCGTCACCGACGGCGGGCTGGAGACCGAGCTGGTCTTCCTCGACGGCCTCGACCTGCCGGCCTTCGCGGCGTTTCCACTGGTGGAGCGCCCCCAAACGCGCGCCAGGCTGCGCCGCTACTACGACGGCTACCTCGACATCGCCCGCAGTCTCGGCGCGGGCTTCATCGTCGAGACCCCTACCTGGCGGGCCAACCCGGACTGGGCCGGTCAGCTCGGTTACTCGGCGCAGCGACTCGACGCCGCCAACCGGGCCGCCGTCGCGCTCGCCGACGAGGTGCGTGCGGCCGCGGCCGCCGACGGCGTCACCGGCGTGGTCAGCGGGTGCGTCGGGCCGCGCGGCGACGGTTACGACCCCGGCGAGGCGATGACCGCCTCGGCCGCCGAGCGGTACCACGCCGTCCAGATCGGCTCGTTCGCCCAGGCTGGCGTCGATCAGGTCACCGCGATCACGATGACCAACGCCGAGGAGGCGATTGGCATCGTGCGTGCCGCGACGGGCCTCGGCCTTCCGGCGGTGATCTCCTTCACCGTCGAGACCGACGGACGGCTGCCGACAGGCCAGCCGCTGGGTGCGGCGATCGAGTTCGTCGATGCCGAAACTGACGGTGCCGCCGCGTATTTCATGGTCAACTGTGCGCATCCGACGCACTTCTCGGGCGCGCTCGACCAGGACGGGCCATGGCGGCAACGCCTGGTCGGGTTGCGCGCGAACGCGTCGGCCAAGAGCCACGCCGAACTCGACGAGTCCACCGAACTCGACGAGGGCGATCCCGCCGATCTCGCCGAACGCCACGCGGCGTTGCGCGACCGGCTGCCCGCGGTCAGTGTGCTCGGGGGCTGCTGCGGTACCGACGCCAGGCACGTGGCCGCGATCGCCGCGGCGTGGAGCGCACCCGTCGCGGGCTAAGCTCGGCGCGATGACTGCGCTCGAGGCGATCGCCGACTGGCCCGTGCCGACCGCCGCCGCCGCGGTGATCGGGCCGACCGGGGTGCTGGCTCAGCACGGCGACGTCACGCACCGGTTCGCACTGGCGTCGGTGACCAAGCCGTTGACCGCCCGGGCCGCGCAGATCGCGGTCGAAGAGGGCGCCGTGGACCTCGACACCGAGGCCGGCCCGCCCGGATCCACCGTGCGGCATCTGCTCGCCCACGCGGCGGGGTACTCGATGAACGCGCCGGACACCATGGCCGAACCCGGCAAGCGGCGCGTCTACTCCAACTACGGCTTCCGGGTGCTCGCCGAGACCATCGCGCGGGCCTCGGGCATCGAGTTCGGCCGGTACCTGTCCGAGGCGGTGTTCCAACCACTGGAGATGACCGGTTCGGCGCTGGAGGACGGCGCCGAGGCGGCGGGCTTCGGGGCCACCTCGACGGTCGCCGACCTGGCCGTTTTCGCGTCGGACCTGCTGCGACCTGCGACGGTCTCGGCGCAGATGCACGCCGAGGCCACCAGCGTGCAGTTTCCCGGCCTGACCGGGGTGCTGCCGGGGTTCGGGGTGCAACGACCCAATGACTGGGGGCTGGGCTTCGAGATCCGCGGGGCGAAGTCCCCGCACTGGACGGGCACGGCCAACTCGGCCCGTACCTACGGGCATTTCGGCCAGTCAGGGACGTTTTTGTGGGTCGATCCGGCCGTTGACCTGGCGTTGGTGGTGCTCACCGACCGCAACTTCGGCGACTGGGCCTATCCCCGCTGGCCGGCGTTGTCTGACGAAGTCCTGAGAGAATTCAGCGCAGACTAGCGCAACAGGGGCCTCACAAGGCACAATAGACACGCATGACACGGCTGTAATTTCGGAAATTCGACGAGGTCGTTGGGGAAGACGTCCCTCGTGGAGCCGAAGGAGCAGCAAGATGCGTGCAGCGAACCAGTTCGCCGACGCGACGACAGGCGTGGTGTACATCCACGCCTCACCCGCGGCGGTGTGCCCGCATGTCGAGTGGGCGTTGTCGTCGACCCTGTCGGCGCGGGCGAACCTGAAGTGGACCCCGCAGCCGGCCATGCCCGGCCAGCTTCGCGCGGTCACGAACTGGATCGGTCCGGTGGGCACCGGCGCGGCGCTGGCCAACGCCCTGCGCTCGTGGTCGGTGCTGCGGTTCGAGGTGACCGAGGATCCCAGCCCCGGCGTCGACGGCCACCGCTGGTGCCACACCCCGCAACTGGGCTTGTGGAGCGGGGCGATGAGCGCCAACGGCGACGTGATCGTCGGGGAGATGCGGTTGCGCGCGCTGATGGCCGCGGGGGCCGACATGCTGGCCGCCGAACTCGACTCCGTGCTCGGCACCGCCTGGGACGAGGCGCTGGAACCCTACCGCGACGGCGGCGCGGGCGCCGAGGTGAGCTGGCTCAGCCGGGGCGTGGGCTGAGGCCCGCCGGGGCCGGTCGCGTCAGGGAGTCGGCGTCAGGATCCGCAGCGCCTGCGGCACCGCCGACACCTCGACCGGCAGCGGGCAGGCGTACTCGCCGTCGGCATAGGCGTTGATGCCGGGGGAGTCCACGGTGATGGTGCGGGCACGCTCGGTGCGCACCTCGTCGAGGTCGACGTGGGTGCCCTTGAACACGGTGGGGAACAACCGGATCAGCTTCGTCCGCGATGCCGAGGCCACCATCGTCACGTCGAGCAGACCGTCGAACGGGTCCGCCTCGGGGCAGATCCGCATCCCGCCGCCGTAGCTCTTGGTGTTTCCGATCGCGGCCAGCGTCAACTCGGTGTCCAACTCGCGACCGTCGAACGTCAACCGAAAAGGCAACAGCCGCAACTGAGACAGCTCGGCGAGCATCGCGAGGTTGTAGCGCATCCGGCCGTGCGGCCAGCGCATTCGGTTGGTCCGGTCGGTGACCAGCGAGTCGAAGCCGGCGGCCATCACGGTGCCGAACCACTTCTCGGTGCCGTCGGCACCCCGGATGCGGCCCAGATCGATCGACCGGGCCGAACCGTCCACGATGACGTCGGCGGCGGCCTCGGGATCCTTTGCCGGAATGTTGAATTCGCGGGCGTGGTCGTTGCCTGTGCCCGCCGGGATGATGCCCAGCGGAATGTCGGTCTGGGCGAGCACCTGCAGGGCGAGCGAGATGATGCCGTCACCGCCGACCACCACCAGCGCGTCCATCCCACGCTCGAGGGCGGCCTCGACGAGTCGACGTGCGTGGTCGGCATCGGTGCCCGCGATCGCGACCACGTCGACGCCGCGCTTCTGCAACTGCGCGACCGCGCGTTCGGACGCGTGCGGCGCGCTGCCGTGCCCCGACGCCGGGTTGGTCAACATCGTCACCCGCGAGATCATGGAATCAGCTTGCCCGGGTTCAGGATTCCCTTCGGGTCGAGCGTGGCCTTGACGGCGCGGAGCACCTCGACGCCGAGGTCACCGACTTCGTCGCGCATCCACGGCCGGTGATCGGCGCCGACCGCGTGGTGATGGGTGATCGTGCCGCCTGCGCGCATGATGGCCTCGGAGGCGGCCGCCTTGGCCTTGCTCCACTGCTCGACGGGGTTGCCGCGCTGGCCGGCCACCACCGTGAAATACAGCGACGCTCCGGTGGGGTACACATGCGAAATGTGGCACAGCACAAGCGCGGGCGTGCCCGTTTCGGCCAGTGCGTTCGTCAGCGCCTCGGTGACCGCGGCCTTCAGCGCATGCAGGTTCGACCAGGTGGTCGCGGTCTCCAGCGTCTCGCACAACGCCCCGGCCGACAGCAGCGAGTCACGCAGATACGGGGCGCCGAACCGGCCGTGCTCCCAGGCCAGCGCCGGCCCGTCGCCCAGCGAGGTGCCACCGGCGGCCTGTAGCACCGCCCGCGTCTCGGCGTGCCGGCTCGCGACGTGGGCCTCGGTGCCCTCGAACGACGTGATCGCCAGGCAGCCGCCGGTGATCTGGTCCTCGCCGATGCGGTCGGTGGTGGCCAGGTTGACGCCCGTCTCGGCCTCGTCGGACAACCGGATCACCGTCGGGCCGGTGCCGGTCTGCACGACCGCGCGCAACGCGTCGGCCCCGGCGGCGAAGTCGGGAAACGACCACGCCTCGTGCCGGGTGGCGGTGGGCACCGGCCGGACGCGTACCCGCACCCGGGTGATGACCCCGAACACCCCCTCCGAGCCGATCAGCATCTGCCGCAGGTCCGGCCCGGCGGCCGACTCCGGGGCGCGGCCCAGGTCGAGGACCCCTGCCGGGGTGACGACGCGCAGGGCCCGGATCATGTCGTTGAAGCGGCCATAGCCGGCGGAGTTCTGTCCCGACGAACGGGTCGCGGCCAGTCCGCCGATGGTGACGAACTGAAAGCTCTGCGGAAAGTGGCCGAGCGAGAACCCGCGTTCGCCGAGGAGTCGCTCGGCCTGCGGGCCGGTGACGCCCGCGCCCAACTCCGCCTCGCCGGAGATGTCGTCGAGCGAGTGAAGTTCGTCGAGTCGGCGCAGATCCAGCGACACCACCGCCCGGAATCCGTCGCGGATCGGGTCCAGCCCGCCGACCACGCTGGTGCCGCCGCCGAACGGCACCACCGCGATGTCGTTGTCGGCGCAGTGCCGCAGAACCGCCGCGATCTCGTCTTCGTCGCCGGGGAGCAGCACCGCGTCGGGGGCGTCTTGGACTCCGGAGTCCTTGCGGCGCAACAGGTCCAGGGTGGACTTGCCGCCCGCGCGCAGTAACCGGTGCCGGTCGTCGACGCGGCAGTAATCGGCGCCGACGATCTTCGCCAGTGCGTCACGGTCGGCGTCGGTCAGCGCCGACGGCGACAATCGGACCTGTTCGGCCTCGAGGTCGGGGCTCGTCGACCCTTCGACGCCGAGGGCCGCCTTGAGCAGGGACCGGATGCCCTCCGAGAGTGGTTTGGCCTCGCCGGGGTCGCCCCAGGCGTTCCACTTCATCGGCGGTAACAGGGCGTTGGGTTGGTCCTCCGGACGCGTCATACGTTACAGTATTACACATGACGTCAATCCGTAACGGTCGATCGCCGACGGTCGATGAGCGGATCCTAGACGCCGCGGCCTACTGCGTGACCGCTTATGGCGCCGATCGGGTCACTCTCGCCGAGATCGCCCGCCGCGCCCGGGTCAGCCGACCGACGGTGTACCGGCGCTGGCCCGACACCCGGTCGGTGCTGGCGGGACTGCTCACCCGACGCATCACCGGCGCGCTGGATGCCGTGCCCAGCCGTGGGGTGGGGCGCGAGGCGATCGTGGAGCGCATGGTCGGGGTCGGCAAGCGACTGCGTGAGGACGACGTGGTGCTGTCGGTGTTGCGCGATGCTCCCGAGCTGACGATGGTCTACACCGCCGAACGGTTGGGCACCAGTCAGCAGGTCATGATCGACACCCTGGCCAACGAGATCAAACTCGCCCAGGAGGACGGCAGCGTCCGCGAGGGCGAACCACGAAAGCTCGCCGCGGTGTGCCTGCTGGTCGGCCGTTCGGTGGTCCAGTCCGGCCAGATCATCGCGCCGATCGTCGACACCGAAGCGCTCGACGTCGAACTCGCGCGCTGCCTGAACGGATACCTCGCACCGTGACCGGCCCGACCGCGCTCAACGCGGCACGCCGCACGGCCGACCTCGCCGCGCTGGCCGACGGCGGGCAACTCGACGTGGTCGTGATCGGCGGCGGCATCACCGGCACGGGCATCGCGCTCGACGCCGCGAGTCGTGGGCTGAGCGTGGCGCTGGTCGAAAAGCACGATCTGGCGTTCGGCACCAGCCGGTGGAGTTCGAAGCTGGTGCACGGGGGGCTGCGCTACCTGGCCACCGGCAATGTCGGCATCGCCCGACGCAGCGCCGTCGAACGCGGAATCCTGATGACGCGCAACGCGCCTCACCTGGCCAAGGCGATGCCGCAGCTCGTTCCGCTGCTGCCGTCGATGAACCGGATGTCACGGGCGTTGGTGCGGGTGGGCTTCGCCGCCGGCGACGGGCTGCGGAGGCTGGCGGGCACCCCCTCCTCGACGCTGCCCCGATCGCGGCGAATCGACGCCGGGCGTGCCGTCGAACTGGCCCCGACCGTGCGCCGCGACGGACTCGACGGTGCGTATCTGGCCTACGACGGGCAGTTGATCGACGACGCGCGCCTGGTCACCGCGGTGGCCCGCACCGCGGCCCAACACGGCGCCCGCATCCTGACCCGGGTGGCGGCCTCGGCGGCCACCGGCGCCTCGGTGACGCTGACCGATGAGCTGTCCGGTGCCTCCTTCGAGGTTCGCGCCCGCGCGGTCATCAACGCCGGCGGGGTGTGGGCGGGTGAGGTCGATCCGACGATCACGCTGCGGCCCAGCAGGGGAACGCACCTGGTGTTCGACGCCGCGGCCTTCGGCAACCCCGTCGCCGCGCTGACCATCCCGATCCCCGGCGAGATCAACCGGTTCGTGTTCGCGATGCCCGAACAGTTGGGCCGCGTCTATCTGGGCCTGACCGACGAGGACGCGCCGGGGCCGATTCCCGATGTGCCGCAACCCACGCCGGAGGAGGTCTCGTTTTTGCTGGACACCGTCAACACCGCGCTCGACGTGGCGCTGGCGGAGTCGGACGTGATCGGCGCCTACGCCGGACTGCGGCCGTTGATCGACGCAGGGGAGGGCCGGACGGCCGATCTGTCCCGCGACCACGCCGTCATCGAATCACCGTCGGGCGTGATCAGCGTCGTCGGCGGCAAGCTGACCGAGTACCGGTACATGGCCGAGGACGTGCTCGACAAGGCGATCGAACTGCGCGGCCTGACCGCCGGGGCATGCCGCACCCGTAACCTGCCGCTGGTCGGTGCGCCGGCCAATCCCGTTGCCACCCTTCGCTCGCCGACCGACCTGCCGTCGTCGCTCGTGGCGCGCTACGGCGCCGAGGCGCCGAACGTCATCAAGGCCGCGAGTTGTGAGCGGCCGATCGACCCGGTGGCCGAGGGTATCGACGTCATCCGCGCCGAGTTCGAGTACGCGGTCAGCCACGAGGGCGCGTTGAGCGTCGACGACATCGTCGACCGCCGCACCCGCATCGGGCTGGTGCAAGCCGACCGCGAGCGGGTGCTCGCCGCGGCCGAGGAGATGCTGTCGCTGGGGTAGGCGACTTACAGCGGGATGTTCTTGTGCCTACCGCGGCGGGCGGGGGCTTCGGCCAGCGCCTGCGTCAGCCTGCTGCGGGTGTGGGACGGATCGATCTTCTCGTCCACCACGCCGATCTCGATCGCCGAATCGACCCCGCCTGCGAGCCGCTCGTGTTCGGCGGCCAACTCCTCGTGCAGCGCCTCACGCTCGTCCTCGGGAGCGGCGGCGAGCTTCTTCTTGTGCAGGATGCCGACCGCGGCCTTGGCGCCCATCACCGCGACCTCCGCGTCGGGCCAGGCGAACACCTTGGTCGCGCCCAGCGAGCGCGAGTTCATCGCGATGTAGGCCCCGCCGTAGATCTTGCGGGTCACCAGCGTCACTCGCGGCACCGAGCATTCACCGAACGCGTGCAGCAGCTTGGCGCCGCGGCGCACCACCCCGCCCCATTCCTGATCCACCCCGGGCAGATAGCCGGGCACGTCGACGACGTTGACGATCGGAATCCCGAACGCGTCGCACAACCGCACGAAACGCGCGGCCTTCTCGGCGCTTTCGGAGTTCAGGCAGCCGCCGAGCCGCAGCGGATTGTTGGCGATCACGCCGACGGTCCGGCCGGACAGCCGGCCCAGGCCGATGACGATGGACGGCGCCCACTTGCCCTGGAACTCGTCGAACGGGGCGTCGTCGTCGAGCAGCGCTTCGACGATCGGGTGCACATCGTAGGCGCGGCGGGCCGACTCCGGCAGCAGCGCATGCAGGTCCGTGTCGCCCGCTTCGGCCTTGGCCCGGTCGAAATGGCCCTGCTGGCAGAACAACCCGACCAGTCGACGGCCGCGCTCGTAGGCGTCGGGCTCGTCGTCGGCGACGATGTGGCACACCCCGGACTTCTTGTGGTGGGTGTCCGGACCGCCCAGCGAGGCCATGTCGACGTCCTCGCCGGTCACACTGCGCACCACGTCGGGGCCGGTGACGAATACCCGGCTTTCCGGCGCCATCACGATCACGTCGGTCAGCGCGGGACCGTATGCGGCACCGCCCGCGGCGAAGCCGACGACGATCGAGATCTGCGGGATGTAGCCCGACGCCCGGATCATCGCCTCGAACACCAACCCGACCGCGTGCAGCGCCTTGACGCCCTCGGCGAGTCGCGCGCCACCGGAGTGCCAGATGCCGACGATCGGGCTCTGCTCCTCGATGGCCTGGTCGTAGGCGTTGACGATGTGGGCGCAACCTTCCAGACCCATGGCGCCGCCCATGACCGTGCCGTCGGTGCAGAACGCGATGGTTCGCACGCCGTTGACGGTCCCGGCCGCGGCAAGCACGCCAGAGCGGTCACGCTCGTGGAGCAGTTCGACGCTGCCGTCGTCGAAGAACGTGCTCAGGCGCAGCAACGGATCGCGTGGATCCAGTGATTCGCCTACGGCGTCGGGGGCCATGATGGTCATGCGGAACCTCCTGTAGCGCTGTTGTGCGCGGAACGTCAGTACTTGCCGAACGCGATTGCGACGTTGTGCCCACCGAATCCGAACGAGTTGTTGATCGCGTATTGATAGTTGCCCGACCGCGGCTCGCCTGCGACGACGTCCAGATCGATCTCCGGGTCGAGGTTGCGCAGGTTCAGCGTCGGCGGGATGATGCCGTCCCGCAACGCCATGACGGTCAGGATGGACTCGACCGCACCGACCGCGCCGACCGAATGGCCGAGCGCCGCCTTGGGTGCGTACACGGCCGGCTTGTGGCCGCCCATCGCGTTGTTGATTGCCTTGCCCTCGGCCACGTCGCCGACGCTGGTGCCGGTGGCATGCGCGTTGACGTGGTCGATGTCTGTGGGTTGTAGACCCGCCAGCTGGATGGCGCGGGTCATCGCGTGGCCGGCCTGTTCGCCGTTCGGGTCGGGCGCCACGATGTGGTAGCCGTCCGAGGTGATGCTGGCGCCCATGATGCGGGCCAGGATGTTGGCGCCGCGCGCCTTGGCGTGCTCCTCAGTCTCGATCACCATCAGGGCGCCGCCCTCACCGAACACGAACCCGTTGCGGTCCTTGTCGAACGGCCGGCATGCGCCCGGCGGGTCGTCGTTGGTGGTGGACAACACGATTCGCATCTGGGCGAACCCGGCGATCGGCACCGCCTCGATCTTGGTCTCGACGCCACCGCAGATCGCGATGTCGGCCTCGCCGAGCACGATGTTGCGCCATGCGTGCGCGATGCCCTCCGAGCCCGACGCGCACGCCGACACCGGGGTGACCACCCCGGCGCGGGCGTGCCGTTCCAGGCCGACGGCGGCGGCCGCGGCGTTGGGCATGTACATCTGGACCGCCAGCGGCGACACCGCTTTGAGTCCCTTGGCCCGCATCCCGTCGTAGCTGAAGACGAGTTCCTCGGTGGATCCCATCCCGGTGCCGATCGACACCATCAGCCGGCGCGGATCCACCTCGGGTTTGCCGGCGCTCTCCCACACCCGCCGGCCGAGGACGGTGGACATCTTCTGCAGGTACGACAGTCGACGCAGTTCGACCCGCGTCAACTCATTGTCGAAGTCCTCCAGCAGGTGTCCGCCGATCCGCACCGGCAGGTCGAACTCCTCGACGAACGGATCCTCGAGTCTGCGGATGCCACTCTGGCCGTCCAGCAACTTCTTCCAGGTGTCATCCGCGCTGGTGGCCAGGGCCGTCGTCATCGCGACGCCGGTGACGACGACGTTAGGGAAACCGGCCCCCGTCGAGAGCCGGGTTACACGCGTCAACCCTGCCATTACTGCTCGAAAGTTCCTCTCGCTCAGTAGCGCCCAAAGGCTAGGGCGACATTGTGTCCACCGAAACCGAATGAGTTGTTGATGGCATACCGGTAGTCGCCGTATCGAGGCTCGCCCGCGACGATATCGAGATCGACCTCGGGATCCGGGGTTTCGTAGTTCAGCGTCGGCGGAATGACACCGTCGCGCAGCGTCAGCACCGTCAGCGCCGACTCGAGCGCGCCCACCGCACCGATGGAGTGGCCCAGCGCCGACTTCGGCGCGTACACCGCGGCGTGCTCGACACCTGCGACCCGAATCGCGTTGGCCTCGGCAGTATCACCGATCGGGGTGGCGGTGGCGTGCGCGTTGACGTGGTCGATGTCCTTGGGCTCCAGGCCTGCGCTCTCCATCGCACGCTTCATCGCGTGCCCCGCCCGCTGTCCGTCGGACGCCGGGGCGACCATGTGGAACGCATCGGAGGTGATACCCGCACCCATCAACCGAGCCAGCGGCTTGGCGCCACGGGCCTTGGCGTGCTCCTCGGTCTCGATCACCATCAGCGCACCGGCCTCGCCGAACACGAACCCGTCGCGGTTCTTGTCGAACGGACGAGACGCGCCCGCCGGGTCGTCGTTGCGGGTGGACATGGCGCGCATCATCGAGAACGCCGCGATCGGCAGCGCCTCGATACCGCCCTCGACACCACCGACGACGGCGATGTCGGCGTCTCCCATGACGATCTGGCGCCAACCGTGGGCGATGGCCTCCGAACCCGACGAACAGGCCGACACCGGCGTGATGACACCGGCGCGGGCGCCGAGCTGCAGGCCGATGACCGCAGCCGCACCGTTGGGCATGATCATCTGCACGGCCAGCGGCGACACCTTGCGCGGGCCGCCTTCGTTCATCGCGTCGTAGGTCTCGACGATCTTCTCGCCGCCACCCAGACCGGTGCCCACCACCACCGAGAAGCGGTCCGGGTCGACCTCGGGCGTACCCGCGGCCTCCCAGATCCGGCCTCCCAGCAGTTTGGCCATGCGCTGCACGTAGGACATGCGGCGCATGTCGATGCGGGTCATCTGGTCATCGACGGACTCGACGAGGTGACCACCGATGCGGACCGCGAGGTCCCACTTGGTGACGAATTCGTCTTCGAGGATGCGGATGCCGCTTTCGCCGGCCAGCAATCCCTTCCACGTGCCTTCGATGTCTCCCGCGAGCGACGTCGTCGCTGTTATGGCGGTCACCACAACACTGGGGAAACCGCCGTTAGCAGTGGAAGGACGAGTCATGCGCGTTCCGATTCGATCTGTGCGCGGATGGCCGCGGCCGCCTCCGGGTTCTCTTCCTCGAGCTTCTGGATGTAGGCCACGACGTCACCGACGGTGCGCAGGCCGGCGAGGTCCTCGTCGGGGATCTTCACGCCGTACTTGTCCTCGGTCTGCACCGCGATCTCGACCATCGACAGCGAGTCGATGTCCAGGTCGTCGACGAACGACTTCTCCGGGGTGACCTCGGACGGCTCGATACCGGTGACCTCTTCGATGATCTCGGCGAGGCCGGCGATGATTTCTTCTTGAGTTGCGGACACGTTGGCTCCTTCTAATTGGGTTGTTACAGCAGTGAATTGACGATCTCTATGTGGTTGTACCGGCCGGGCGCGCAGCGAGACGCTAGAGCTCGGTGACCCCTTCCAGGTCAGCGGGGGACTTGACGGCGCGCGTGGGCACCCCCCGAAGTTCGCGCTTGGCGATGCCGGTCAGCGCCCCGGCCGGCGGGAACTCGACGATCGCGGTCACGTCGTGTTGACGCATCGTGTCGGTGCACAGGTCCCAACGCACCGGCCGGGTCATCTGCGCCACCAGCTTGGTCATGGCATCCGAGGCGGAAGCGACGGCCTGGCCGTCGGCATTCGACAACAATGTCGTGGTCGGCTCCGAGGTCGTTACACCCTCGGCCGCCTTGGCATAGCCGTCGGCCGCAGAGGCCATGTAGTGGGTGTGGAACGCGCCCGCGGTGGCGAGTTTGCGCACCCGTGCCTTCGCCGGCGGATCCTCGACCAGCTTGTCCAGCGCGGCGACCGCACCGGCAGCGACGATCTGACCTGCGGCGTTGCGGTTGGCAGGCACCAGGTCGAGCGCCTCGAGGCGGGCCAGCACATCGGCTTCCTCACCGCCGAGCACCGCGGCCATGCCGGTCGGCTCGAGCGCGCACGCCTTGGCCATCTCGGCGCCGCGCGTCGCGGCCAGCTTGATCGCGTCGTCGGCGGAGATCACCCCGGCGATCGCGTAGGCCGCGATCTCGCCGACCGAGTGGCCGGCGACCACCGTGTTCTTGTCCGCCAGCAGTCCGCGCCTGGTCAACTCCTCGTGGGCGAGCAGGGTGGCGGCCACCACCAGCGGTTGCGTCACGGCGGTGTCGGTGATCTCCTCGGCGTCGGCGATGGTGCCGAGCCGGGTCAGGTCGAGGCCGCTGATCTGCGACCAAGCGGTGAGACGCTCGGCGGCGCCGGACAGCTCCAGCCATGGGGCGAGCATGCCGGGGGTCTGGGAGCCCTGCCCGGGCGCAAGCAGAGCAAGCGTGGCTTTGTGAGGCACTCTTTAAGAGAACACTGTGAAGACGGTTTTGGGCGGTGTAAGAGATTATGAACCTCGTCTTATGTTTTTGTGGGGTCTCCACAAAATGACATGTGATGCGACTTCATCGAGACCGGTCCGCAACCTTCAATCGCCTCACGCGGCGTGCTCGCTGGCGCGCAGTGATCTCCGTCACCCCGCCGCGCTCGCATAACGCGTGCTTGTCAGCTGTGTTTGCCGTCCGAGTCGGCCGACGCTGGCAGCCACCCTCAACACGTAGGCGTCCCGCGGGAGCGTGGGGTCGCGGCCAGTGAAATCGGCGATTCGTTTGAGCCGGTAGCGGACGGTGTTTGGATGAACGAACAATTTGCGGGCGCACGCTTCGATCGCGCCACCGGAATCCAGATAGGCCTCCAGCGTCTCGGTGAGCGCGGGGCCCGCGTCGGCCAGTGGCCTCATCACCTCGGTCTCCAGCGCGGCGATCGCCGTCGTGTCGCCGAGCAGGGCGCGTTCGGGCAGCAGTTCGCGGGCCGCCACCGGCCGCGGTGCCCCGGACCAGCCCGCGACGGCGTTCATCCCCGCGATCGCCTCGGTGGCGCTGCGGTGGGCCGCGGCCAGCGTCGCGGCGGTCGGGCCGACGACGACGGGCCCGTCGGCGAACACGTCCATCAACTCGGCGAGGAACCGGTCGGTCGACGACAACGCGCCCGAGACGATGGCCACCAGCCAGTTGCCGTGCACGTCGGACAGCGCGGCCCGGCCGTGGCGGTCGACGACGTCGTGCACGTCGTCGCTGGCCAGATCCGCCCGCTCGGGCTGGGGCAGACCCACGATGACGGTCGCGGGCGCGGTCGCGTCCCAGTTCAGCGCGGCGGCCTGGGATTGCAGTTCGGGGCCGGTGTCCCCGCGTACGACGGCGTCGACGACGTTGGCCTCCATCCGGGTGTCCCATGCGCCGCGCGCCTCGGCCTGATCGGCGTAGGCGGTGGCCGCGGCGAACGCCAGGTCGCGGCTGTAGCGCAGGATGCCCGCCGTCATCGCGGTCAACTGTTCGTCGGAGCGGGCCAGCAGCGGCACCACCTCTTCGAAGAACTCCATCGTGACGCGCACCATCTCGACCGATTGCCGCAGCGCGATGCGTCGCCGCAGGTCCTGCGGGACCACCTCGAAGGCCTGCGCGGTGTAGCTGACGTCGCTTCGCGGGTCGCGCATCCACTCCACGAAGTTGACCACCGCGGTCTGCACCACCAACTGCACGCTGGCCCGCTGCGAGGCTTCGAGGTCGGCGAAGAACGGCAGCCGCTCCTCCATGGCCCGGACGGCTTCGGTGGCCAGCCGGCCCGAGTACTGCTGCAGCCGCCGCAACAACGAGTCCGGCACGGTCTGTAAGACCTCGACCGTGGACTTCGGCGGGATGAACCTATTGTCAGCCACCCATAAAGACTACGCCACGGCTATGGAGGATTCCTCCAACACGCCCGCTCACCCTCATCCGCTCACCCAACCCGCCGAGCAGACGCAAAATGCGCACGACACGCCGTAAAACTGCGGACTTTGCGGCTGCTCGCCGGGGAGGGGTGGCTGGGCCGCGCCTAGGCGACGCCGGGGTCGGAGGTCTGCTCCGGCGCCGCCATGACGTCGTCGATCTGGTACTTGCGGGCGGCGTCGACGGCCACCGACTGGTCGATGTTGCCGTCGCGGGCCAGCCCTTCGAGCACCGCGACCGCGATCGACTCGGCGTCGGTGTTGTAGAAGCGCCGCGCGGCCGGCCGGGTGTCGGAGAAGCCGAAGCCGTCGGTGCCCAGCGTGATGTAGGTGCCCGGAACCCACGGCCGGATCTGTTCGGGCACCGCCCGCATCCAATCCGACACCGCGATCACCGGACCCGCCGCATCGGCAAGCGCCTTGGTGACGAACGGGGTGCCCGCCGGGCGGTCCGGATGACGCATTCGCTGCTTCTCGACCTGCACACCGTCGCGGTTGAGCTCACCCCAACTGGTCACCGACCACACGTCCGCGGCGACATCCCACTCGTCGGACAGCATCTCGGCGGCCCGCAGCGCCTCGGGCATCGCCACCCCCGAGACCAGGATCTGCGCGGGATGGGCGCGCTTCTCCGGTGCCGGCCGGTAGCGGTAGATGCCCCGCAGCAGCCCGTCGACGTCCACGCCCTCGGGCTCGGCGGGCTGGACGTAGGGCTCGTTGTAGATGGTGATGTAGAAGAAGACGTTCTCCGGCTCCTCGCCGTACATCCGGTGCAGACCGCTTTCGATGATGTGGGCGATCTCGTAGGCGAACGCCGGATCGTAGGCCACCACCGCCGGGTTCGTCGCCGCCAGCAGCGGTGAATGCCCGTCGGCGTGCTGTAGGCCCTCGCCGACCAGGGTGGTGCGCCCCGCCGTCGCGCCCAGCAGGAAGCCGCGGGTCATCTGGTCGGCGGCCGCCCACAGGTTGTCGCCGGTGCGCTGGAACCCGAACATCGAATAGAAGATGTAGACCGGGATCATCGGCTCGTTGTGGGTCGCATACGACGTGCCCACCGCGATGAAGCTGCCCGTGGAGCCGGCTTCGTTGATGCCCTCATGAAGGATCTGGCCGACTTCGCTTTCCTTGTACGCCAGCATGAGTTCGGCGTCGACCGAGGTGTAGAGCTGTCCGTTCGGGTTGTAGATCTTGAGGTTCGGGAACCACGAGTCCATCCCGAAGGTGCGCGCCTCGTCGGGAATGATCGGCACGATACGCCAGCCGATATCCTTGTTGCGCAACACTTCTCGGAAGGTCCGCACGGTGGCCATGGTGGTGGCCACCTCCTGGTTGCCCGAGCCCTTCTTCAGACTCTGGTAGGTGTCGGGCCCGGGCAGCGCCAGCGGTTTTGACTTGGTCCGGCGTTCGGGCACGAAGCCGCCCAGTGCGCGGCGCCGCTCCAGCAGGTAGCGGATCTCCGGTGACTCCGGTCCGGGGTGGTAGTACGGCGGCAGATACGGGTTCTCGTCGAGTTGCTCATCGCTGATCGGGATCCGCATGGCGTCGCGGAAGTGCTTGAGGTCGTCGAGTGCGAGCTTCTTCATCTGGTGTGTGGCGTTGCGGCCCTGGAAATTCGCGCCCAGCGAGTAACCCTTGATGGTCTTGGCCAGGATCACCGTCGGCTGGCCCTTGTGTTCCATCGCGGCCCGGTAGGCGGCGTAGACCTTGCGGTAGTCGTGTCCGCCGCGTTTGAGGTTCCAGATCTCGCGGTCGCTCATGTGCTGCACCAGTGCCTTGGTCCGCGGGTCGCGGTTGAAGAAGTGCTCGCGCACGTAGGCGCCGTCGTTGGCCTTGTAGGTCTGGTAGTCACCGTCGGGCGTGCTGTTCATCAGGTTGACCAGTGCGCCGTCGCGGTCGGCGTGCAGCAGTGCGTCCCACTCGCGGCCCCACACCACCTTGATGACGTTCCAGCCCGCCCCGCGGAAGAACGACTCCAACTCCTGGATGATCTTGCCGTTGCCGCGTACCGGCCCGTCGAGGCGCTGCAGGTTGCAGTTGACGACGAAGGTCAGGTTGTCGAGACCCTCCAGCGCGGCCACATGGGCCAGGCCGCGGCTTTCGGGCTCGTCCATCTCACCGTCGCCGAGGAAGGCCCACACGTGCTGATCGGAGGTGTCCTTGATGCCGCGGTCGCGCAGATAGTGGTTGAACCGGGCCTGATAGATGGCGTTCATCGGGCCCAGCCCCATCGACACCGTGGGGAACTCCCAGAAGTCCGGCATCAACCTCGGATGCGGATACGACGGCAGCCCGCCGCCGGGATGGCTGTGTTCCTGGCGGAAGCCGTCGAGTTGCTCGGAGGTCAGCCGGCCCTCGAGGAAAGCGCGCGCGTATATCCCCGGCGACGCGTGGCCCTGGATGAAGATCTGGTCGCCGCCGCCGGGGTGGGACTTGCCGCGGAAGAAGTGGTTGAAGCCGACCTCGTAGAGCGCCGCCGACGATGCATACGTCGAAATATGCCCTCCGACACCGACTCCCGGGCGCTGAGCGCGATGCACCATGATCGCGGCGTTCCACCGGATCCAGGCGCGGTAGCGGCGCTCGACTTCCTCGTCACCGGGAAACCACGGCTCGAGCTCGGTGGGGATGGTGTTCACGTAGTCGGTGGATGTCAGCGCCGGGATGGCCACCCGTTGTTCGCCGGCGCGTTCCAGCAGCCGCAGCAACAGGTAGCGGGCGCGGGCCGCACCGGAGCGTTCCAGTAACCCGTCGAAGGATTCCAGCCACTCGCCGGTCTCCTCCGGGTCAATGTCGGGCAGATACGACGCGACGCCTTCTCGGATCACCCGAACCCGGTCGGGTTCGGCTGCACTGCTGGAGTTTTGGGCCAGGTCTTGGCGCACGAACTCGGTGGTCAACTTCCGCTCCTTGGTCGGCGGTATAGGTGCACGCGCGACCGCCTGGCAGGTTTTGCCCGCGCGATCGCGCCTCCATCCTTCTCCCATCCTGCCCCAACGTCATCAAGGGGGCGACGACGGGAATGAACCGGCGACGCCGAAACGAACCCGGTAACGTCTGCAGACCGTGCTGACCGGTTGGCTGTGCCCGAAGCGGCTGCGGATCGTGGCTCTGGTGATGGGCATCGTGGCTTGCCTGGCCATGATCATCGGCGGCTGCAGCAGCGTCACCCAGGGCGCTCCCCAGGTCGACGCCCGCGAGGCGCCCGTCTACCGCGCCTCGGTCTCGGCGTCGATCGCGGAGTCGGCCGCCAGTTCCAGCGTGCGGGAATCCCAACGGCAGGCCTCGCTGACCAAGGAGGCCATCCACTCGTCCTGCGAAACGCTGAGTACCAGCAGCGTCGACGCCATCACCGCGGTCAACGACTACGTCGACGCGTTCAACAACAGCGCCGCCGACGTCGGCGCCCGCACCCGGCCCGCCATCGACGCCCTCAACCACAGCGCCGACCTGGTGGCCCGCAGCATCTCCGACCCGCTGGCCCCCGAACTGACCGACGCGCTCAACGGCTGGGTGGCCGCTGCGAGGGGGGTGGCCACCGCGATTGCCGGCAACTACGGGCCCGAGGAGTTCAACGCCGCGATCACCCGGCTCAACGACAGCAAGACCACGGCGCTCAATCTCTGCGACGCCCTGTACTGAAATGAATCGACGAACTTGGTGCCAGTCACCAACAGCGGCGGTGCGGCGTGCGACGATAGGCCGAGCACACACAGAGCACGACCGGCTGAAGGAGGACTGACGGTGTCCGCGGCGCATGACGCCCCGAACTACGCCCGCAGACTGGGCATCCAAAAAGATCAAGTCGTGCAGGAGTTGGGCTGGGACGAGGACACCGACGACGACATCCGCGCCGATATCGAAGAGGCGTGCGGAGCTGAGCTTCTCGACGAGGACGCCGACGAGGTCATCGACGTCGTTTTGTTGTGGTGGCGCGACGGTGACGGCGACCTGGTCGACCGCTTGATGGACGCCATCACCCCGCTGGCCGACGACGGCGTGATCTGGGTGATCACGCCCAAGACGGGCAAACCCGGCCACGTGATGCCCGCCGAGATCGCCGAGTCGGCGCCGACCGCGGGCCTGATGCAGACGTCGTCGGCCAATCTCGGTGACTGGATCGCCAGCCGCCTGGTGCAGCCGAAGTCGAAGGCCGCGGGTCGGCGCTGATGCTCGACGTCGGCACCGAGGCGCCGGACTTCACGCTCAACGACCAGAACAACCAGCCCGTCACCCTGAGCAGCTTTCGGGGCGCCAAGGACGTGCTGCTGGTGTTCTTCCCGCTGGCGTTCACCGGCATCTGCCAGGGCGAACTCGACGAGATCCGGGACCATCTGCCGGACTACGAGAACGACCAGACCGCCACGCTGGCGATTTCGGTCGGCCCGCCGCCCACCCACAAGATCTGGGCCATCCAGAGTGGGTTCCTGTTTCCCGTGCTGTCGGACTTCTGGCCGCACGGTGAGGTCGCGCAGGCCTACGGGGTGTTCAACGAGAAGGCGGGCGTGTCCAACCGCGGCACGTTCGTGGTGGATCGCTCCGGGATCATCCGGTTCGCCGAGATGAAACAGCCCGGCGAGCAGCGCGACGGGTCGGTGTGGACCGCGGCGCTGGAGGCGTTGCGGACCGACTGATTTTCGTCGCAGGTCATCGGCGTGTAATTTGCCCTTCCGAGGGCGCGTAGCTCAGTGGTAGAGCTCTGGTTTTACACACCAGCGGTCGGCGGTTCGATACCGTCCGCGCCCACCAATACCCCGGCGGGCCGCGAGACGTACGTTATCGAGGGAAAGTGCGAGAAGGGGCCACGGTAACGTGCATCTCGCGGAGCTCAGGCCGGTCATCCCGGCGGTGCGAAGAACTCCAACGCATTGCCGTCGGGGTCACGAAAGCTCAGCCCGGAGCCGTAGGGCGCGTCGACGATCTCGCCGTGGGCGATCTGGAGTCGGTCCAGCCGCTCGGCCCAGTTCTGCAGCTCGGCCCGACTCGCGCAGCCGAAGCCGACATGGTCCAGGCCGACGTGGAACTCGGTGAAGCCACCGTCCTCGATGCCCCGGTCGTGCTCGTGGATGCCGAACAGCGTGCCGTTGTCGAAGGTCCAGACGACATGGCGGTAGCCGGCGTCGGTGTGCTCGTCGATGGCCGGTTCGGCGCCGATCAGTTCCTGATACCAGGGAGCGCTGACGGCGAGATCGCGGACCGTCAGCGCCACGTGGTTGAGACTGGGAAAAGCCATGTCGGAGACCCCCTCGTCGGTCAGACGACGCGTTTGCCGCGACGTGCGCGTGTCCGCATGTCCCACAGATAGAGCTGATAGCCCAGCAGCCAGACCTCTCGCGGGATCACCCGGTCGGCGATGCGCAGCGCCGATACCAGCCAGTCGAATTTACGCTGCTGATCGGCGGTCCACGCCAATTTCATGTGCTCGCGGAACTCGGCGGGCAGAAACCCCGTCGTCGCGAACAGGTTGAACCGGCCCGCCAGCAGACGAATCGGCGCGGGCAGAAACGCCATCGCCGCGACGCCGCGCAGGTGCTCGCGCACCGGCGGGTCGATGCGCAACTCGTCTGACGAGCGCTTCCAGAACTCGTCGAAGGCCAGTCGGTCGGGCGGCCACATGTCCGCGCGGACCTGCAGCGTGGTGCCCAGCTTCCTGGCGTCGCGGTACACGGCGTCGGCGTCGTCGTCGTCCAGCGGGCCGTACAGGAACTCGTGCTGGTCGACGTAATACCGGTACAGGCAGGCCGCCACCCACAACTGCAGGCGCGGATCAAACGCGTTGTAGGACACCGGACTCGCCGGGGTGGAGCGCACCAGCGCGTGCACCCTGTCGATCTCACGGCGGATCAGGTCGCGGTCCTCGCGGGTGCCCATCGTCGCCGCGGCCAGATATGTGCCGGTGGTGCGGGCCCGCTTGAACGGGTGCTTGTAGACGTTGCCGCTGTCCACCGGGCTTTCCAGCACGCCGTAGCCCACCCCCGGCAGCGCCAGCTGCATGATCACGTTGGCCGCGGGCAGCAACACCGCGGCGGGGTTGATCAGATCGGTGACACGGGTCGGGTGTTCGGGTGGGCCAAGCCTCATGGCTTCGAGTACACCACCTTGTGAGACGCTGCCGGGGTGATTGGGTCAGCGCGTCGCGACCGCTCCGCCGGGATCGCGGCGGGCTGGTTGGCCGATGTGGTGTTCGGCGACCCTCGCCGGGGCCATCCGGTGGCGCTGTTCGGCCGTGGCGCAGCGGCATTCGAGTCGGTCAGCTACCACGACAGCCGCGCCGGGGGCGTGCGCCACACCGGTGCGCTGCTCGGCGCGCTCGCCGTGCTGGGCCTGGCCGCCGAACGAGCGGCGGGCCGCGGACGCAGCTCGCCGGCGGTGACGGCCGCCGCGACGTTCGTCGCACTGGGCGGTACCTCGCTGGCCCGCACCGGAAGCCAGATGGCCGACCTGCTGACCCGCGGCGATCTGACCGGCGCCCGCCGGTTGCTTCCATCGCTGTGCGGGCGCGACCCGTCGGTACTCGACGCGGCGGGCCTGACCCGCGCCGCGCTGGAATCGGTCGCCGAGAACACCTCCGATGCGCAGGTGGCGCCGCTGCTGTGGGCGGCCGTCGGCGGGGTGCCCGCGGTGCTGGTGTACCGGGGCGCCAACACGCTGGACGCGATGATCGGCAACCACTCGCCACGCTACGCCAAATTCGGATGGGCCGCAGCGCGTTTCGACGATCTGGTGAACCTGCTGGCGGCCCGGGTCACCGCCGTGCTGGTGGCGGTCTGCGCGCCGGTGGTCGGTGGTTCCTCGGTCGACGCCGTACGCGCGTGGCGGCGCGACGCGGCCCGCCACCCCAGCCCGAATGCCGGCGTGGTCGAGGCGGCGTTCGCCGGTGCGCTCGGGGTGCAACTGGGCGGGCCCACTCGGTACGCGCACCGACTCGAGATCCGGCCCACCCTCGGCGCCGGCAGGCCACCGCGGGTGTCGGATCTGGCGCGCGCGGTGCGGCTTTCCCGCGCGGTGCAGACGCTGGCGGTGGCGCTGGCGGTCGGGCTCAGCGCCGTCGGCCGTAGCGGTCGGCCAGCTTCTCCTCGGCGGTGAGCGGTTCGTCGGGCGCCGCGGCTTCGGTGGCTGCCCTGGCCTCCTGGGCGGCCTTCTCCTTACGGCGCTGGCGAATCTCGGCGTAGACGAAATAACCCACGCCGATCGGCGCGATGATGCCGAAACTGATCCACTGGATGCCGTAGGACAAAAACGGTCCGGCGTCGAGGTGAGGCAGCCCGATGACGCCCAGCGTGCCGGGTTGATCCTCGGCCAGCAACAGATACGACCCGGTCAGCGGCACGCCGGTGAGCTGCGCGATCTGGCCGGTGTTGATCGAATACACCTGCTGCACGCCGTCCGCGCGGAACGGTTCCTTGCTCTGTGAGAGCCCCTCGGAGTCGCGCAGGCGGGCCGAGATGGTCACCTGCCCGTCGGGCACCGGTGGGATCTCCGGTACCTGTGAGCCCTGCACCGGCCGCACATATCCGCGGTCGACGAGCACCGTCGGCCCGCCGTCGACCGCGAACGGCACCAGCACCTCGAACGCCGGTTCGGCCCCCACCGTGCGCAGCCGGGCCAGCACCTGGGCCTCGGGCAGATACCGACCAGTGGCGGTGACCCGACGCCATTGCTCGTCGGGCGCCGCCGAATCCTGGTGCGGCAGAAGGGTGGTCACCGGTACCGGCTCGGCGGTCAAGGATTGCGAGATCTGGGCGTTCTCGCGTGACGTCTTGGCGTTCTTGCCCAGCTGCCAGGGGGCCAGCACGGTGAAACACAGGTAGGCGAACGCTGCCGCCACCACGAACAGTGCCAGCCACGAGGGCCGCAGCAGGAACGCCCAGCGCCGCATCAGCTCGCGATTCCCCGACTGGCCAGCTGCTCGTCGACCCATTGGTGCAGGCCGGGCAGCGACGCTTCGATCACCGTGTACACGTCCTCGAAATCCTCGTGGGTGCCGTAGTACGGATCCTCCACGTCCAGGGCGTGGGCGCCCGAGCGCGGGTCGAAGGCCCGCAGCATCCGGACCCGGTCGGCCTCGACGCCCATCTCGTGGAGCATGCGCATGTGGTTTCGGCCCAGCGCCACGATCAGGTCGGCCGCCAGATGCCCGTCGTCGATCTGCGCGGCGCGGTGCGCGGTGGGGTAGCCGTGCGCGCGCAGCACGTGGCTGGCCCGGTGGTCGGCGGGATCACCCGCATGCCAGCCTCCGGTGCCCGCGCTTGTCACCCGCACCACCGCGGACAGCCCGCGCTCGCTGATCTGGTGGGCGAACATCTTCTCGGCCATCGGCGAGCGGCAGATGTTGCCCGAGCAGATGAACGTGACGTGTAGATGTTCAGACACCGAGCACCTCGCGAAGGTCCTCGACGGTCGCGACGTGGGCCAGCGCCTCGGTGCTCGTGGCGGGGTCGTCGAAGTCGGCGCGGCCGTACCCCCAGCCGACCACCACGGTGTCGATGCCGTGCTCGGCGGCGCCCTCGACGTCGTGGGAGCGGTCGCCGACCATCAGCACGCGGTCCGGCAGGGGCTCCAGCTGCGCCAGCGCATGCGCGACGACGTCGGCCTTGGTCGCCCGGGAGCCGTCCACGCTGGCGCCCGCGATGACCTCGAAGTGCTGGTCGAGGCCGAAATGAGCCAGGATCCGCTGCGCGGTCGGCTCCGCCTTGGAGGTGGCCACCGCCAACCGCACCCCGGCCGCGCGCAGGTCGACGAGCAGCTCGCCGATCCCGTCGAACACCCGGTTGATCGCCCAGCCGCGGGCCCGGTAGTCGGCCCGATAGGCGGCGATCGCCGCGTCGGCGCGCTCGCCCAGGCCCAGCCCGCGCAGCGTGTGGTGCATCGGCGGACCGACGATCATCGCGGCCAGATCCCCGTCGGGGACCGTGGCGCCGACCGACCCCAGCGCGTGCCGAAAGCTGGCGACGATGCCCTGCGCCGAGTCGGTCAGGGTGCCGTCGAGGTCGAACAGCACCAGATGCGGGCGGGCCGTCGTGTGTTTCTGCGGTCGGTCAAGCATGTCTGTCACCCCTCCATTGTCGCCGACGTCCGCAGTGGTCGGGCCGGCCGGTCGAACGGCGCATTAGGGTCAGGTTGTGGCAAGGCAACTGCGGGCGGGCGCCCGGTACCACGGCGATCAGGCCGCCGGTCCCGGCATGGTGGACTTCGCGGTCAACGTGCGCGCCGACGCGCCACCGTCGTGGTTGCTCGACCGCCTCGCCGCTCGGCTACCCGAGCTGGCCCGTTACCCCGGGGCGGCCGACGAGGGACGCGCGGTCGGCGCGGTGGCCGCCCGCCATGGCCGCCCGACCGAGGAGGTGGCCCTGCTGGCCGGGGCGGCTGAAGGCTTCGCGCTGCTGGCCGACCTGCGGCCGCGGCGTGCGGCGTTGATCGCGCCGTCGTTCACCGAACCCGAGGCGGCGCTGACCGCCGCGGGTGTGCCCGTCGACCATGTGGTGCTGGCCCCGCCGTTCGAGCTGACCGGCGCCGCCGTGCCCGAGGCCGCCGACCTCGTCGTCGTCGGCAACCCCACCAACCCGACCTCGGTGCTGCACCCCCGCGACCAGATCCACGCGCTGCGTCGTCCCGGCCGGATCGTGGTGGTCGACGAGGCGTTCGCCGACGCGGTCCCCGGTGAGCCCGAATCGGTGGCGGCCGAGCGACTGCCCGACGTGGTGGTGCTGCGCAGCCTCACCAAGACGTGGTCGGTGGCCGGGCTGAGGGTGGGCTACGCGCTGGGCGACGCCGAGGTGCTCGCGCGGATGACGGCGCGCCGACCGCACTGGCCGCTGGGCACCCTGCAACTGGAGGCGATCGCCGCGTGCAGCACACCGGCGGCGGTGGCCGAGGCCGACCGTGACGCCCGCCGCCTTCTTCAGGTGCGTACCGAGATGGTGGCCGGCTTGGCTAGCATCGGCGTGGATGTCATCGAGGGGTGTGCGCCGTTTGTCCTGTTCCGCGTCGAGGATGCCGAGCTGATGCGAAAACATCTCGACGGCAAAGGCATTGCCGTGCGTCGCTGTGACACGTTCGTCGGCCTCGAGGGCCCGTTCCTGCGCGCGGCGGTGCGGCCGCAGTGGCCGGCGCTCGTTGAGGCGATGTCCGAGGTGATCTCGTGAGTGTGCGCCTATCCGACGTGATCGACGTGCTCGAGGCGGCGTATCCGCCCCGGCTCGCCCAGCACTGGGACTCGGTGGGGCTGGTGTGCGGTGACCCGGCGGAGACGGTCGAGTCGGTGACCGTCGCCGTCGACGCCACCGCCGCGGTGCTGGCCGAGGTACCCGACCGCTCGCTGCTGCTGGCCCACCATCCACTGCTGCTTCGCGGGGTCGACACGGTTGCCGCCAGCACCGCCAAGGGGGCCCTGCTGCACCGGATGATCCGCACCGGCCGCGCGCTGTTCACCGCGCACACCAACGCCGACTCCGCGCGCCCCGGCGTATCCGATGCGCTGGCCGACGCCCTGGAACTGCACGTCGAAGAGGTGCTGGCGCCCGCATCGAACGGACCCGAGCTGGACAAGTGGGTGGTGTTCGTGCCCGCCGAGAACGCCGACGCGGTACGCGAGGCGATGTTCGCCGCGGGCGCGGGCCAGATCGGCGACTACTCGCACTGCAGTTGGAGTGTGTCGGGCGTCGGCCAGTTCCTGCCGCACGAGGGCGCCTCGCCTGCCATCGGCGCCGTGGGCAGCGTCGAGAAGGTGGCCGAAGACCGCGTCGAGATGATCGCGCCGGCCCGATCCCGTGCCCATGTGCTCGCCGCGCTGCGCGCCGCCCATCCCTACGAGGAGCCGGCGTTCGACATCTTCACGCTCGCGCCGCTGCCCGGTGACGTGGGGCTGGGCCGGATCGGATCGCTGAAGCGGCCGGAGACGTTGGCGGCCTTCGTGGCCCGGGTGCATGACGCGCTGCCCGCCACTTCGTGGGGAGTGCGCGCGTGCGGTGAATCCGACGCGATGGTGTCGCGGGTGGCGGTGTGCGGGGGAGCGGGCGACTCCCTGCTGAGCGCCGTCGCGGCGGCCGACGTCCAGGCCTACGTGACGTCGGACCTGCGTCACCACCCGGCCGACGAGCACAGCAGGGCCTCGCAGGTGGCGCTCGTCGACGTCGCGCACTGGGCCAGTGAATACCCCTGGTGCACGCAGGCGGCCGAACTGCTGCGTGGGCACTTCGGCGACTCGTTGCCCGTACGGGTGTCGGCCGTCCGCACCGATCCGTGGAACGTTGAGAGGACGAAAGATGAAAGCTGAGGTGGTCCAACAACGTTCGCTGCTCGAGCTGGCCGAACTGGACGCGGAGCGCAATCGCATCGAACACCGCTACAACAACCTGGCCGAGCAGCAACGGCTCGAAGAGGTCCAGGCGTCGCATCGCGAGGCCAACGACCGGCTCGCCGCGCTGCAGATCGCGCTGGACGACCTCGACGAACAGGCGTCGAAGTTCGAAACCGAGATCGACGCCGTGCGCCAGCGCGAAGAGCGTGACCGGACACTGCTGGCGGCCGGGACCGTCGACGCCAAACAGCTCACCGAACTGCAGCACGAACTCGGGACGCTGGAGCGCAGGCGGGCCAGCCTGGAGGACTCGCTGCTGGAGATCATGGAGCGTCGCGAAGAGGTGCAGCGCGACCAGACCGACGCACTGGGCGAGATCGACCAGCTGCAAAGCGACTTGGCCCAGGCGCAGAAGGCCGCCGACGACGCACGCGCCGAACTCGACCAGCTGCGCCACCAAAGTCTCTCGCGGCGAGACGAAATCATCGCGGGACTGGATGCCGACCTGGTGGCAGTCTACGAACGTCAGCGCGCCCGCAGCGGCGCCGGTGCGGGGGTTCTGCAGGGCCGCCGGTGCGGTGCCTGCCAGATCGAGATCGACAAGGGCGAGCTGGCCCGGATCTCGGCGGCGGCCGAGGACGACGTAATGCGCTGTCCGGAATGTGGTGCGATCCTGTTGCGGGTCAAGGAAACCCGCGCGTGAAGGTCGTTGTCGAGGCCGACGGCGGCTCGCGTGGTAACCCGGGTCCGGCGGGATACGGGTCGGTGGTGTGGTCGGCCGACCACACCATAGTGCTCGCCGAGAGCAAGCAGGCGATCGGCCGGGCCACCAACAACGTCGCCGAGTACCGCGGCCTGATCGCAGGTTTGGAGGAGGCGGCGAAGCTGGGTGCCTCCGAGGTCGACGTCTACATGGACTCCAAGCTGGTGGTGGAGCAGATGTCGGGGCGCTGGCGGGTCAAGCACCCCGACCTCGCGCCGCTGCACCAGCGGGCGACCGCGCTGTCCACGCGGTTCGATCGCGTCACCTACAACTGGATTCCGCGGCTGAAGAACGCCCACGCCGACCGGTTGGCCAATGAGGCGATGGACGCCGCGGCCGCCGAACTCGAGCCCTCTGAGGAGGAGGAGAAACCCGGCCAGGCGCCCAATCCGGCCGGGTGGACCGGGGCGCGCGGGGCGCCCACCCGGTTCCTGCTGCTGCGGCACGGCCAGACCGAATTGTCGGTGCAGCGACGGTATTCCGGTCGCGGCAATCCGGCGTTGACCGAGTTGGGCCGCCGCCAGGCGCAGGCGGCCGCCCGGTATCTGGGGGAGAAGGGCGGTATCGCCGCCGTCGTCACCTCGCCGCTGCAGCGCGCTCATGACACCGCGAGGGCAGCGGCCGACGCGCTGGGCCTCGACGCCGTCGTCGACGACGATTTGATCGAGACCGATTTCGGGGCGTGGGAGGGGTTGACGTTCGGCGAGGCCGCCGAACGGGATCCCGAACTGCACCGGCGCTGGCTGCGCGATACCAGCGTGGCCCCGCCCGGCGGGGAGAGTTTCGATCGCGCCGCCGAGCGGATCCGCCGCGCGCAGGCGCGCATCATCACCGGGCATCCCGGCGAGACGGTGCTCGTGGTGTCGCATGTGACCCCGATCAAGACGCTGCTGCGCACGGCGTTGGACGCCGGCCCGAGCCTCCTCTACCGGATGCATCTGGACCTGGCGTCGTTGTCGATCGCCGAGTTCTATCCCGACGGCGCGGCGTCGGTGCGGCTGGTGAACCAGACGGCGTATCTGGATTAGCCGCTAGTCGTGCAGGTGTAGGCGCTCACCGTGCGGGCCGAAGATGGTGATCGCCTCGACCGGACCGTCCACGGCGCCGAACCAGTGCGGCGTCCATGTCGAGAACTCCACGGCCTCACCCGGTTCCACGGTGAAGTCGCGTTCGCCCAGGATCAGCCGCAGGCGACCGGAGAGCACATACATCCAGTCTTGGCCTTCGTGCACCGGTAGGTCGTCGGGCGGCATCCGGCGCCGCGGGCTGATCCGGATCTTGTACGCGTGCAAGCCACCTGCGGCCTGTCGGGTCAGCGGCCAGTAGGTGATGTCGTGATGGGTGTGGGAGTTGGCCCGCACCCGGGGATCCGGCGCTTCGGGCTCGCGCAGTAGTTCGTCGGTGCTCACCGACAGCGCCGCGGCCAGTCGGGGGAGATGGTCGAGGGCCAGGCGCCGCTTCCCGGACTCCAGCCGGCTCAGCGTCGACACATCGATGCTGGACCGGTTGGCCACCTCTTCGAGCGTCAACCCGTGTTGAGTGCGCAGTTCGCGCAGCCGACGCCGCACCCGGACGTCGACGCTTTCCTCGGAGTTTGCCTCCATGGCAAACGAGCTTGGCATTTTGGGCGGCGGTCTGCAAGGTGGAGTCATGGATACGACATGGGACTGCGTAATCGTGGGTGGCGGAGCGGCCGGCCTGAGCGCGGGCCTGGTGCTCGGCCGGGCGCGGCGGCGGACGCTGCTCGTGGACGCCGGATCGCCGAGCAATCTGGTCGCGCACGGCATCGGTGGCCTGCTCGGCCACGACGGCCGTCCACCCGCGGAGCTCTACGACATCGGCAGGCGCGAACTGACGGCCTACCCGAGCATCGAGGTTCGCGAAGGCGAGGTGACCGGGGCCGAGCGAGTAGCCGACGGGTTCGTGGTGGCGCTGGCCGACGGCCGCCGCGAGCACACCCGCCGGATACTGCTGGCCGGCGGCATGGAGTACCGCCCGCCCGAGGTGCCAGGGCTGGCCGAGCTGTGGGGACGGTCGGTGTTTCACTGTCCGTTCTGTCACGGCTGGGAAGTCCGAGACCAACCGCTTGCGGTGATGGCGCGCGGCGAGCAGGCCGTGCACTCGGCGCTGCTGCTGCGCGGCTGGTCCGACGACATCGTGGTGCTGACCGACGGGCCATCGGCTCTCGACGACACCGCCCGCGCCCGGCTGTCCGCGGCGGGCATCGGCATCGACGAGCGGCCGGTGGCCGAACTCGCATCGGAGGGTGGCGAATTGACTGCCGTCGTGTTCAGCGACGGGACTCGGCTGGCGCGCAAGGCCATGCTCGTCGCCACCACACTTCACCAGCGCTCGACGCTGGCAGAACAACTGGGCGTCGAAGTCGGTGGTCCGACTCCGGTGGCCGCCGACCCGGTGGCGGTGGACGCACAGCACCGCACGAGCACGCCCGGCGTGTTCGCGGCCGGTGACCTGAGCGCCCAGATGCCGCAGGTGGCCGCAGCGATCGCGGGCGGTTCGCTGGCCGCGACCGCGGTGGTGCAAAGCCTTGTCGCAGACGAGTACGGACTGACCGTTCCTGAAGGGAGACAACATGTCGACGCTTGATGCCAAGACGCATTGGGAGGAGCACTACGGTGAACGCGACCGCGTCTGGAGCGGACGGGTCAACGCCCGCCTCGCCGAAGTCGCGGCACCGCTGCCGCCCGGTCGGGCGCTGGATCTGGGCTGCGGTGAGGGTGGCGACGTGCTGTGGCTCGCCGAACGCGGTTGGCATGTCGTGGGTGTGGACATCTCCGACACCGCGCTGCAGCGCGCGGCGGCTGACGCGCGGGAGCGCGGGGTGGGCGATCGGGTCGAGTTCCATCAGGCCGATCTGCCCGAGCAGTTCCCCGACGGCACCTTCGATCTGGTGTCGGCGCACTACCTGCACTCCACGCTGCCGTTGGACCGCACGCGCATCTTCCGGCGCGCCGCCGAGGCCATCCGTCCCGGCGGGCTGCTACTGATCGTCGACCACGGCGGGCCGCCGCCCTGGGCGTCGAAGCTGCATCAGGACCACGAGTTCCCCAGCGCCGAGGAGGTCGTCGACGCGCTCGATCTCGCTGAGGCGGACTGGGAACGGCTGCGGGTGGAGGCAGCCGAGCGGGAGGCGTCCGGCCCCGACGGCACGTCCGGCCCGCTGGTCGACAACATCATCCTGCTGCGGCGGCGTGGCTCCGGGTCGTGAGCACCAGCGGCGCACCGTCGGTGATTGCAATCGTGTGCTCACTGTGGGCCGTGCGCGATCCGTCCGCTGAGCGCAGGGTCCACCCGTCGGGGTCGTAGACGATTTTGTCCGTGCCTGCGGCGAACCACGGTTCGAGTGCGAGCGTGAGCCCGGGCCGCAACTTGAGGCCACGTCCGCGGCGGCCGGCGTTGGGCACGTGCGGATCCTCGTGCATGGTGCGACCGAGTCCGTGGCCGCCGAAGTCGGTGTTCACGGGATATCCGTAGTCGGCCGCCACGGCGCCGATGGCCGCGGAGATGTCTCCCAGGCGGTTGCCCGGTCGTGCCGCCGCGATGCCCGCCGACAGGGCCTTCTCGGTCGCCTCGATGAGGCGTTGGTCTTCGGCCCGCGGGGTTCCGACGATGATGCTGCGGGCGCAGTCGGCGACCCAGCCGTCGATGGACACCGCGATGTCCATGCTCAGCAGGTCACCGTCGGCTAGCACATAGTCGTGCGGAAGCCCGTGCAGCACAGCGTCATTGACCGAGAGGCAGATCACGTTACGAAACGGTCCGCGGCCGAAGGACGGCGCGTAGTCCCAGTAGCACGATTGGGCGCCGCGCTCGTCGATCAGCTGACGCGCGCGGTTCTCGAGCTCGAGCAGGTTCACCCCCGGGCGGGCGCGGTCGGTCAGGTCGTCGAGCAGTTCGGCGAGGAAGGCGCCGGTGACGCCCATCGCCGCGATTTCGCGTGGTGTCTTCAGCTCGACCACCAGCGGGCCCTCCTCTGTCCTACGAGCGGTATGAAAATACCAGCCTAACGCGGGTTGCCGGTATTTTCATACCGGTCACGGTACGGTTGGACCCATGGTTCGTGTGCCGCTGACGAGAGAACAACTCGCCGCCGGTAAGCGCATCGGCGAGCGGCTCCGGCAGGCCCGCGGCGACCGCACGCTTGCCGAAGTGGCCGGTGCGGCGGCGATTTCGCCCGAGACGCTGCGCAAGATCGAGACCGGCAGGCTGCCGACGCCGGCGTTCACCACGATTGCGGCGCTGGCCAGGGTGCTGCCCCTGTCGCTCGACGAGTTGGCCGACATCTATCTAACCGGGGTCGAACTGCAAAACACGGGGTGACCTGGGGCGACTCTCTTGTCGTACCCCTGTGCCAGAATCGAACGTATGTTCGCCACCGAGTTCCGGTCGGCAGACGACGCCGCACTCGTCGCCGAGATAGCGGCATGCACGCGGACCGAGGCGGAGACGGCGGCGCGGCGGTTGGCGGCGACAGCGGAGCTGGCCGCCCGGGCGAACGAGCCGGACATGGAGCGCCAGAAATGGGTGATGGATTTCTGGGCCTGCGCGGCCGCGGAGGTCGCTGCGGCGATGGGCATCAGCCAGCGCGCGGCCTCGCGCGAGATGGGTATCGGGCTGACGTTGCGCGAGCGGTTGCCCAAGGTCGCGGCTCTGTTCAGCGCGGGCCGGATCAGTGCGAAGTTGATCGCCACCATCACGTGGCGCACCCACCTCGTGATCGATGGCGACCTGGTGGCCCAGATCGACTCCGCCATCGCCGAACGCGCTGTGAAGTGGGGGGCGCTGTCGGTGGAGAAACTGGAGTTGGCCGTCGATGCGGTGGTGGAAACCCACGACCCCGATGCGCGTCGGCGGTTTCACGAGGCCGCTCGCAAGCGCGACGTGCGATTGGGTAAACCCGACGACGCCAACGGCACCGCGTCGCTGTGGGGACGGTTGACTGCCACCGATGCCGAGCTGCTGGACCGCCGCCTGGTTGAGATGACCCGCGACATCTGCCCGGCCGACTCGCGCACGCAGGGGCAGCGCCGCTCGGATGCCCTGGGTGCCTTGGCGGCCGGCGCCGACCGGTTGAAGTGCCAGTGCAACAGTCCGCAATGCCCCTCCGCCGACCAGGAGGACCCCCGCGTGAGCACCTTCGTCGTCCACGTCCTCACCGAGACCCCGCCCGAACCCGCGGCGGAAGCCCCGGCGGAAGCCACGGCTGCGGGGACCCCGCCCGAAGCCGCGGCGGACAGCGCGGAAACGCCTGCGCCGGAGACGCCTGCGGCCAAGCCGAAGCCCACCGCGGCGTTGATGGTCAACGGTGGAGTCATCCCCACGCCGTTGCTGGCGGAACTGATCAACAACGGCGCGAAGGTGCACACCGTGAATCGCCCCGACGAGGTCGGCCCCGAGGCGCGGTACCGGCCGTCGCGCCAGTGCGCGCCGTTCGTCCAGATGCGCGACATGACATGCCGGTTCCCGGGTTGTGACCGCCCGGCCGAAAATTGCGATTTCGACCATACGGTGCCCTACCCGGCCGGGCCGACACATCCGTCGAACATCAAGTGTCTGTGTCGTTTTCACCATTTGCTCAAAACATTCTGCGGCTGGCGAGACGAACAGCATGCCGACGGCACCGTCGTGTGGACCGCGCCCAGCGGGCGGACCTACCGCACTTACCCGTCGAGTTGGGTGTTCTTCCCGAAGTGGGATACCACCACCGCAGACCTGCCACCGTCGGCCAATGCGCCACCGCATACAGAAGGGCGCACCCTGAAGATGCCGCGACGACGACGCACCCGCGCCGCCGAGGTTGTCGCGCGCATCAACGCCGAACGCGCGCTCAACAGGTCAGCGCGCACCACTGAGTTCGCTTCGAAGACGGCTCGCAGACTGGGTGGCCATCGGAACTGCTGCGGCGGCAGGCAGTCTCACCGCGCAGTCATGAGGACGGCGTCCACGGCGTCAGCCGCGGAATCCACGCACGCACGTTGCGGCGGTACTCCTCGTACTGCTGTCCGTAGGTGCGGACCAGTGTCGGTTCCTCGTACCAGCGCACGAAGGATGCGGTGACCACCCAGCCGATCACCGCGTAGACCACCAGCCAGGCGCTGCCGAACAGCAGCGCCTGGCCGAGGATCGCGATGAGCAGGCCGACGTACATCGGATTGCGGACGAAGCGGTTGAAACCGGTGACGACGAGTCGCTGGGTCGGCGCCACCGGCATCGGTGTCCCGCCCGCCTTGACGAACTCGACGAACGCGTGCACCGGCGGGATCAAACCCGCCACGATGAGCACCGCTCCCAACACCAGCCAGGTCGGGGGACGGGACTCCGGGACAACCCATTTGGTGATCAGCCACGGGATCAGACCGACGACGGTGCCCGGCGTCGCCACGAAGAACGCGGCGGAAGTGAGCGCAGCTGTCGTCGCCTTCACTTATCCAGTATTGACCGGCACCTCGGTCCGCTGGGTCAAACGCACACTGTTGCCCGACGGATCGCGGAACCCGCAGTCGATGCCGTACGGCATCTGGTGCGGCTCCTCGGTGAACTCCACCCCGCGGGCCTTCATCTTCTCGTAGCTGGCCTGGCAGTCCTCGGTGGTGAGGAACACCGTGCCCGCGAAACCCTTGGCGGTCAGGTCCAATACCTGCGCGCGGGTGGCCTCGTCCATCACCGGCTCGCCGGGCACCGCCATCAGCACGATCGACAGGTCGTCCTGGCCGGGCGGCCCGACCGTCAGCCATCGGAAGCCGACGTCTGGCAGTGAAACATCCTCGCGCACTTCCATTCCGACCTTCTCGGTCCAGAATTTCAACGCGGCTTCCTGGTCGTGAACCCATAGGTGGGCGCTTGCGATTCTCATCATGGAAAAGACGCTACGGCCGGCCCGCCCGCTCCGTCTTCTCCCCGTGTGCTGTCTTGTGAACCCTGCTGTCGGCCGGCGGACGGGTGTCGCGTTTGAGGATGCAGTTCGGCACCCGGGCATGGAGCGCCGCGGGCGGCAGGCTGGCCCGATAGGCGGCCGGCGGAAGGCCGTACACGCGGGCGAAGCTGGTGGTGAACGACCCCACGCTCTGCAACCCGACCAGCACGCAGATGTCGGCGACCGAGCGGTCGGTGTAGCGCAACAGCGCCGCCGCGCGTTCCAGCCGGCGGGTCTGCAGATACGAGCGTGGCGACTCGCCGAACGTGCGGGTGAACATCCGGCTGAAGTGCGCCCGCGACAGCCCGGCGGCGGCGGCCAGATCGTCGACCGTGACCGCCTCCGCGTAGCGGGTGTCGACCAGATCCTTGGCCCGCATCAGGTAGCGCGCCGGGGGCACGTGTGCCATGCCGTCAAGTATGAACCCGTCGCGGGATTGGAGGAATCTGCGTGCGGCACAGTACGTTGATAGAGCGGATGAGTTGGCCGGGCGGCCGCGGAGTCCTGGTTCGCCAGGGTTTCGAGGAAAGTCCGGACTTCACAGAGCGGGGTGATTGCTAACGGCAATCCGAGGTGACTCGCGGGAAAGTGCCACAGAAAACAGACCGCCACCCTCGCGGTGGTAAGGGTGAAACGGTGCGGTAAGAGCGCACCAGCGTCCCGGGTGACCGGGACGGCTAGGCAAACCCCACCCGAAGCAAGGCCAAGAAGGCCGCGCCTGGCGCGGTCGCGCAGGCGCCTGAGGGTTGCTCGCCCGAGCCTGCGGGTAGGCCGCTCGAGGCACCCGGTGACGGTGTGTCCAGATGGATGGTCGCCGCCTCGCCGCCGCGGCAACCGCTGCGGCGAGGAACAGAATCCGGCTTACAGGCCAACTCATCCGCCCCATCCGCTAGCGGGCCTCGCGCACCGCCTTCTTCAACCTGGCCAACGCCTTGTCGAGTTGCCTGCGACTGCGGCGCGCGAGGTCCTCCTCGCGTTGATGCAGCAGGCCGTAGGTGAAGGTGTCCTCGCCCGCGGCGTGGGCCGCCTCGGCCTGCTGGCTCAGATGCGCGCGGCTGACGACGCTGTCCTGGTATTCGCCGAGCAGCGTCTGGACCGCCTTCGCGCGCTCGGCGACCCGGTCGGCGCCCATCGCGGCGGCGACATACCGAAGTCGTTTGGCGCCCTTGCGGATTCGATGCAGGGCCTCGTCGCGGTCGGTATCGCCGGCTTCGGCGGCGTCCTTGGCGGACTTACTGACCCGTTTGTAGGCCGCGTCCACGCTCGCCGCCTCACGATCTTCCCCGGGTTCGGGTGCGGCGGTGACGAGGCGGTCGAGTCCGTCGAGCAGGCCGAAGTAGCGCTGCGAACGCATCGCGATCATCGACCGCTTCCAGCCGGTCTGATAGCGCCGCTTGGCGCCGTCGACCAGCCGTTTGCGCACCGGTCCGCGCACCAGCGCGCTCGGTAGCTCGTCGAGTGCGCGTTCGTAGCGTTCGGCGAGCACCTCGGCATCGCGCGCCACCCCCAGGATGGCGGCCAGTTGCCGCAATTCGTCGAGAATCCACCCGTCGCGTGAGCCTTCTGCGGACTGCAGCAGGCTGCGGATCCTGCGGATGGTCACCCGCATCTGGTGCACCGAGTCGGGGGCGTCGGCCCGGACCGCTCGGTCCCACACCAGCAGCGCCTCGATCTGCTCGGCGACCGCACGGTGCACCGGATCGGCCGGTTCGGCGTCGGGCGCCGGTTTCGGGTCCGAGTCCAGGGCGCGGGCCAGCTTGGAACTGTGTCCGGCGGGCACGGCGCCCGCGTCGAGCAGTCGGTTCGCCAGCCGGTCGAGCAGATCCCGGTCGGTGTCGTCGACCAGTTCCACTTCCCACTCGCGCCACCGCAGGGGTGCCTCGTCGTCGGCGCCCTGCGCGGTGACCTGGTCGTCGCAGAACTCCGCGACGGCGACACCGTCGGCCCGGTAGAGCACGTCGATCGTGCGGTGGGTGGCGATGCGCGTGATCGGCGCCAACGGCCGGTCCCGGACAATCGCCAGCACGACATCGCGCAGTTCGACGGGCACCTCGTCGCCCTGTGTGCCCAGTGGTGTGCGCACCTCCGTGCGGGCATCGGGGCCGGCGGGCAACTTCAGGTGCCACCCCGCGTCCGACCCGCCGGTGCGCCGACGCAGCGTGATGTGGTGGGTGGCCAGGTCACGGCCGGGCGTGTCGAAGTACACCGCGTCGAGGTGTTGTGAGGGGGACCGTTCCACCCGCGTCACCGACGCCAGGCCGTCGAACGACGGCGCGACGGTCGTGTCGACGACGTCGAATCTGCGCTCGACCTCGGTGTGGCGGTCGATTTTGCCTGCCATCAGGCCAAAGCCTGCCATATCGGCGGTATCTGTGACAGTATTCACACATACCTTGGCCCTTATCATCCCCTTATTTGCCATAGAATTTCCTTATGAAACTTGAGGGATCCACCGACACGCTCGGTCCGGGAGCCTCGGGCGACATCGAGGACTACCTGGACTCCGAGGGCCACATCGTCGTACCCGACGGCGCCACCGTGACGTCGTATCTACAGCGCAACATCGCCGAACTCGGCGACGCCGTCGCCTACCGCTTCCTGGACTACCGGGGCAGCGGCGATGCCGTTCCGCTCGAACTGACCTGGACCGGCCTCGGCGCGCGTCTGCGCGCCGTCGGCGCCCGCCTACAGCAGGTCACCGCACCCGGTGATCGTGTGGCGATCCTGGCGCCCCAGGGCCTGGACTACATCGTCGGCTTCTTCGCGGCCATCGCGGCGGGAAACATCGCGGTGCCGCTGTTCGCGCCCGAACTGCCCGGGCACGCCGAACGCCTGCAGGCGGTGATCCGTGACGCGGAGCCGACGGTGGTGCTGACCACCACCGAGGGCGCCCGGGCGGTGCAGGAATCGCTGCAGGCCCTGCCGCGGGCCCGCCGACCGCGGGTCATCGCCGTCGACGCGCTGCCCGACGGCGTCGGGGATTTGTTTCGGCCGGTCGAGGCGGACACCGACGACATCGCCTACCTGCAGTACACCTCCGGTTCGACGCGCACCCCCGCCGGGGTGGAGATCACCCACCGCGCGGTGTGCACCAACGTCGCGCAGATGATTCTGGGGGTCGGCCTGGACCGCACCATCCGCAGCGTCAGCTGGCTGCCGCTGTTCCACGACATGGGCTTGCTCATGGTGATCTTCCCCGCGCTGTGCGGCGGGCAGCTCACGCTGATGTCGCCGATGGCGTTCGTCCGCAGGCCCTACCGGTGGATTCGCGAGCTGGCCACCGAGTCGCAGTTCGGCCGCACCTTCGCGGCCGCGCCCAACTTCGCGTTCGAACTCGCCGCGCAGCGCGGCCGCCCGCCCGCGGGGGAAGACCTCGACCTGAGCAATGTCGCCGGGCTGATCAACGGCTCCGAGCCGGTCAGCATGGCCTCGATCGAGAAGTTCAACGAGGCGTTCGCGCCCTACGGTCTGCCGCCCACCACGGTCAAGCCGTCTTACGGTATGGCCGAGGCGACGTTGTTCGTCTCCACCATCGACCCCGACGCCCGGCCCAGCGCGGTCCACCTGGACCGCGAGCAACTCGGCGCCGGACGCGCCGTCCGCGTGGCGCCCGAGGCCGACAACGCGGTGGCGCAGGTGTCGTGTGGTCGGGTCGCCCGCAGTCAGTGGGCCGTCATCGTCGACACCGAGACCGACGCCGAACTGCCCGACGGACGGATCGGTGAGATCTGGCTGCACGGCACCAATCTGGGCCGCGGGTACTGGGGCCGCGCCGAGCAGACCGACCTGACGTTCCACAACAAGCTGCAGTCGCGGCTGGAGAGCGGCAGCCACGCGGAGGGATCACCGGTGGGTGGGCACTGGTTGCGCACCGGTGACCTGGGCATGTACCTCGACGGTGAGCTCTACATCGTCGGGCGCATCAAGGACATGATCATCGTCGACGGCCGCAACCACTACCCGCAGGACATCGAGGAGACCGTGGCCGCGGCGTCGAAGGCCGTGCGCACCGGCTACGTCGCCGCGTTCGGGGTGTCCGGCGGTGATGTCGGCGACGGCGGCGAACGGTTGGTGATCGTGGCCGAGCGGGCTCCCGGCGCGGGCAAGGCCGATCCGGAGCCGGTGCTCGAGGCGGTCCGGTCCGCCGTGTCGCGCCACCACGCGCTTCCGGTCGCCGACATGAAACTTGTTGCCGCGGGCGCAATCCCGCGAACCACCAGCGGTAAGCTCGCCCGTCGCGCATGTCGGGCGGACTACCTGGCGGGCAAGTTCGGGTAGGTCGCCGGTTACAGTCCTGCTGTGACCGAATACCAGACGATCGCTTTCGAGCAGTCCAACGCCATCGCCCGAATCACGCTGAACCGGCCTGACGCCGCAAACGGCATGAACGGCACCATGACTCGCGAGTTGGCTGAGGCGGCCAAGCGCTGTGACAACGCGGCCACCAAGGTGGTGGTGATCACCGGAACGGGACGGTTCTTCTGCGCGGGAGGCGATCTGAAGTCGTTCGCGTCCGCATCCGACCGCGGCGCCCACATCAAGGGGGTCGCCGACGACCTGCACCGCGCGATTTCGACGTTCGCGCGGATGGATGCCGTGGTGATCACCGCGGTCAACGGCACGGCCGCCGGTGCCGGATTCTCCCTCGCGGTGACCGGCGATCTGGTGCTCGCCGCCGTGTCGGCGTCGTTCACGATGGCCTACACCCGGGTCGGGCTCAGCCCCGACGGAAGCGCCTCCTACTTCCTGCCGCGCCTCATCGGCGTCACCCGGACCAAGGAACTGATGCTGACCAACCGGGCGCTCACCGCCGCGGAGGCCTCGCAGTGGGGGCTGGTCTCCGAAGTGCTGCCCGACGATCAGTTGGCCGCCAGGGCCGACGCGTTGGCCCAGCAGATGGCCGCCAGCGCAAGCGGATCCAACGGCGCGGTCAAGGCGCTGATGCTGTCGACGTTCTCCAGCGGGCTCGAAGAGCAGATGGAGTTCGAGGGCCGGCTGATCGCCCAGCGGGCCACCTCCGCCGACGGTCGCGAGGGCGTGGACGCCTTTTTGGCCAAGCGCCCGGCCGAGTTCCAGTAACTTCTCCCCGCGAGCAGACGTAAACACCGCCTGATCCGCCCGAAAAAGGGGGAATTTGCGTCTGCTCGCGCAAGAAAGGCGCAGGAACGTGTCAGTACGAGTGCTCGTCGTCGGGGAACACCCCGGCGGCGACCTCCTCGGCGTACTGCGCTGCGGCGCGCTGCAATTCCGCGCCCACCTCGCCGAACCGCTTGACGAACTTGGCGGTCTTGCCGCTGGTGAAACCGGCCATGTCCTGCCAGACCAGTACCTGCGCGTCGCAGTTGGGGCCCGCGCCGATGCCGATGGTGGGGATCGTCAGCTTGCCGGTGATCTGGGTGGCCAGTTCGGCGGGCACCATCTCCATCACCACGGAGAACGCGCCGGCCTCCTGGACGGCGATCGCGTCGTGCACGGTCTGTTCGGCGGCGTCGCCGCGGCCCTGAACGCGAAATCCGCCGAGCCCGTTGACGCTTTGCGGGGTGAAGCCGATGTGCGCCATCACCGGGATGCCCGCGGCCGACAGCGTGGCGATCTGCTCGGCCACCCGCTCGCCGCCTTCCAGCTTGACCGCATGCGCCCCGGTCTCCTTGAGGAACCGGGTCGCCGATGCGAGCGCCTGCTGCGGACCGGCCTCATAGCTGCCGAACGGCATGTCGGCGACCACCAGCGCGTGCGGTGCGCCGCGCACCACGCCGCGCACCAGCGGGATGAGTTCGTCGACGGACACCGGCACCGTGGTGTCGTAGCCGTACACCACGTTGGCGGCCGAGTCGCCGACTAGAAGTACCGGAATGCCCGCGTCGTCGAAGATTCGCGCGGTGGAGTAGTCGTAGGCCGTCAGCATGGCCCACTTGTGGCCGTCGGCCTTCCACTTGTGCAGGTGCAGAGTGCGGGTTTTCGTCCGCGGAGCGGCCTGGCCGGTGCCGTAGACGGTCTGCTCAGACATCGTTGTCCCCTAATGGGCGAGTCGGGTCGGATCCTCGAGGCCGGTTCGGGTCCCCGTGTCCGTCTGACCCCGCCAGTCTGCCACCTGGGCGGTGGAAAGTTAAAAGCCGTGTTGAGTGGATTTCCTCACACCCGGCGTCGGCGCGCCTACGATCGGCGCATGCAGAGGCTCAGTGGACTCGACGCCAGCTTTTTGTATCTGGAAACCGCCAAGCAGCCGCTGCACGTGTGCTCGATTCTCGAACTCGACACCTCCACGATGCCAGGCGGATACACCTTCGACCGGTTCCGCGACGCGTTCAGCCTCCGGATCAAGGCGATGCCGCAGTTCCGGGAGAAGATCGCCGACAGCCGGTTCAACCCGGACCATCCGGTGTGGGTGGAGGACAACGACTTCGACATCGACCGGCATCTGCACCGTATCGGGCTGCCGTCGCCGGGCGGGCACGCCGAGCTGGCCGAGATCTGCGGACACATCGCATCGCTGCCGCTCGATCGCAGCAGGCCGCTGTGGGAGAAGTGGGTGATCGAGAACGTCGACGGCACCGATCCGCAGGGCGGCGGCCGTCTGGTGGTGATGACCAAGGTGCACCACGCCGGGGTCGACGGGGTGACCGGCGCCAACCTGATGTCGCAGCTGTGCAGCACCGAGGCGGACGCACCGCCGCCGGACCCGGTCGAGGGGGCCGGCGACGCCAGCTCGCTCGAGATCGCGGTCTCCGGTGCCCTCAGGTATGCCACCCGGCCGCTGAAGCTGGTCAACGCGCTGCCCGAGACGCTGTCGTCGGTGCTGGACACCGTCAAACGCGCCCGCAGCGGCCTGACCATGGCCGCCCCGTTCGCGGCCCCCAAGACGCCGTTCAACACCAACGTCACCGCGCACCGCAACGTCGCGTTCACCCAACTCGACCTCGAGGACATCAAGACGGTGAAGAACCACTTCGGCGTGAAGGTCAACGACGTGGTGATGGCGCTGGTGTCCGGGGTGCTGCGCAAGTTCATGGCCGACCGCGGTGAGTTGCCGTCGAACTCGCTGGTGGCGATGGTGCCGGTGTCGGTGCACGAGAAGTCCGACCGGCCGGGCCGCAACCAGGTGTCGGGCATGTTCTCGCGGCTGGAAACCCACATCGCCGACCCCGCCGAGCGCCTGAAGTCAATTGCGGAAGCCAATTCGGTTGCCAAACAACACAGTTCGGCGATCGGCGCGACACTGCTGCAGGACTGGACGCAGTTCGCCGCGCCCGCCGTGTTCGGGGTGGCGATGCGGGTCTACGCCGCCAGCCGGCTGAGCGGGGCCAGGCCGGTGCACAACCTGGTGATCTCCAACGTGCCGGGCCCGCAGGTGCCACTCTATTACCTGGGTTGCGAGGTGGACGCGATGTATCCGCTGGGCCCGATCTTCCACGGGTCCGGGCTGAACATCACGGTGATGTCGCTGAACGGACGGCTCAACGTCGGCATCGTCTCGTGCCCGGAGTTGCTGCCGGATCTGTGGGACATGGCCGACGACTTCGGCGCCGCCCTCGACGAGTTGGTCGCCGCAACCCGTTAGCTGACCGCCCGGCCGAACCCCGCCTCGCCAGCGCCGATGCGGGTTCATGGCAGCATGTGGTCCCATGAACCTCAAGATCGGGGTCCTTGCGGCCACGGTAATGCTGCTCGCCGCCGGTTGCAGCAATGTGGTCGACGGGCGCGCCGTCGTCGCGGTGCCCCGTCCCGGGACGCCGATCCAATGGGTGCCGTGCCAGACGGAGTCGTCGCCGCGGGAGTCGCGCATCCCGGCGGGCGCCGAGTGCGGGCTGCTGTCGGTGCCGGTCGACTACGACGACCCCGACGGTGATGTCGCGCGGATCGCGATGATCCGGATGAAGGCGACGGGTGAGAAGATCGGCTCGCTGATCATCAACCCCGGCGGCCCGGGGGAGTCCGGTGTGGAGGCGGCCGTCTCGATGAGCGCTTCGCTGCCCGCGTCGATCAGTGAGCATTTCGACCTCGTCGGCTTCGATCCGCGCGGCGTGGCGAACTCCACGCCCGCGGTGTGGTGCAACTCCGACGCCGACAACGACCGAATCCGCGCCGATCCGCAGGTCGACTACTCGCTGAAGGGCGTCGAGCACATCGAGAACGAGACCAAGGCGTTCATCGACCGCTGCGTCGACAAGATGGGCGAGGAGTTTCTGGCCAACGTCGGAACCGCCAACGTGGTCAAGGATCTCGACGCGATGCGCGCGGCGCTCGGTGACGAGAAGCTGACCTATCTCGGATACTCGTACGGCAGCCGGATCGGCTCGGCATACGCCGAGCAGTTCCCCCAGAACGTGCGCGCGATGGTTCTCGACGGTGCGGTGGATCCCAACGCCGATCCGATCGAGGCCGACATCCGCCAGGCCGCCGCGTTCCAGACCGCGTTCAACGACTACGCCGCCGACTGTGCGGCCACCGAAGACGACTGCCCGCTCGGCGACGACCCGGCCAAGGCCGTCGACGTCTACCGCAGCATGGTGGACCCGTTGGTGGAGCAGCCGGCCAAGACCAAAGATCCTCGCGGGCTGTCCTATTCGGACGCGATCGTCGGCACCATCCTGCCGCTGTACTCGCCGAACCTGTGGCGCCACCTGACCAAGGCACTGACCGAACTGCGCGACGGCACCGGCGACACCATGCTGGTGCTGGCCGACCTGTACATGGGCCGCGACGACAAGGGGCACTACAACAACTCGACCGACGCCCGGGTGGCGGTCAACTGCGTCGACAAACCCGCGATCACCGACCGCGAGAAGGTCATCGAGCTGGACCGGCGCGCACGCGAGGTGGCGCCGTTCATGAGCTACGGCGAGTTCACCGGCCACGCGCCGATGAGCACCTGCGCGTTCTGGCCGGTGCCGCCCACCTCCGAGCCGCACGAGATCGACGTCGAAGGGCTGGCGCCGGTGCTGGTGGTCTCGACGACCAACGACCCCGCGACGCCCTACCAGGCCGGTGTCGACCTGGCCCGACAACTCGACGGCACGCTGCTGACCTACGAGGGCACCCAGCACACCGTGGTGTTCCAGGGCAACGAGTGCGTCGACGACATCGCCGCCCGGTACCTCGTCGATCTGACCCTGCCGCCGCCGGACACCAGGTGTTCCTGAGCGGCTGATCACGGCAAGGTCACCGTTCGATCCCAGGGGACGACCGGTGCGCCGCGGACATGCAACGATGGTCGCCATGTGGCGGGTGGGGCGGCTGATCCTGGCGTTGATGCTGATGTCGGTCGTCGTCGGCCCGGCCGCCTCCGCCACCCCCGAGGGCGACGTCACCCGTGACTACGGCCAGCCGCCGGTCTGGGGTGACTGTGCGCAGTGGGTCACCGACGCCCAGCGGCTCGCGGCCATCGCGTCGGCCCAGTGCGGCACCGTGACGGTGCCCGTGGATTACGCGAAACCCGAAGGCGCACACGCGAACCTGGCCGTCATCCGGGTGCCTGCCGGTGGCGACCGGATCGGAGTGCTGGTGGTCAACCCGGGCGGGCCCGGCGCGTCGGCCGTCGACACCGTCGTGGGTATGGGCGCCGCACTGGCCGACACCGAGATCGGACAACGCTTCGACCTGGTCGGCTTCGATCCGCGCGGGGTGGGCCACTCCACGCCGGAACTGCGCTGCCGCTCCGACGCCGAGTTCGACGCCTGGCGGCGCGAGCCGATGGCCGATTACAGCCAGCCCGGCGTCGCCCGCATCGAACAGATCTACCAACGGTTCGTCGACCTGTGCACCGAGACGATGGGCACCGAGTTCCTGGCCAACGTCGGCACCTCCTCGGCGGTGGCCGACATGGACGTTGTGCGCACGGCGCTCGGCGAGCAGCAGATCAACTACCTCGGCTTCTCCTACGGCACCGAACTCGGCGCGGCCTACGCCGAGCGCCACCCCGACCGGGTGCGCGCCATGGTCCTCGACGGCGCGATCGACCCGACGCTGGACCCCATCGCGGCCCGCGTACGCCAGCTGACGGGGTTTCAGCGGGCCTTCAACGACTACGCCACCGACTGCGCCAAGTCACCGGGCTGCCCGCTGGGCACCGACCCCGCGCAGTTCGTCGACCGCTACCACCAACTGGTCAACCCGCTGGTGATGCGGCCCGGCCACACCACCGACCCCCGCGGGCTGAGCTACCAGGACGCCATCACCGGCACGGTCAACGCGCTCTACTCACAGCGCTACTGGAAGTACCTGACCAGCGGGCTGCTCGGCCTGCAACGTGGCACCGACGCCGAGGACCTGCTGCTGCTCGCCGACGACTATCAGGGCCGCGACGCGTCGGGGCACTACAAGAACAAGCAAGACGCGTTCACCGCCATCCACTGCGTCGACGCGCCGTATCCGACCGATCCGGCGGCATCGGCCGAGGCCGACCGCCAGTCCCGCGCGGCGGCCCCGTTCATGGCCTACGGCGCCTACACCGGGTTCGCCCCGCGCGATGTGTGCGCGATGTGGCCGGTGCCCCCAACCACCGCCCCGCGGCCGGCGACGTCACCGGGGCCCGGCAAGGTCGTGGTGGTGTCGGTGACCCGCGACCCGGCCACGCCGTATCAGGCGGGCGCGGACCTGGCCCGCCAGATGGGCGCCTCGCTGATCACCTTCGACGGCACCCAGCACACCGTGGTGTTCAACGGCGACGCGTGCGTGGACACCGCGGTGGTGCGTTTCCTCGTCGACTCGGTGGTGCCGCCCGCCGATCTGCGTTGCTGATCGGCCCGCCGATCGACGCCGCCGTGTAACACAGCGTTAACAGCCGGTGCCTACGCTGCGGACATGGACCGGCAGAAGGAATTCGTGCTGCGCACGCTGGAGGAACGCGACATCCGCTTCGTTCGGCTGTGGTTCACCGACGTCCTCGGATACCTCAAGTCCGTCGCCATCGCGCCCGCCGAACTCGAGGGAGCTTTCGAGGAGGGCATCGGCTTCGACGGATCCGCCATCGAGGGCTTCGCCCGGGTGTCGGAGGCCGACATGGTGGCCCGGCCCGACCCGTCGACGTTCCAGGTGCTGCCCTGGACCACCAGCACGGGTATGCACCACTCGGCGCGGATGTTCTGCGACATCACCATGCCCGACGGGTCGCCGTCGTGGGCGGACTCGCGTCACGTGCTGCGCAGGCAACTGTCGAAGGCAAGCGATCTCGGGTTCTCCTGCTATGTGCACCCCGAGATCGAGTTCTTCTTGCTCAAACCCGGTGAGAACGACGGCACCCCGCCGATTCCGGCCGACAGCGGCGGCTACTTCGACCAGGCCGTGCACGACGCGGCGCCGAACTTCCGCCGCCACGCCATCGACGCGCTGGAGCAGATGGGTATCTCGGTGGAGTTCAGCCACCACGAGGGCGCGCCGGGGCAGCAGGAGATAGACCTGCGCTACGCCGACGCGCTGTCGATGGCCGACAACGTGATGACGTTCCGCTACGTCGTCAAGGAGGTCGCGCTCGGCGAGGGCGTGCGGGCATCGTTCATGCCCAAACCGTTCGCCGAGCACCCCGGATCGGCCATGCACACCCACATGAGCCTGTTCGAGGGCGACACCAACGCGTTCCACAGCCCCGACGACGTGCTGCAACTGTCCGACGTGGCCAAGTCGTTCATCGCGGGCATTCTCGAGCACGCCAACGAGATCAGCGCCGTCACCAACCAGTGGGTGAACTCCTACAAGCGGTTGGTGCACGGCGGTGAGGCGCCCACGGCGGCGTCCTGGGGTGCGGCCAATCGCTCTGCGCTGGTGCGGGTTCCGATGTACACCCCGCGCAAGGCCTCGTCACGGCGGGTCGAGGTGCGTAGCCCCGATTCGGCGTGCAACCCGTACCTGACCTTCGCCGTACTGCTGGCCGCCGGGCTGCGCGGCATCGAAAAGAACTACGTGCTGGGCCCGGAGGCCGAGGACAACGTCTGGAATCTCACGTCCGAGGAGCGCAGCGCCATGGGCTACAAGGAGCTGCCCAGCAGCCTCGGCATGGCGCTGACCGAGATGGAGAACTCCGAACTCGTCGCGGAAGCGCTCGGGGAGCACGTGTTCGACTACTTCCTGCGCAACAAGCGCGCCGAGTGGGAGAACTACCGCAGCCACGTCACACCGTTCGAGCTGAAGGCTTACCTGTCGCTGTAGCCGCCTGCGCTACCTTTCAGTGGTGTCCAAACCTGTGACGCAGCGCCCGAGGCTGCCAAGTCCGGGTCGGCTCGGGCTGGTCGAGCGGTCCGCGCCGGCAGACCTGGACCGGTTGGGTTGGAACACCGAGGACTACGTCGACCTGTTGTGGTCGCTGTCGCGTGCCCCCGACGCCGACATCGCGCTGAAGGCGATGGTCCGGTTGGCCGACGCGGTCGGCGACGACTGGACGGAACTGAACAACGGGCTGCTGACCGACCGCGGACTGCGCGGTCGACTGTTCGCGGTGGTCGGATCGTCGCTGGCGCTGGCCGACCATCTGGTCATCGATCCGGACACCTGGCGCCTGCTGGCCGGTGAGGTGACACTGCCGTCGGCCGACGAACTCAAGGTCGCGTTCGCGGAGATGGCCGAGAACGCCACGGATGCCGCCGCGGCGATGCTGCCGCTGCAGAAGCTCTACCGCGACCGGCTGCTGGTGTTGGCCGCGCTCGACCTGGCGCCGACCGTCGAGGACGAACCGGTGCTGCCGTTCGCGGCCGTCGGGGTGCACCTGTCCGACCTGGCGGACGCGGCGCTGGCTGCGGCGCTGACGGTGGCGATGAAGTCCCTCGACGACCCGGCGGACCGGCCCCGGCTGGCGGTCATCGCGATGGGCAAGTGCGGTGCGCGCGAACTCAACTACGTCAGCGACGTCGACGTCATCTTCGTCGCGGAGGTGGCCGACGCGGTGGCGACGCGGGTGGCCGGGGAGATGATGCGGTTCGCCGCCGACGCGTTCTTCGAAGTCGACGCGGCGCTGCGGCCCGAGGGCAAGCGGGGCCAGTTGGTCCGCACACTGGAGTCTCATGTCGCCTACTACCAGCGGTGGGCCAAGACCTGGGAGTTCCAGGCGCTGATGAAGGCCAGACCCGCGGCGGGCGACGCCGAACTGGGACAGGCCTACATCGACGCGCTGATGCCGATGGTGTGGACGGCCAGCGAGCGCGAGGACTTCGTCGCCGAGGTGCAGGCGATGCGGCGGCGGGTGGAGGAACTGGTGCCTGCTGACGTGCGCGTGCGCGAGATCAAGCTCGGCACCGGAGGCCTGCGCGACGTCGAGTTCGCCGTGCAGTTGCTGCAATTGGTGCACGGCCGCACCGATGAGTCGTTGCGGGTGGCCTCCACGGTGGAGGCGTTGGCCGCGCTGGGGGCGGGCGGCTACGTCGGCCGCGACGACGCCGCCAACCTGACCGCCTCCTACGAGTTTCTGCGGCTGCTCGAACACCGGCTGCAGCTGCAACGGCTCAAGCGCACCCACATGCTTCCCGACGAGGACGACGACGAGGCCCTGCGCTGGCTGGCGCGTGCGGCCCACATCCGCCCCGACGGCAGACACGACGCGCTGGGTGTGCTGCGCGAGGAACTCAAGCGCCAGAACATGCGGGTGTCCCGGTTGCACGCCAAGCTGTTCTACCAGCCACTGCTGGAATCCATTGGCACGGTTGGACTTTCCGAAGGTATGACGGCCGAGGCCGCGGAGCGTCAGCTGGCGGCGCTCGGCTACGAAGGCCCGCAGAGCGCGATGACCCATCTGGCCGCGCTGACCAGCCAGGGCAACAGGCGCGCCCGCGTGCAGCGGGTGCTGCTGCCGACGCTGCTGGACTGGTTGTCGGACACCCCCGACCCCGACGGCGGCCTGCTTGCCTACCGGCGCATCAGCGAGGCGCTGACCGACCAACGGTGGTTTCTGTCCACCCTGCGCGACGAGGGGCTGGTCGCCAAGCGGCTGATGCGGGTGCTGGGCACGTCGGCCTACGTGCCCGACCTGCTGATGCGGGCGCCCGACGTGATCCAGCTCTACGCCGACGGGGCGGACGGGCCCAAGCTGTGCGACGTCGAGCCGGAGGGGGTGGCCCGTGCGCTGGTCGCCTCGGCGGGACGGTATGCCGACCCGGTGCGCGCGATCGCCGCGGCGCGCACGCTGCGCCGCCAAGAGCTGGCCCGCGTCGCGTCGGCGGATGTGCTAGGCATGCTCGAGGTGACCGAGGTGTGCCGGGCGTTGACGGCGGTGTGGGTGGCGGTGCTGCAGGCCGCGCTGGACGCGGTGATCCGGGCCAACACGCCCGGTGACGACGGTCCGCCGGCGCGCATCGCGGTGATTGGGATGGGCCGACTCGGCGGCCACGAACTGGGCTACGGCTCGGATGCCGACGTGATGTTCGTCTGCGAGCCCTCCGACGGCGTCGACGAGTCGGTCGCGGTGCGCTGGGCGGTGGGCATCGCCGAGCAGGTGCGCACGTTGTTGGGCACGCCGAGCGACGACCCGCCCCTGGAGGTCGACGCCGATCTGCGACCGGAGGGCCGCAACGGTCCGCTGGTGCGCACCCTGGCGTCGTATGAGGCGTATTACGCGCAGTGGGCCGAGGTTTGGGAAGTCCAGGCGCTGCTGCGTGCGCACCGCGTGGCCGGTGATCTGGACCTGGGGGAGCGGTTCCTGTTGATGATCGACAAGGTGCGCTACCCGCCCGGTGGTGTGTCCGCCGAAGCGATGCAGGAGATCCGGCGCATCAAGGCGCGGGTGGACAAGGAGCGGCTGCCGCGCGGCGCCGACTCGAACACGCACACCAAACTGGGCCGCGGCGGCCTCGCCGACGTCGAGTGGACGGTTCAGTTGCTGCAGTTGCGTCACGCCCACGAGGTGCCCGCGCTGCACAACACCTCCACGCTGGAGACACTGGACGCGATCGGGGCCGCCGAACTGCTGCCCGAGGGTGACGTGGACCTGCTTCGGCAGGCGTGGCTGACCGCCACCAAGGCCCGCAACGCGCTGGTGCTGGTGCGCGGCAAGGCGACCGATCAGCTGCCCGGCCCCGGCCGTGCGCTCAACGCCGTGGCGGTGGCGGCGGGCTGGGGCAGCGACGACGGCGGCGAGTTCCTCGACAACTACCTGCGGGTGACCCGGCGGGCGAAAGCGGTGGTACGGAAGGTGTTCGATGGATAGGCGACGCGGATGAGCATGGATTTCGGTTTCGAGACGATCAGCGAGCAGGAGTACGAGCGGCAGCGTGCGCTGTACACCCCGCTGACCGATGCGGTGCGCAGGCTCATCGACGCGGCGATTCATACCGACGCCGCAGCGGAGACCGTGCGTGACGCCCAGCGGCGGATCGAGGCGGTCACCGAGCTGCTCGAGCGCGAGCGGGGTTCGGAGCGCGTGCCGGTGCGCCTCGAACCGTCCGGGCGTCCGGTGACATGGGCCAATCCCGCAGTGGGACTTCGCAACGCGATCGCCCCACCGATCACCATCCACCACGAGGACGACGGTCGCTGCTGGAGTGAGTTCGTCCTCGGTCCGGTCTACGAGGGCCCGCCCGGTTGGGTGCACGGCGGTATCTGCGCGCTGGTGCTCGACCACGTGCTCGGCGAGGTGGCCAGTGACGGGCTGACCCAGCCCCGGTTCACCGGCACCATCTCCCTGCGCTATCTACGCGGAACGCCACTGGGCCAGTTGCGGGCCGAAGCCTTCGTCGAGCGGACCGAGGGGCCCAAGACGTTCGCCCGGGGCGCTCTGAGTGACGCCGACGGCATCACCGTCGAGGCCGAGGGTGTGTTCATCACGCCGGCGTGGGCGCGCGACGCAGGATGAAGTTCTATGTCAGCCTGGCGTTCCTGAATACCACCGAAGTCGCCGATATCGCCAGGGCTGCCGACGAACTCGGCTACGACGGACTCGGGATCCCAGACCACGTCGTCAACCTCGAGACACTCCAGACGCCGTACCCCTACACCAAAGATGGGAAGCGACGGTGGGAGCCGTTCACCGACTGGCCGGATCCGTGGGTGTTGATCGGCGCCCTCGCGATGGTGACCACGCGGTTGCGGTTCGTCACCACGGTGTATCTGCCCGCGATGCGCGACCCGTACTCGGCGGCGAAATCCATCGGCACCGCCGCGGTTCTGGCCGAGGGGCGGCTGGAACTCGGTATCGGTGTGGGCTGGTGCGAGGAAGAGTTCACGCTGATGGGTCAGCGGTTCGATCGCCGCGGTAAGCGCACCGACGAGATGCTCGAACTGATGAAGGAGCTGTGGAAGCCGGGCTGGACGGAGTTCGACGGCGAGTTCTATCAGACGCCGCGACTGGAGATGGAACCGACACCGCCGGACATCCCGGTCTATGTCGGTGGACTCTCCGATATCGCGCTGCGCCGTGCGGCCCGCCACGACGGCTGGATCGGCGACCTGATCACCACCGACCGGGCACTGGAACGGGTGGCCCGACTGGGTGAGCTGCGGGCGGAGAACGGCATGTCGATGGAAAACTTCACTGTCCTCACCCCACTGACCGACGCCTTCACGGCCGAGCATTACGACAGGGCCGAGGCGGGCGGTATCGACGGAATCGTCACCATGCCGTGGATGTTCTACGCCGGACCGCAGGCTTCGCTGGCCGAGAAGATCGACGGTATGAAACGGTTTCGCAAGGACTTACGACTCGACTGAGTGGCGGGTCAGTCCAGCAGCGCGTCGGCACGCCCTTGACGAACCGGGCAGGCAGTTGGTGGGTGTCGAAGAGGTGCCCGATCAGCGCTTCGACGGCGGAAGAGACGACGACCTCTCCCGGCGGTGCCAGACCCGACACCCGGGCGGCCATGTTCGCGGCCAGCCCGTAGACGTCGTCCTGTTCGACGTCGAGATAGGAAACCCCGCGGTGAATGCCAACCCGGACGGCGATCTCGAAGCCGAACTGACGTTGGATGCGGTCGCTCAGCCGTGCGGTCTCACCGGCGATATCCAAACCGGCCAGCACCGCGCGTTCGACGTCGTTCTCGTGTGCGGTGGGGTGACCGAACACGCACAGCAGGCCGTCCCCCTTCGTGGAGCTGATGTGTCCGTCGTATCGCGCGATGACGTCTCGAACCCGCTCCTTAAAGAGCCCGACCGCGGTCCGGTATCGCTCCGGATCGACGCGGGTCGACAGTTCGGTCGAGTCGACCAGATCGGCGAAAAGCAAGGTGAGGCGCCGGATTTCGCCGTGCTCCACCGGCATGGCGAGCAGCTCCTCGGCGTCGGCGTTGCCGCTGTCCATGGACAGCACTCGCCTCGCGAGGCCACTGGCGGTGGCACGGTCGCCTTCGCTGATCGCCTGGGATGCGCGATCGAGAAGTTCGTCGATCTTGAGCTTGGTTGCCGATTCGTTCACCGCACGACCATCCCCGCGACTGTGGTTGCTTCCGTCGCAGGCGATGTCACGGCAGCTCCTGGCATCGGTGGGACGTCAGAATATGCGCTCAAGGCCAGGTCTGCAGGTTTGACGCTTCGCAAGCTTGCCAACGCAACGAAATAGCCGCCCGGCAGTCGGCGCGACCCTATAGCGACTTTGCTGGATTGGGGATCGTTCATAGGGAAACACCCGATTCCTTTCCGCCGTCTGACCCTTAGCGTCGAATCGACAACCACGTGCGGCCGGTCGCGGCCGGGAAAAAGGGATGAATATGAAGTACTCCGCGTACATCGGTCGAGTCGGCGCGCTGGCAGTGGCGCTCGGGATCGGCGCTGCCGTGGCGAACGGGCCGGCGATCGCGTTTGCCGAGGCGAACGAGTCCGGTCAGACCGATACGAAGACGGAGGCGTCACAGAACGCCCCGGCCGACGAGACGCCGGGGGACGAGGGCCAGCAGACCGGTGACCAAGGGGGCGACGGCGCCGCCCTGACCGAACCGGCCGACGCCGTCGACGACCTCGAGGCAGACACGGAGCTCGAAGAGAACCTCGAGATCGACGACGCGCTCGACGCCGGCGAGGAGGAGCAGCAGGGCGGCGACGTCATCGATCCGTCCGGCGACGGCGACGCACCGCCCACGGGCGGCGGCGATGGGCCGCCGGCAAACCTCCCTGCCGAGTCGCAGGGAGCCCAGCAGCAGGGCCAACAGACAGTCCAACAGCTCGGGTCGAACACCGACGTGAACGTCGATCTCACCGAAACGCCGCAGGCACCCGAAGGCGACGACATCTCTGTCGAGTCGTTCACCACCGCCGCTGTCGACGAATCGCCTTCTCACACCGAGACATTGCGCACGCTGGCGCTCGACGAGCCGGCACCGGCGGCCCAGGACCCGATCACGGCGCTGTTCACACTGCCGCTTCGCATCGTGGACAGCGTGTTGTCGGGCATCCTCGGCGGCCCGTCCACACCGTCCGGTGAGAACCCGCTGTTCCTCGGGCTCCTGGCGTTCGTGCGCCGGCAATTTTCGCCCTTCACCCGCACATTCTCCAACCAGGCGCCGGTCATCACAGGCGCACAGGTCGACGAGAACGAGGACGGCACCTTCACGATCACCGTCGACACCGAGGCACCCGACGTCGACGCGTTCGATCCCGACGGCGATCCGCTGACGTTCACGGCTGCCAACGGCGAGGACGGCACCGTCGTCAAGACGGGGCCCAACACCTTCACCTACACGCCGCCGGAGACCGGTTGGGACGGCGAGGACACCATCACCATCACGGCCGGCGACCCCGGCGGCCTGTTCGGCTTCAACCGCAAGTCCGCCTCGGTGACCGTCAGCATCGTCGCCGCGGGCGAGGACGACCCGACCCAGCCCGACGTCACGCAGCCGCCGACACCGCAGGAGGACGGCACTGTCGAGGCCGAGTTGAAGTTCGACCCGACGAAGGTCGTCAATGTCACGGTGGCCGAGGGCTTCGCGCCGAAGTACTGGACGTTCACCGAGGTTTACAACGCCGAGACCGGCGAGTACGAGATCTCGCTGACCCCGACGCAGGCCGCGCAACTGCGCGCCGCGCTCGGCCTCGATACCGACGACTTCGTCGGATTGCAGGTCACCACCGCTGACCAGCAGATGCAGACCTTCTCGCTGCGCACGGTGTCGTTCGCCGCGCTGGCCGAGGGGCCGGACTACACGATGACGCTGCCGGATCCGCCGGCCGGCGACTTCGTGGTCAGCGAACAGGCTATTCCCGTCGGCTCAGAACCGGCTGGCGTGGTGGTCACCGACAGGTACGCCTACGTGATGAATACTGAGCTCAGCGCGGGTTCTGGGGTGGGCAACGGCTCCATCACCGTCATCGGAGCCGACCCGGAGGAGGCCGACTACAACCAGGTGGTGACTACCATCGAGGGCGGACCGAACGCGGCGTTCGGCGCACTGGCCGGCGATCGGCTCTACGTGGTCAGCCCGGACTATTACGGTGGCCAGCCGAGAGTGACGGTGATCGACACCACCACCAACACGGTTGTCGGCGATCCAATCGACCTCCCTGGCGGCTTATATCCGATCACCAGCCCCGATGGAAAGCGGATCTACGTCGTCGACCAGCAGAACGGGGACCTGCACGTCATCGACGCCGACCCGACCAGCCCGACATACAACACGATCATCGACGACGTTGATGTGTCGCCCGGGCTGAGTGCACCGGTACAGGACCCCGACACTGGCGCCACGACCGTCAAGTTCCTGCTGGGCGGCGCATTCAACGCGGACGGCAGCCGGCTGTACGTCATCCAGGCCGTGCAGACGATAACGCCGGGCGAGGAGGGCCCGGAGGTCACGTACGACAGCGAAGCGTTCACCGTCGACACGGTCACCAATGAGGTGGTCGGTGATCCCGTGACGCTGGGCCGCTATGCGGGCTACGCCTGGAGTGACGGAAGCTTCCTCTACGTTCCGACCTTCGACATGTCGAGCTACGACCCGACCGACCCCGACCTCTCGGACGTCGACGGCGTGCTCACCATCGTCGACATCCAGTCGGGGGATCCCGTTCTCGTCGACCTCGATCCCGGCACACCCGAGGTGGACGGCGTTGCGGTCGGCCCGCTGCCGACCTATGTGGCGCTCAGCCCGGACAAGAGCCTCATATACGTCGTCAATGCTCAGGCGGGCACCGTCACCGTGGTCGACACCGTCAACCGCGAGGTGCTGGATGTCATCGTCTTCGACGACAGCCCGACAGGTGGGTTGACGAGCACCAACGCCATCGGCATCAGCCCGGACGGCCAGCACATCTACATCACCAACTTCGGCGACGGAACGGTGACCGCGCTGGAGTTCGTGACCGCCTGACGCTAGCGGCGGAAGCGGCTGAACAAGCCGGCCCGCGGCGCGGACCCCGTAGTGGTCGTGCCGACGGGCCGGCGTCGGCCGTCGATGGAGTAGGCGCCGGCGCCCATGGTGGCCAGCAGCAGGAAGGCGAAGGAGAACATCACGGCCGCCTCGCCGCCGTTGGCCATCGGCCAGAAGCTCTGGGACGGACCCTCCAGCGGCGGCCAGTGCTGCCAGAAGTACGCGACGGCCATCTCGCCGGAGGCGATGAACGCCGCGATGCGGGTGAACAGCCCCACGGTGATCAACAAGCCGGCAACCAGTTCGATCAGGCCGGCCCACCACATCGGCCAGCTGCCGACCGGGACCGACTCGCCGAGGGGCCAGCCGAACAGCTTCATCGATCCGTGGATCGCGTACAACAGACCGAAGATGACGCGAAAGGCGGTCAGGGCCGCGGGGGAGTACGTGTTGAAACGGTTGTCCAGGGTCGTCATTGACAGACCCTAACGCCATCCGGGCCGGGCGCGTCGAAAGTTCGCCCGGCCCGAATGGTCAGCCGCGATCAGACGTCGTAGTACAGCGCGATCTCGTAGGGGTGCGGTCGGATCTGCACCGGCATGATCTCGTTCTCCCGCTTGTAGGAGATCCAGGTCTCGATCAGATCCTCGGTGAACACCCCGCCCTCGGTGAGGTAGTCGTGGTCCGCCTCGAGATTGTCGATGACCGCCGAGAGCGACGTCGGGGCCTGTGGGATGCTGGCGGCTTCGTCCGGCGGCAGCTCGTAGAGGTCCTTGTCGATCGGGGCCTGCGGCTCCATCTTCTTCTTGATGCCGTCGAGGCCGGCCATCAGCATCGCCGCGAACGCCAGGTACGGGTTGCCCGAGCTGTCCGGGCAGCGGAACTCGAGGCGCTTGGCCTTCGGGTTGTTGCCCGTGATCGGGATGCGGACGCATGCGCTGCGGTTGCGCTGGCTGTACACCAGGTTGATCGGCGCCTCGTAACCGGGAACCAGCCGCTTGTAGGAGTTCACCGTCGGGTTGGTGAACGCCAGCAGCGACGGCGCGTGGTGCAGGATGCCGCCGATGTAATGGCGTGCAGTGTCGGACAGGCCCGCGTAGCCCGACTCGTCGTGGAACAGCGGCTGGCCCTCCTTCCACAGCGACTGGTGCGCGTGCATACCGGAGCCGTTGTCGCCGAACAGTGGCTTGGGCATGAATGTCACCGTCTTGCCCGCCCGCCACGCGGTGTTCTTGATGATGTACTTGAACAGCAGCAGGTCGTCGGCGGCGTGCAACATCGTGTTGAACTTGTAGTTGATCTCGGCCTGGCCGGCGGTGCCCACCTCGTGGTGGCCGCGTTCCAGCACGAAACCGGCGTTCTGCAGGTTGGTGCACATCTCGTCGCGCAGGTCGACGAAGTGGTCATAGGGCGCGACGGGGAAGTAGCCGCCCTTGGGGCGCACCTTGTAGCCGCGGTTGGCGCTGCCGTCGGACTCGACCGGCTCGCCGGTGTTCCACCAGCCCGCCTCGGAGTCGATCTCGTAGAACGTGCCGTTCATCCGCGAGTCGAACGACACGGAGTCGAAGATGTAGAACTCGGCCTCGGCGCCGAAGTAGGCGGTGTCGGCGATACCCGTGCTGGCCAGGTAGTTCTCCGCCTTACGGGCGACGTTGCGCGGGTCGCGGGAGTAGGCCTCGCGGGTGAACGGGTCGTGCACGAAGAAGTTGATGTTCAGCGTCTTCGCTTCACGGAACGGGTCGATGCATGCGGTCTGGGGATCGGGCAGCAGCATCATGTCCGATTCGTGAATCGACTGGAAGCCGCGCACCGACGACCCGTCGAACGCCAGGCCGTCCTCGAAAACGCTTTCGTCGAACACCGAAGCCGGCACCGAGAAATGCTGGACGACGCCCGGCAGATCACAGAAGCGAATGTCGACGTACTGTACGTCTTCGTCCTTGATCTGCTTGATGATGTCGTCGGCCGTCTTTTCTGCCATCCAAGACTCTCCTTATGTCTGGTAACCCGCGCGTTGACGCTAAGGACACGATGTTGCACGGTCGTCAACCGCATGTTGCGCCGAAGTTACGCAATGTCGCCTCGGCGGTGGTCGCTGGCGGCCGGTGGACCCGGACGGGTCCCACATATCCTGACAGTATGGCGCGCACTGTGGGCTCTTGGATGCCCGGCTTCGGGTCCGGCAGTGATACCGGATCGAACGACTACCCCGGCCAGCGTCTCGGTCTGCCCGAGTCCGGCCCCGGGTCGATAGCGAGGTTCGGCAGGCGCATCGCCGCGCTGCTCATCGACTGGTTCATTGCGGTCGGTCTGACCGGCTTCGCGGTGCCGCTGGGGCTGATGGCCCCGGAACAGTTGCAGTACTCGCTGAACGCGCGGCTGGTCACCCTGGCGATCTGGGTGGTGGTCGGCACGGTTTCGGTCCGGCTGTTCGGCTTCACCCCGGGCCAGCTGGCGCTGGGTCTGCGGGTGGCCTCGGTCGACCACCGCGAACACGTCGGCATCGGGCGGGCCCTGGCACGCATGCTGCTGATCGTGCCGGTCATTCCCGCACTGTTCACCGACAGCGACTTCCGCGGCTATCAGGACCGCTTCACGAAGACGGCGGTAATCCGCCGCTAGGTGTCTTCCTGGTGCGGCGCGAACGTTGATTACCGCGCGAAAATTCGCGCGGAATTCGAACACAACTCAACGTTCGAGTACAGGTTCGGTCACACGTTTCGGCCCGCGGCTTGGAGCGCGGCCCGGGTTCGCGCGACGATGACGTGCGGTCGGTACCGCAGCATGTCGGCGTTGACGCGGATGATCCGCCAACCGAGCGCCTCCAGCTTGGCCTGTCGTTCGATGTCGCGATTGCGGACGTCGGGGTCCTCCCAGTGTTGGGTGCCGTCGTACTCGACACCGACTCTCCACTCCGGGTAGCCCATGTCGATGCGTGCCACGAACTCGTAATCGTCGTACACCTCGATCTGGGTGTGCGTCGGCCGCAGGTTTGCGGCAGTGAGAACGAGGCGGGTACGGGTTTCCTGGGGCGACTCGGCGCCGGGATCGCACAGATCGATCGCCTCGCGCAGCGCGATGATTCTGCGCGCGCCACAGTGGCGGTCGGCGACCGCCGCGATCTCCCAGGGCTTGAGGCCGGTTGCCTGCATCACGGCGTCCAACCGGATCACCGCGGTGGTCAGCACGCGCCGCCGGCCGAGGTCGTATGCGGTTCGCGCCGGCGTGGTGACCGGTATTCCGTTGACCACACCGACCTCGCTGTCCGCCAGGGAATCGCTGTGCAGGAGGATGCCCGAGGTCCGGAACCGGCTGTACCGGTTGAGCTCAGCGGGTAGCTCCAGGTCGATCCACTTGGTCCCGTGCAGAGCGGCCGCGGACAGACCCGCGGCGGTAGCCCGTCGTCCCGACCAGAGCCAGGCGCCGACCGCCTTGTCGACCGGCGTCAGTTCCACGTCTTTGGGTACGTACACGTTGCGGAACAGCTGGTCATAGCGCGTGGCGAGTTGATAGCGGTTGACGGCGCCGGACGCTACGGCCTCGGTGCCGAGGAAGGGCCACTCCATGTTTCATTGGACGAAAGTGGCGATCCAGTCGGTTTCATGCTCGGTCGAACGTCAAGTTGTGCTCGAAAAACCGCCAAAAAATGGCGCGGTAATTGACGTTCGGCGCGCGTCAGGCGTCCAGGCCAGCCGAGGAGGGTTAGCGGCGGCGCACGGTGCGCTGCACGTTGCGCATCTTGGCCTGTGTCGGCAGCGGACCCTTGGGCATCGCGGCGGGACCGGCCTTCGTGCCGAGCGCGGCCAGTCGTGACTCCAGGGCGTCGAGCTGCTTGACGGTGATGTTGGCCGGCAGGCGGTTGAGGTGGCGCTCGAGCTTGGCCAGCGGGACCTCACCCTCGCCGTTGCCGATGATGACGTCATAGATCGGGGTGTCGCCGACCAGTCGCGCCGTGCGCTTCTTCTCCTGAGCCAGCAGCGGCTTGACCCGCGACGGGGACCCCTCGGCCACGAAGATCACCCCGGGGCGCCCGATGACCCGGTGCACGGCGTCGAAATGGCCGGTGGCAGCGACGCCCGGGGTCACCCGCCACTTACCGCGCATGTTGTCCAGCGCCCACGCCGCCGCGCCGGTCTGGCCCTCGGCCTTGCGGTAGACCGCCTTTTGCGCGCGCCTGCCGAAGATGATGAACGCCACCAGCGCCCCGAGCACGACGCCCAGCGGGATCATCAGGTAGGTGGTGAATCCACCCGCCATCACTCCCAGCACCACCGAGCCCGCCACGATCAGGACGAACGCCGTGATCATGTAGGGCAGGAGGCGCTTGTCCTCCTTGCGCTGGATCTGGAATGCCTGCCACAGCTGGCTGCGCCGCTGCTTGGACGCCGCCTTACGGGCCGCCTTCGCCTCGGCCTTCGCCGCCTTCAGGGCCTCGGGGTTGCGCGATTTCGCCATTCTCTCAGGATACGGCGGGCCGAGAAGTGGCTGCCTGGGCATACAGCCGACCCGCCCGATACGACGAGCGCACCAGCGGACCGGCGAGCACCCCGGAGAAGCCGACCTGCTTCGCGAACTCCTCGTGCTCGACGAACTCCTCGGGCCTGACCCAGCGTTCCACCGGGTGGTGACGCGCCGACGGCCGCAGGTACTGGGTGATGGTGACGATGTCGCAGCCCGCGTCGTGCAGGTCGGTCAGGGCGGTGCGGACCTCTTCTGGTGTCTCGCCCAGGCCCAGGATGAGGTTGGACTTGGTCACCAGGCCGAAGTCGCGCGCGGCCGTCAACACCTCGAGGCTGCGCTCGTAGCGGAACGCCGGGCGAATCCGTTTGAAGATGCGCGGCACGGTTTCGACGTTGTGCGCCAACACCTCCGGGCGTGACTCAAAGACCTGCTCGAGCAATTCGGGCTGCCCGTTGAAATCCGGGATCAGCAACTCCACGCCGGTGTTGGGGTTGAGCTTCTTGATGGCGCGCACGGTCTCGGCGTAGAGCCAGGCGCCGCCGTCGGGCAGGTCATCGCGTGCCACCCCGGTGACCGTCGAATAGCGCAACCCCATCGCCTGCACGCTCTCGGCGACCCGGCGCGGTTCGTCACGGTCCAACTCGGCGGGCTTGCCGGTGTCGATCTGGCAGAAATCGCAGCGACGGGTGCATTGTTCGCCGCCGATCAGGAAGGTCGCCTCGCGGTCCTCCCAGCATTCGAAGATGTTCGGGCAGCCCGCTTCCTCGCAGACAGTATGCAACCCTTCGCGGCGCACCAGCGCCTTGAGTTCCTTGTACTCCGGGCCCATCTTCGCCCTGGTCTTGATCCACGGCGGCTTGCGCTCGATCGGCGTCTCGGCGTTGCGCACCTCGAGACGCAGCAGCTTGCGACCTTCCGGAGTTACCGTCACTACGTCCACGCTACTACCAGGCGACCGTCGAGGGCGTCCGCGACTGCCGAGGCCACCGGTTCCATGACGTCCTCGACGCCGACCCGGCGCCCGAGTTCGGCCGACAACGACGTGACGCCGGCGTCGGCGATACCGCACGGCACGATCGTGGAAAACGCGGCCAGATCGCAGTCGCAGTTCAGCGCGAAGCCGTGCAGCGTCGTCGCACGCGCCACCCGGATGCCGATGGCGGCCACCTTGCGAGCCGGCCGCCGATCGTCCGGCGGCACCCACACCCCGGAGCGGCTCTCGACACGGCGCGTCTGCAACCCGAAGCCCGCGCACACCTGGATCAGCGACTCTTCAAGGCGGCGAACGAAGTTCACCACATCCAGCGGTTCGGCCAGGCCGATGATCGGATAGCCCACCAACTGTCCGGGCCCGTGCCAGGTGATCTTTCCGCCCCGGTCGGTGTCGATCACCGGGACGCCGTCGCGCGGCCGCTCCTCGGGCAGCGTGCGCCTGCCCGCGGTGTACACCGGCGGGTGCTCGAGCAACAGCAAGGTGTCCGGACCGCCGCCGATGCGGGCCTCGGCCGCTTCGCGTTGCAACTGCCACGCGTGCTCGTAGTCCACGGTGCCCAGATGTCGTACCTCGATCGGCGACGTGGCCGACCGGATCGATGTTGCCACCACTGAAACGGTACTCATCGGCCCTCGGCCGTGGTCGCGAACGTCAGCGCCTCGCCGATTGTGTTGTGGTGGAACTGAAATCCCGCGCGCTCCAACGCAGCGGGGATCGCCCGCTGCCCGAAGAGCAGACCTTCGTCGGCGAATTCGCCCAGGGCGACCCGCAGGGCGAAGCCGGGCACCGTGAACAGGGTGGGACGGTTGAGTGTCCGGCCCAGCGCCGCGGTGAACTCGGCATTGGTGACCGGCGCGGGCCCGGTGAGGTTGACCGGACCGGACAACCGGTCGTCGTCGATCGCGAACAGTAGCGCCCGCACCTGGTCTTCCAGGCTGATCCACGGCATGTACTGGCGGCCGTCGCCCAGGCGCGCGCCGAGGCCCAGCGAGAACACCGGCCGCATCCGGCCCAGCACCCCGCCTGTCGGGGCCAACACCAGCCCGGTGCGCACCAGCACCACCCGCACACCGTCGGCGGCCGCGGCCGCGGTGGCCGCCTCCCAGTCCTCGCACAGCCGGGCCAGGAAACCCTCACCGGCCGGGGCGGTTTCGTCGACGACGCGGCTGTCGGTGTCGCCGTAATAACCCACGGCGCTGGCGTTGACCAGCGTGGGCACCCCGGCCTCGGCGACCGCGGCGGACAACACCTCGGTGGGGGCGATGCGACTGTCGCGCAGGCTCTGCTTGAACGCCCCCGACCAGCGCTTGTCACCGACGCTGACACCACACATGTTCACCACCGCGTCGACACCGCTCAGCCGGCTCGGGTCGAACTCACCGGTGTCGGGATTCCAGTACACCTCGTCGGCGTTCGACGGTGGTCGGCGCACGATCCGGATCACCCGGTGATCGGTGGCGCGCAGCGCGTACACCAACGCGGTACCGATCAGCCCGGAAGACCCCGCAACCGCGATGACGGCCTCGGACACGACTGGCGCCCGCCTTTCTTACAGGCCGAGGTCGGCCTCGAACGCACCTTCTTCGAGTCGACGCTTGACGGTGGTCAGGAAGCGGCCCGCGTCCGCGCCGTCGATCAGCCGGTGATCGTAGGTCAGTGGCAGGTAGCACACCGACCGCACGCCGATCGACTCGTTGCCGTACTCGTCCTCGATGACGCGAGGACGCTTGACGATCGCTCCGGTGCCCAGCATCGCGGCCTGCGGCGGCACCAGGATCGGCGTGTCGAACAGCGCGCCCTGGCTGCCGATGTTGGTGATGGTGAACGTGCCGCCGGCCAACTCGTCGGGTTTGAGGTTGCCGGAGCGCGCGCGTGCGGCGATGTCGGCGATCGCCCGTGCCAACCCGGCCAGGGACAGATCGCCGGCGTTCTTGACCACCGGGGAGAGCAGACCCTGCTCGGTGTCCACCGCGAAGCCGAGGTGCTCGGCGTCGTAGTAGGTGATCTCCTTGGTTTCCTCGTTGTAGCTGGCGTTGATGTTCGGATGTGCCTTCAGCGCGTCGACGACCGCGACCGCGATGAACGGCAGATACGTCAGGTTGACACCCTCGCGTTCGGCGAAGCTGGCCTTGGCCTGCGCGCGCAGCGCCACGATCTTGGTCATGTCGACCTCGTGGGTCTGCGTCAACTGCGCGGTGGCCTGCAGGGATTCGCGGGTCTTCTTCGCGGTCAGCTGCCGGATCCGGTTGGCCTTCTGGGTGGTGCCGCGCAGGTGCGCCAGGGCGGGCTCCGGTGCGGGCGCACCTCTACCCGGTGCGGCGGGCGCGGAGGCGGCGGCCGCGGGTGCGGGCGCCTTCTTTTCCTCGACCGCGGCGAGAACGTCCTGCTTGCGGATTCGGCCGCCGACGCCGGTGCCCTTCACCGTGGCGAGGTCAATGTTGTTCTCGGCCGCCAGCTTTCGGACCAGGGGAGTCACATACGGCGCCGCTTGGCTCGACGGCTGCGACTGGGCGGCGGGCTCGGGCGCCGGCTGAGGTGCGGGCTCCGGTGCCGGTGCCGGTGCCGGTGCCGGCTGCGGTTCGGGTTCGGGGGCCGGCTCGGGCGCCGGTTCTGGTTCTGGTTCGGGCTCGGGTTGCGGTGCGGGCTCTTCGGCCGGTGCGGCGCCGGCCTGGCCGATCTTGGCCAGCTCGCCGCCGACCGCCACGGTGTCGTCTTCCTCCGCGGTGATCGACACCAGCGTGCCGGCCACCGGTGACGGGATCTCGGTGTCGACCTTGTCGGTGGACACCTCGAGCAGTGGCTCGTCGACCTCGACGCTGTCGCCGACCTTCTTCAGCCAGCGGGTCACCGTGCCCTCGGTCACCGACTCGCCGAGTTCGGGCATCGTGACCGAGGTGGTCTCACCGCCGCCCGACGACTGCGCGGGTTCGGGTTCTGGCTCCGGCTCAGGTGCGGGCTCGGGCTCCGGCTCCGGCGCGGGCTCGGGTTCCTGGGGTGGCTCCGGGGCGGGCTCTTCGGCCTTTTCCTCGGCCTGGCCGTCGGATTCGCCTGCCTCGCCGATGACCGCGAGTTCACCGCCCACCTCGACGGTGTCGTCCTCCTGCGCGACGATCTTCGTCAGCACACCCGACGCCGGGGACGGGATCTCGGTGTCCACCTTGTCGGTGGAGACCTCCAGCAGCGGTTCGTCCTGCTCGACCGTATCGCCTTCCTGCTTGAGCCAGCGGGTGACAGTCCCCTCGGTGACGCTCTCGCCGAGTGCGGGCATCTGAACGGAGATGGCCATGTTGGGTGGGCTCCCTCGATCGATCTGTCGCAGGTGGTCGAATGCTGGTTCCCATCCTGTCACGTCCGTACACACAGTTCGCCCCAGACCTGCGGACCCGCCGTTCTGGCACTATCGGAAAAGGCAACCGAAGGGAGCTCGGCCCAAAGTGCGACTGTTCGACAAGCTTCGACGTCCGGGGCGGCGCGGTAAGGCAGGCAAAGCCGAGAACACCGACTCCGCGGCGGATCTGCGGTACCTGCGTCAATGGGTCGCCGAGCACGCCGGTGTCGAAGCCTACGTCGAACCGAAAACCACCGTCACCGACGTCACCGTCGTGCTGGTCGCCGCCGACGGCGAGTGGACCCGCCGCCGGGCCGGGGGAGAGGCCGGGGCCCGAAAGCTCTCCGACCGCCTGCGCATCCCCGTCTACGACGTGCAGAAGGTCGGCTATCCGCAACGGATGCGCGACTACGACGAGCGCCGCCGCATCGAACGCAAACGTGCCGCCCGCACCAGACTCGAGGAGGGCTGATGGCCGACGTCGCCGAGCGGTTCGTCGACAGCGGCGACGCGGTCCGCATCGCGGCCTACGAGCAGGGCAACCCCGACGGGCCGACACTGGTGCTCGTTCATGGGTTTCCGAACTCGCATGTGATGTGGGACAGCGTGATCCCGCTGCTGCGACACCGGTTCCGGATCCTGACCTATGACAATCGCGGGGCGGGGGCGTCGTCGGTGCCCAAACCGGTGTCGGCCTACACGATGGCGAGGTTCGCCGACGACTTCCACGCCGTCATCTCCGCGCTGAGCCCGGGGGAGCCGGTGCACGTACTGGCCCACGACTGGGGGTCGGTCGGGGTGTGGGAGTACCTGTCGCGACCCGGCGCCGACGACCGCGTCGCCTCGTTCACCTCGGTGTCCGGGCCCAGCGCCGACCACTACGCCCACGCGATCCGCGACGGACTGCTCCGTCCGTACCGGCCGGTGCGGTTCGCGCGTGCGCTGACCATGGCCGCCCGGTTCAGCTACTGGCTGCCGTTCTCGGTGCCTGCGCTGGCGCCCGCGCTGATGCGCGCCGGCCTGGCCAGGCGGATGCAGCATGTGTTGGCCGGCGACGCCCCGCCGGAACAGATCCACTACCGCGATATCGGCGTCGACGCGGCGAATTCGTTGAAGATCTACCGCGCCAACGCTTTCCGGTCCGCGGCGAAGGTTCGGCCCGACCACGACATCGGCGTCCCGGTGCAGCTGATCGTCAACACCAAGGACGTTTTCATCTCGCCGTACGGGTACGACCTCGAATCACGTTGGGTGCCCAGGTTGTGGCGTCGCGACATCCGCGCGGGCCACTGGTCGCCGTTCTCGCACCCGCAGGTGCTGGCGCGCTCGGTGCTCGAACTCGTCGACTTCCTCGACGGCAAACCCGCTTCACGTGACCTGCTGCGGGCGCAGGTCGGGCGCCCGCGCGACGAGTTCGGCGACACCCTGGTGTCGGTGACCGGTGCGGGCAGCGGCATCGGCCGGGCCACCGCGCTCGAGTTCGCTCGTCGCGGAGCCGAACTGGTGATCAGCGACATCGACGAGGCCGCGGTCAAGGGCACCGCTGCCGAGATCGCCGCGCGCGGCGGCGTGGCGCACGCCTATCCGCTCGATGTGGCCGACGCCGACGCCGTCGAGGACTTCGCAGACCGGATCTGCGGCGAGCACGGCGTGCCCGACATCGTGGTCAACAACGCCGGCGTCGGCCACGCGGGCCTGTTCCTGGACACCCCGCGCGAGGAGTACGACCGGGTGCTGGAGATCAACTTCGGCGGGGTGGTCAACTGCTGCCGCTCGTTCGGGCGCCGCTTGGTCGATCGCGGTACCGGCGGACACATCGTCAACGTGTCGTCGATGGCCGCGTACTCCCCGCAGCAGACGATGAACGCCTACGCCACCAGCAAGGCCGCGGTGTTCATGTTCGGCGACTGCCTGCGCGCCGAGATGGACCAGGCCGGTGTCGGGCTGACCACGGTGTGCCCCGGTCTGATCGACACCAACATCGTGCACACCACCCGGTTCGACGTGCCCGCCAGCCAGCGCGCCCAGGCCGAGGCCCGCCGCGCCCAGCTCGAGAAGCTGTTCGCCCGGCGCAAGTACGGCCCGGACAGGGTGGCCAAGGCCATCGTGTCGGCGGTGCAGAACAACAAGGCGATCGTGCCCGTCGCCCCCGAGGCCCGCCTGGTCTACGGGGTATCGCACCTGCTGCCGCAGGTCATGCGCAGCACCGCGCGTGGCAGCGTGTTCTGATCACCGGGATCGACGAAATGGCGGGGTTCACCCGCACAAATCCGCCCAAGTGTCCGTTTGGGCGTTAGGGGGCGTCAGCCGTTGGCCGCGATGTCCTCCAGGACCGCGAACATCGTGCGCGTCGGCACGCCGGTGCCGCCCTTACCGGTGTAACCCCACGGCCCGTCGGTGTTGTACGCCGGGCCGGCGATGTCGATGTGCGCCCACTGCACCCCGTCCGCGACGAATTCACGCAGATAAGTGCCGGCGACGAGCATGCCCGCGAACCGTGAGCCGCCGACATTGGCCAGGTCGGCGACCGTCGACTTGAGCTCCTCCTTGAGCTCCTCGGGCAGCGGCATCGCCCAGCCGTTCTCGCCGACCTCCTGAGACAGCCGGGCCACGCGGTCGCGGAACTCGTCGCTGCCCATCACCCCGGGGGTGCGGGCGCCCAGCGCCACGACCTGTGCGCCGGTCAGTGTCGACGTCTCGATGAGATAGTCCGGCTGGTCCTCGCAGGCCCGCACGATCGCGTCGGCCAGGATCAGCCGGCCCTCGGCGTCGGTGTTGAGCACCTCGACGGTGGTGCCGCCGTACTGCGTGAGCACGTCCCCGGGCCGCTGCGCGGTCGACGACGGCATGTTCTCGGCCATCGGCACGGTCGCGATCACGTCGATCGGAAGCTTCTGCCGCGCGGCCAGCACCACCGTGGCGATCACCGCCGCCGCCCCGCCCATGTCGGAGGTCATGTGGTGCATGTTGGCCGCGGGCTTGATCGAGATGCCGCCGGTGTCGAACGTGATGCCCTTGCCCACCAGCGCCACCGTCTTGGCGCCGTTCTTGCCGCGGCCCTTGGCGCCGCGGTGGGTCAGCCGCACCAGACGCGGCGGGCGCGCGGATCCCTTGCCGACACCGACCAGGCCGCCATAGCCCTTCTTCTCCAGCGTCTTCTCGTCGAGCACCTCGACCTCCAGGCCGGTGGCTTCGCCCAAAGCCTTTGCCCGCTGGGCGAATTCAGCGGGAAAGAGGTGACTCGGCGGAGTGTTCACGAAGTTGCGTGCGGTGGCCACCGCGGTCGCGATGTCGGCGGCACGCTGTGCGGCGTCCTTCGTCGCGGCCTTGGTGTCCGCGCTCAGCGCGGTGATCGCGCGCAGACCGGCATCCTTGGGCGCGGTCTTGTCGCTGCGGAAGTCGGAGAACCGGTAGGCGCCCAGGATCAGTCCTTCGACCGCGGTGCTCAGGTCGATGTCCGACAGCGTGGTGATCACGGTCTCGGTGCCGTTGAGCGAACGCGCGGCCGCCCCGGCGGCGCGCCGGATGACGTCGGCAGGCCAGGCTTCGCGGTCCTTGCCCAACCCGACCGCGACCACACTGGCCACCGGCAGGGACGGCGCGATCACCCTGGTGACCTGCTCGGCGCCCCCTTTGGCGCCCAGTGCCGCCAGCGCGGACTCGATCTCGCCGACGGCGCCGGCGTCGAGGAACGGGCTGGCGACGACGGTCGCGGTGGCCTGCTCGTCCTGATCGTCCTGGCCGCTGACCACGGCCACGATCAGCACAGCGTCACCGGCGCGTTTGGGCAGCGTTGAGCTGACGGATACGGAAGGTGCCTGATAACCGGCTTTTGCGGGGCTCACGGTCTTTCACCCTAGCCGTCAGCGACGCAGGTGCAGGTCATAGGCCGCCACCGGCGAATCGAAACCCTTGAGTGTCAACGTGTCCTGATCGCCGACCGGCCAGTCCGGCAGCTGGTCGCACACATCGGTGGAGGCGAGCACCTGCCCCGGGGCGGCCGCCGAGACCAGCCGGGCCGCCAGGTTCACCGCGTTGCCGAAGTAGTCACCGCCGATGGCCAGCACCGGTCCGTAGCCCAGGCCGGCGCGGACCTGCAGACCGGCCTGTTTCGCCCGGGGATGTTCGACGAGGTCGACGGCCACCTTCACCAGCAGTTCCGGGGTCGAGGTCACCCACATCACCTCGTCGCCGATGAACTTCACCACCCGCCCGCCGTCGGCGTGCACGAGGTCGGCCACCACGCCGCCGAAGTCGGAGAGCAAATCGAACAACTCGGTCGAGGTGAGCACCTGGGTCAGCGTGGTGAACCCGGTCAGGTCGGCAAAGCCGATTCCGCAGGTGACCACGGCCGACGAGTCGTTGATGACATGCTCGAAATGAGTTCGCGCGCTGATGATGTGGTGACGCCACACGGTGTCGATCAACCCGCTGAAGCGTTGGGTGGTTTCGGCCACCGCGCGGTAGGCGCGCGCGGTGGTCAGTTCGTCGCCGGTGTGGGTCATCTGGATGTCGGGCCGGGCGACGCGCACCATCGTCGAGCCCGCCTCGGCCAGTCTGGCCATCGAATTGCCCAGCACCCGCAGAAAGTTCAGCGCCGCGTCGTCGCCCACCACCGGCTTGATCGCCACCCAGGTGCCCAGGCCGTCGACATCGGCCTGGCTGAGCGCGGGGGTGTGCGGGTCGGGGACCGGCAGCCCCAGCGCCGCCCACGCGTCGGTCACCTCGTCGAGCGGCACGCCGAGTGTCTCGGCGGCGGCGCGCAGGCTGTAGGTCGGCGGGCCCGGCCACTGCAGCACGTCGCCGGCCAGGCCGAACAATCGGCCCCGCCGTTCGGCGTCGACCATCTGCTCGGCGGTGAAGCCCAGACCGTCGAGGTATTCGAGCAGATCGGCACGCCGGTGGGCGTCGGCGATGCCCGCAGCCTGCAGCGCGTCGAGATCGACCACTGCACGAGTGTGGCAGGCCGACACCCCCCACTAGGGTGGTTCGGCGTGAGCAACGTCCAGCATGGCCCCCTCGAGGATCGCCACCGCGAACTCGGCGCGAGTTTCGCCGAGTTCGGCGGCTGGCTGATGCCGGTTTCGTATGCGGGCACAGTCAGCGAACACACCGCCACCCGCACTACCGTCGGCCTGTTCGACGTCAGCCACCTCGGCAAGGCGCTGGTGCGTGGCCCGGGCGCCGCGGCCTACATCAACTCCGCGTTCACCAACGACCTCGACCGGATCGGACCGGGTAAGGCCCAGTACACCCTGTGCTGCACCGAATCCGGAGGCGTGATCGACGACCTGATCGCCTACTACGTCTCCGACGACGAGATCTTCCTGGTGCCCAACGCGGCCAACAACGCCGCCGTCGTCGCGGCGCTGCAGGAGCACGCACCCGACGGGCTGACCATCACCGACGAGCACCGCTCGTATGCCGTGCTCGCGGTGCAGGGCCCCAAATCCGCCGAGGTGCTCGGCGGGCTGGGACTGCCCACCGACATGGACTACATGGGCTATGTCGACGCCGAGTGGGGCGGCGTGCCGGTGCGGGTGTGCCGCACCGGCTACACCGGCGAGCAGGGCTACGAGGTGCTGCCACCGTGGGACCGCGCGCAGGTGGTGTTCGACGCGCTGGTCGACGCGGTGACCGCGGCCGGGGGAGAACTGGCCGGGCTCGGCGCCCGCGACACGCTGCGCACCGAGATGGGCTATCCACTGCACGGCCACGAACTGTCGCTGGAGATCTCCCCGCTGCAGGCGCGCTGCGGCTGGGCCATCGGGTGGAAAAAGGACCAGTTCTGGGGCCGCGATGCGTTGCTGGCCGAGAAGCAGGCCGGGCCCGACCGGGTGGTGCGCGGGCTCAGGGCCGTCGGCCGCGGTGTGCTGCGCGCCGATCTGGCGGTGCGCGACGGTGAGCGCACCGTCGGGGTCACGACGTCGGGAACGTTCTCGCCGACCCTGAAGGTCGGCATCGCGCTGGCGCTGATCGACGCCGCCGCCGACATCGCCGACGGGCAACGCGTCACGGTCGACGTGCGCGGACGCGCGGTCGAATGTGAGGTGGTCAAGCCGCCGTTCGTCGAGCTGAAAACTCGGTAGCGGGGCGGATATACAATCTGTGCATGACTGACGGCCCCCTCGAGTTCACCGTTGAGCGCAACGCGAACCCGGTGAGCGACGAGGTACGGGCGTCGATCCTGTCCGATCCGCCGTTCGGCCAGTTCTACACCGATCACATGGTGTCCATCGACTACCAGGACGGCAAAGGCTGGCACAACGCGCGTGTCATCCCGTACGGGCCCATCGAACTCGATCCGTCGGCGATCGTGTTGCACTACGCCCAAGAGGTTTTCGAGGGGCTCAAGGCCTACCGCTGGGCGGACGGGTCGATCGTGTCGTTTCGGCCCGAAGCCAACGCACGCAGGCTGTGCACGTCGGCGCGGCGGATGGCGATTCCCGAACTGCCCGAAGAGGTGTTCATCGAGTCGCTGCGCCAACTGATCGCCGTCGACGAACCGTGGGTGCCACCGGCGGGCGGGGAGGAGTCGCTGTACCTGCGGCCCTACATCTTCGCCACCGAACCCGGCCTCGGGGTTCGGCCGGCCAACGAATACCGCTACATGGTCATCGCCTCGCCGGCGGGCGCGTATTTCCGGGGCGGGGTCAAACCGGTCAGCGTGTGGTTGTCGACGGAGTACGTGCGGGCCTGCCCGGGTGGAACCGGCGCGGCCAAGTTCGGCGGCAACTACGCGGCATCGCTGCTGGCTCAGGCGCAGGCCATCGACAACGACTGCGACCAGGTGGTGTGGCTGGACGCCGCGGAACGCCGCTTCATCGAAGAGATGGGCGGGATGAACCTGTTCTTCGTGTTCGGCAGCGGCGGGTCGGCGCGGCTGGTGACCCCCGAGCTGAGCGGCTCGATCCTGCCGGGGGTGACGCGAGATTCGTTGCTGCAGCTGGCGACCGACGCCGGGTTCGCCGTCGAGGAACGCAAGATCGACGTCGACGAGTGGCAGAAGAAGGCCGCCGCCGGGGAGATCACCGAGGTGTTCGCCTGCGGCACCGCCGCGGTCATCACGCCGGTCGCCCACGTCAAGCACGCCGACGGCGAGTTCACCATCGCCGACGGCGCGGCGGGCGAGATCACCATGGCGCTGCGCGACACGTTGACCGGTATCCAGCGCGGCACGTTCGCCGACACCCACGGCTGGATGGCGCGGCTCAGCTGACGCCGACCGCCAGGCCGACGGCGGTCAGCGTGGTGGTGATCTCCACCGCGGCGCCCAGCACGTCGCCGGTGATGCCACCGAAGCGGCGCACGCAGTGGCCGACCAGCGCGGCGCCGCACAACAGCGCGACCACCGCGGCCAGTGGACCCTGCCAGGGCCGCGGTATCGCCCACACCGCGGCGGCGGCCACCGCGAGCACCCACACCGCCGCGACGGCGATCGGCTGGGTACCCGCCACCCGCGCGCCGAGCGAACTGCCCGCCGCCGCGGGCACCGACCGCCGGCAGGCCAGCACCGCGGCCACCCGGCCGGCGGTCACCGCGACGACCACACCGAGCGCGCTCAGTTCGGCGAACGCCAACGCCTGCGCCGCCACCACGACCAGCAGCGTCACCACGCCGAACGGTCCCGCGGACCCGTCGCGCATCACCTCGAGCGCGCGTTGCGGCGGCCCGTAGCAGCCCAGCCCGTCGGCGGTGTCGGCCAGGCCGTCGGCGTGCAGACCGCGGGTCGCGACCAGCAGCACGGCCACCGCCAGCAATCCGCCCAGCGGGTGGCCGGGGCCAAATGCCCACGACCCCGCCCACGCCACTGCCGCGGCGACCGCGCCCAGCGCGACACCGACAAGCGGGAACGCGCTCAGCGCGCCGCGGCCCACGGCGCCCGCCGCGCGCACCGGAAGCACGGTGCCGAACGCGAACGCCGCGGCCAACGAGCGGATCATCGCACCTCGGGCGGGCCCGTGATGCCGGCCTCGTCGAACGTCGCCATCGACGCCAGCGTGGCCACCGCGGCGCGCAGGATCGGCAGCGCGACGGCCGCGCCGGTGCCCTCGCCGAGGCGCATCCGCATGTCCACGAGGGGCTCGAGGCCCAACCGTTGTAGCGCCATCTCGTGGGCGGGTTCGGTGGAGCGGTGCCCGGCCTGCCACCACTGCCGCGCACCCGGTGCGAGCCGATCCGCGACCATCGCCGCCGCCGTCACCACCAGCCCGTCCAGCAGCACCGGTGTCCGGCGCACCGCGGCCTGCGCGCAGAAGGCGGCCATCGCGGCCAGATCGGCGCCGCCGCAGACCCGTAGCAGCGCAACGGGATCCGACCAGACCGCGCGAGAACGGTAGAGCGCGTCCCGGACCGCGGCGGTCTTTCGGGCCCAGCCCGCGTCGTCGACCCCGGCACCGCGGCCCACCGCCACGACGGGCTCGGTGTCGGTCATCGCCGCGACCAAAGTCGTTGCCGGCGTGGTGTTTCCGATACCCATGTCGCCGGCGATCAGCAGATCGGCGCCCGAATCGACTTCGTCGTCGGCGATCCGACGGCCCGCGTCGATCGCGGCGGCGACCTGCTCGTCGGTCAGCGCGTCCTGCACGGCGATGTTGCCGCTGCCGCGGCGCACCTTGTGCGCCCCGATCGCCGCGGTGTACGGGTGCTCGGCGTCGACGGCCATGTCGACCACCCGTACGGTCGCGCCCGCGACGTCGGCGAGCACGTTGATCGCTGCGCCGCCGCCGGCGAAGTTCGCGACCATCTGTGCGGTGATCTCCGCCGGATACGCCGACACCCCGGCGGTCGTGACCCCGTGGTCGCCCGCGAACACCACCACCCGCGCCCGCTGGAACTGACGCGGCGGGCAGACCCCCTGACACGCCGCCACCCAGACCCCCAGATCCTCCAGCCTGCCCAGCGACCCCGGCGGTTTGGTCAACCGGTCCTGGCGGGTGCGCGCGGCGGCCGCGGCCTCGGCGTCGGGGGCGACGACGGGCGCGAACCCGGTCACCGCGCGTCCCCCTTGACGACGACCGGTTGTCCTGCGACGACGAGCACCACTCGGTCGCACAGCGCCGCCAGCCGCTGGTTGAGGATGCCCAACTCGTCGGCGAACCGGCGCGCCGAGCGGGTGGCGGGCACCACGGTCAGGCCGACCTCCGGGGAGACCAACGCCAGCGGGGCCCCAAACGACTCGACCGCCCCGAGGAGATCCTCGACGTCGGCGGCGACCGACCCGCCGTCCCACGCGCCGGCCCGGTCCATCACCGCGGTCAGCCAGCCGCCGACATCGTCGACGATGGTGGCCGCGCGGTGATCGGCGCGCAGTTGCGCTGCCACATCGGTGGTCTCGACGGTCGACCAACCGACCGGCCTGCGCGAGCGGTGGGCCTGCACGCGCGCCGCCCAGTCGCTGTCATCGTCGACGGCCGGGCCGGTGGCCAGATAGCACACCGGCTCGGAGGCGCCCACCGCATCGGCGATGGCCGCCTCCGCCCACTGCGACTTGCCCGATCGGATACCGCCGAGGACCAGGGTGCGCACCGGGGTTCAGGCGATCTTTTCGCCGCGGTTCACCATGGGGCGTGGGGCGCGCATCCGGCGCAGCTGCGAGGCGCGGCTGGCGGCGTAGAAGCCCAGCCGCCACCCGGTTTCGACGTTGTCGGGGAACTTGGCGTCGACCAGCCGGTTGACCTTGCGGCCCAGGACGAACCCGTCGATCACCATGATCACGACAAGCAGCAGCATCGCGGGTGAGAGCAGCCGCTGAAGCTGCACCGAGGGCACCGCGAGCATGACGAAGATCAACATCAGGGCCGACGGCATGAACAACCCGAGCACATTGCGGCGCGCGTCGACGACGTCGCGCACGTACCGGCGCACCGGGCCCTTGTCCCGCGGCAGCAGGTAGGCCTCGTCGCCGGCCATCATCTTCTCGCGGCGTTCGGCCATGTCGGCGCGGCGTTCGAGCCTTTCGGCCTTGCGCTCCTCGCGGGTGAGCTTGGTGCGCATCTCCTTGCGGCGGCGGCGCGCCTCGGCGGCCGTCATCGGCGCGGGCGCGACCGGCCCCCGCCTGCGTGCCGCCTGATTGCGCCGAGGCGTCGGCCTGCCCTTGGGCGGGGTGACGCGCGAGCCCTTGACCGCCTGCGTCGCAGCGGTGTCTTCGCCCACATCCTCGGCGGTGTCCCCGGCGGTGTCCTCGTTGGAGGGGTCCGAGGGGCGCCGATTGTCCTTCTTACGGCCCAGCAGGTTCACGCCTGCCAGGTTACTGACGCACCCGCGCGGACCGTCGGGGACCTGTGGAGCAACTCGGGAATAGTGGACAGAGGAGGTACCGTTGTGACAGTACGCCGCACACGATGAGGCCATACAGGGAGACGTAATGACTGTTCAGGAAGACTCGGCCACGGGAACCGCCACGCACGGCGTGATCCTGAGCGATGCCGCCGCCGCCAAGGCCAAGGCGCTGCTCGACCAGGAGGGCCGCGACGACCTGGCGTTGCGCATCGCCGTCCAGCCGGGTGGCTGCGCCGGGCTGCGCTACAACCTCTTCTTCGACGACCGGACCCTCGACGGCGACCTGACCGCCGAGTTCGGCGGCGTCGTGCTGACGGTTGACCGGATGAGCGCGCCGTATGTCCAGGGCGCCACGATCGACTTCGTCGATTCGATCGAGAAGCAAGGCTTCACCATCGACAACCCGCAGGCCACCGGGTCGTGCGCCTGCGGCGACTCGTTCAACTGATTTCGACCCGGCGATCCGGCGGTCAGTACTGGCCGCCGGTCCTGGGCAGATACGAGCAGACCAACACCTCGTCGTCCTCGGTGAGCAACTGAGCGACGGCCTGCTGGTCGCGCGGTCCGGACTGGTCACGGCTGGATCCGCGCGCCGGTGTCGCCCGCATCGTGAACAGCACCTGTGCCTGCCGCGGCGACCACACCACCATCTTGTCGATCGAGGTCACCTCGGCGCCGCGGTACTGCTTGCGGAACGCGTCCGCGGACAGCCCGGCCAGCGCCAGATCCGAGCGGCGCTCCTTGACCGCGTCGAACAGCCCGCACAGGGTGTGGCGGGCCACGGTCTCATCGTCGCCGTTGGTCATCGCGTCCAGGTATTCCTGAATGGCGGCCTTCGCCGATTCCTCGGTCAGCGCGGTCGCGGGGGTGGACGCGCCCTCCGAGCGGGTGAGGACCAACGCGGCGATCAGACCCGCGACCGCCAGCACGGCGACGACACCGACGATCAGCGGCCAGCGCCGCCGCTTCGGGTACTGCACCGGCGGCGGCAGCGTGCCCGGGTAGGCCGAGGCGACGTGGTCGGGATACGGTTCGGCGCCGGGCCGCGGCCCGAACCCCTGGGTGGCGGACGGCGGATAGCTTTGCGGCCCGACCGGTCCAGCGCCGTAATCGGGCGGGTACGGACCAGCCATGGATTTGCTCCCCCGAAATGTGGGTCGATGTACGCCTGTCTACAGTGACCGGGCGGGCACTTGTAGGCAGGTTAGCGCACCGACGACGAGTGCCGTTTGACTAGAGGGACCTATCGAATGAAGGGTGACGTCTTGTGACCATTGCGGTGACCGGATCCATTGCGACCGACCATCTGATGCGTTTTCCGGGCAAGTTCTCGGAGCAGCTGCTGGCCGATCACCTGCAGAAGGTGTCCCTGAGCTTTCTCGTCGACGACCTCGTCGTGCACCGCGGCGGCGTCGCGGGCAACATGGCGTTCGCGATCGGGGTGCTCGGCGGCGACGTGGCGCTGGTCGGCGCGGCGGGTAAGGACTTCGACGACTACCGCGGCTGGCTGAGCAGTCACGGTGTGGACTGCAGTTCGGTGCTGATCTCCGAGTCGGCCTACACCGCGCGCTTCGTCTGCACGACCGACGAGGCGATGGCCCAGATCGCCTCCTTCTACCCCGGGGCGATGTCGGAGGCCCGCAACATCAAGCTCGCCGACCTGGTATCGCGTGCCGGCGCACCAGAACTCGTCATCATCGGCGCCAACGACCCGGATGCGATGTTCAGGCACACCGAGGAGTGCCGCAAGCTGGGTCTGGCCTTCGCGGCCGACCCGTCGCAGCAACTCGCCCGGCTGTCCGGTGAGGAGATCCGCAAGCTGATCGACGGCGCGACGTATCTGTTCACCAACGACTACGAGTGGGATCTGCTGCTGCAGAAGACCGAATGGTCGGAGGCCGAGGTGATGCGCCAGATCGAGATGCGCATCACCACGCTGGGGGAGAAGGGCGTCGACATCGTCAGCCGCAACGGCACTTTCGTCCACGTCGACGTGGTTCCCGAGACCCACAAGGAAGACCCCACCGGTATCGGCGACGCGTTCCGGGCGGGCTTTTTGACCGGCCGCAGCGCGGGCCTGAGCCCGGAGCGCTCGGCGCAACTGGCGTCGATGGTGGCGACGCTGGTGCTCGAAGCGCCCGGTCCGCAGGAATGGACGTGGGACAGGGCCGCCGCGGTGAAGCGGATCGCCGACGCCTACGGCGACGCCACGGGCACCGAGATCTCGCAAGCGCTGGGCGGCTGATCGCGCCGCGCGGCTACAACTGCACGGGGTAGGTCGGTTCGCTGATCTGCGGGGTGATGCTGCGCTCGACGAAGATCGCGTGCCACAGCATGAAGATCAGCACGGTCCACAGCCGGCGGCTGTGATCGCTTGCGCCGTCGCGGTGTTCGTCGAGCATCATCCTCACCGCCGCCAGGTCGATCAAATCGCCGGCCTGTGACGTGGTGACCATGGTGTGCGCCCAGTCCAGCAGTTCGCCGGCGCGCAGCCAGTGCCGGATCGGCACCGGGAAACCCAGCTTGGGCCGGTTCAGCACATGGGCGGGCACAATCGGCTCCAGAGCGCGCCGCAGCGCGAATTTCGTAGTGGCCCTGGTGATCTTCTGCTCCATCGGCAGCCGGGCGGCCACCGCGAACACCTCGGGATCCAAGAACGGCACCCGCAACTCCAGCGAGTTGGCCATCGTCATCTTGTCGGCCTTGACCAGGATGTCACCGCGCAGCCAGGTGAACAGGTCGATGTGCTGCATGCGCGCGACCGGGTCCCACCCCTTCGACGCCGCGTAGATCGGCGCGGTGATGTCGGTGTGTGTCCACTCCGGCCGGAAATCAGCCAGCACCGCGCGCAGTTGATCGTCGGAGAAGCTGCGCGCGTTGCCGTAGTAACGCTCCTCGAGCGTGAGCGACCCACGGTGCAGCAGGCTCTTGCCGCGCATTCCCTCCGGCAGCGGGCGCGAGGCCCGGCCCAGCGACCGCCGCACCGGCCGGGGGAGAAGCTCGAACGGCCGCAGCGACAACGGCTCTCGGTAGATCGTGTAGCCACCGAAGAGCTCGTCGGCGCCCTCGCCGGAGAGCACCACCTTGACGTGTTTGCGGGCCTCACGGGCGATGAAGAACAACGGCACCAGCGCGGGATCGGCGACGGGTTCGTCGAGATACCAGACGATTTCGGGCAGCGCCGCGACGAACTCCTCCTGGCTGACCACCTTGGTCACATGCCTGGCGCCGATCGCCTCGGCCGACGCGACGGCGACGTCGACCTCCGAGAATCCCTCGCGTTCGAACCCGGTGGTGAACGTGATCAGCCGCGGATTGTGGCGCATCGCCAGCGCGGCGATGGCCGTCGAGTCGATACCTCCCGACAGGAACGCGCCGACGGTGACGTCTGCGCGCATGTGCTTGGCGACCGAATCCTCGAGCACCGCGGTGATTTCGTCGTAGCGGGCCTGTTCGGTGTCCGGGGCGAAGGGCACCGCGGCGAAGCGCGGCGTGAAGTAGCGCGTCACCTCCGGCCCTCCGCCGGGCCGCACCCTGGCGTAGCTGCCCGACTCCAGTCGGCGCACCCCGCGGTGCAGCGTCTCCGGCTCCGGGACGTACTGCAGCACCGTGTAGTGCTGCACGGCGCGTTCGTCGATGCCCAGGTCGATGCCGATGGTCTCGGCGAGCGCCAGCAGACACTTCTTCTCGCTGCCCACCGCGGTGCCGCCCGGCCCGGTGGCCATGTAGAGCGGTTTGATGCCGAACGGGTCACGCGCACAGAACAGCTCGCCCGCCACGGTGTCCCACAGCGCGAACGCGAACATGCCCCGCAGCCGCGCCAGCGCGTCGGTGCCCCAATGGTGGTAGGCGGCGACGATCGCCTCACCGTCGCCGTCGGTGGCGAACTGCGCACCGAAATCGGCGCGCAACTCGTCGCGCAGTTCCAGGTAGTTGTAGATCTCGCCGTTGAACACCAGCACGTAGCGGTCGGGGGACTCTGGCGGTCCCCAGCGCAGCGGTTGGTGGCTGTGCGCGATGTCGATGATCGACAGTCGGTTGAACCCGAACAGCACGGTGGGGCGCGCCGGGTCGTCCGACCACGTGCCCGGCTCGTCGGGCCCGCGGTGGCGCATCAGGTGCGAGGCCGCCGAAACCTCGTCAACCAGCGCAGATGCACTGTTCGCGGACGAGTCACACACCAGGGCCAGCAGTCCGCACACGGCGCCAGTATGCCTAATACCGAGGTGTGTCGAGACCGGTACCCGGGCGTGGTCTACGCTGCGTAGTATTCGCTTCTGAGGACTGACCGCACCGCGGTCGAGTGCTACTGACTTCTAGGAGGCTCCACGTGACACCTCGCCGGCTGAAGGCGGTGGCGCGAGCGGCGTCATTGTCAGTCGTCCTGGGTGGCGCGGCGTTGCTGCTCAGCGGGTGTAGCTGGTCGGAGGTGCTGGGCCTCGGCTGGCCCAACGGCATCACGCCCGAAGCCCACCTCAACCGTGAACTGTGGATCGGTTCGGTGATCGCCTCGCTCGTCGTCGGCGCGATCGTGTGGGGCCTGATCTTCTGGACGTCGGCCTTCCACCGCAAGAAGAAGGGCGACACCGAGCTGCCGCGCCAGTTCGGCTACAACATGCCGCTGGAGCTGGTGCTCACGGTGATCCCGTTCCTGATCATCTCGGTGCTGTTCTACTTCACCGTGGTCGTGCAGGAGCGGATGCTGCACAAGGATTCCGACCCCGAGGTCGTCATCGACGTGACCGCCTTCCAGTGGAACTGGAAGTTCGGCTACCAGTCGGTGAACTTCCGCGACGGCACCTTCGACTACGACGGCGCGGACCCCGAGCGCAAGGAGGCCGTGGCGTCCGGTCCGGAGGGCACCGAGGGCCCGCACGGCGGCGAGTACGGCGCCATTCACGGCATGAACCCCGAGGACCGCAGCTACCTGAACTACAACAAGATCGAGACGCTGGGCACCTCCAACGAGATCCCGGTCCTGGTGCTGCCCGTCGGTAAGCGCGTCGAGTTCCAGCTCGCCTCGGCCGATGTGGCGCACGCGTTCTGGGTGCCGGAGTTCCTGTTCAAGCGGGACGTGTATCCGAACCCGGAGGCCAACAACTCCGACCACATCTTCCAGATCAGCGAGATCAACCAGACCGGCGCCTTCGTCGGCCGGTGCGCGGAGCTGTGCGGCACCTACCACGCGATGATGAACTTCGAGGTGCGCGTCGTCGAGCCCAACGACTTCAAGGCGTACATGGACCAGCGCATCGCCGGTCAGACCAACGCCGAGGCGCTGAAGGCCATCGACCAGCCGCCGCTTGCCGTGACCACGCATCCGTTCGACACGCGCCGGGGCGAGCTGGCACCACAGCAAGCCCAGGCCAGCAAGTAGGGACACCACATGCATATCGAAGCCCGGCTGTTCGAGTTCCTCACCGCGTTCTTCATCCTGGCGGCGATCGTCTACGCCGTGCTGTCGTCGATGTTCCAGTACGGCGGCGTGGAATGGGCGGGCACGACCGCGCTGGTGCTGACCGCGGGCCTGACCCTGATCACCGGCACGTTCTTCCGGTTCGTGGCTCGGCGCCTGGACACCCGGCCGGAGGACTACGAGGACGCCGAGATCAGCGACGGCGCCGGCGAGCTGGGCTTCTTCAGCCCGCACAGCTGGTGGCCGATCCTGGTCGCGCTGGCCTTCTCGATCGGTGCCGTGGGCATCGCGCTGTGGTTGCCGTGGCTGATCGTGGCGGGCATCTGCTTCGTGATCGCCGCCGTGGCCGGCCTGACGTTCGAGTACTACATCGGCCCCGAAAAGCACTGACCCCGCCGCCGCCCGCCGGTGCGTGGCAAGGTCACAATCGGGCCATCACTTCGTCGGCGCAACCGCGCTGCGCGCGTCATCTCCGGACCCGGTTGGGTAGTGTTGCCGAGGCACGGTCAGCCGCTTACCGGCCTGTCGCGCCGGTTGAGTAGTCGAGAAGGATAGGCGTAAATGAGCGGGCCGAACCCCCCGGAGAACGAAGGGTCCGAAATCGGCGGTCAGGACGCCGGCGACCAACCGACTTCTGAACAGCCCGGCCGGGATCCGGGTGAGGCGGGCGCGGCGCAGACCGGCCAGACCGACATCTATTCGCAGGCGTACTCCGCGCCGGAGTCCGAGCATTTCAGCAGCGGACCGTACGTGCCCGCGGACTCGGCGCTCTACGACTACGACAGCTACGAGCAGACCGAGGTGGTCGAGGAGCCGACCCCGCCGCGCTGGCCCTGGGTGGTGGGCGTGGCGGCCATTCTCGCCGCGGTCGCGCTCGTGGTCTCGGTGTCGGTCCTGGTCACCCGCACCGACACCGACAACCTGGCGGTCCCGTCGACGACCACCAGCACCGTGCCGCCGGTGCAGGACGAGATCACCACGACGACGCCACCGCCACCACCACCGCCACCGCCCCCTCCGACCGAGGAGCCGCCGCCACCACCTCCGGAGACGGTCACCGTCACCCAGGAGCCGCCGCCGCCCCCGCCACCGGCCGAGGAACCGCCGCCGCCACCACCGGAGACCTCCGAAGCGCCGCCGCCGACCACCACGACGACGCGCGCGGGTCCACGTCAGGTCACCTACTCGGTGACGGGAACCAAGGCACCGGGAGACATCATCACCGTCACCTACACCGACGCATCAGGGCGCAGCCGAACCCAACGCAACGTCTACATCCCGTGGTCGTTGACGGTGACGCCGATCTCGCAGTCCGAGGTGGGCTCCGTGCAGGCGTCGAGCCTGTTTCTGGTCAGCCAGCTGAACTGCACGATCACCACCAGCGACGGCACAGTGCTGTCGTCGAACACCAACAACGCCGCGCAGACGGTCTGCTGATGGCCTACCAACCTGACAGTGGGCGCCGTTCGCCGCTGAGCGCGGGTCTGGATCCCGCCGAACTCGATCGTGTCGACCGCATCCTGCTGGGCTCGTGCGGGGGCATCTGGCTGGCCGCGCTGGGCACCGGGGTGGCCGCCACGGTGGCCCTCGTCGACCTCGGCCGCGGCCACGCCGAGGCCGCGGGGGACTCCGGCACACCGTGGCTGCTGTACAGCGTCATCGGGATCTCCGCGGTGGTGATCGTCGGCGCCGTGCCGCTACTGCTGCGGGCCCGCCGCGAGGCCACCCAGGAGGAGCCGCCGCCGCGGCCCGCCGAGCGGCCGCAGGCCTCGCCCGCGGCCAGGGGCGGGGAGGCGCCCACCGAGAAACTGCGCGTGACCGGGGCGTCCGTGGGCCGGCTCAGCGGTGGGCCCGGCTACTCCGCCCCGTGGGCCCACAGTCCCTCGCTGCCGGCGTCTCTGGTGGCCGCCGTTGACCAGATATGGCTGCGCTGCGCGGTGGTGATCATCTCGGCGATGGGCATCGCCATGGTCGCCATCGGGATCGCCACCTATCTGAGCGCGATCGGCAGCAATGCCGCGGGGTGGGTGTTCTATGTGCTGGCCGGCCTCGTCGCGGTGGCCATGCCCGCCGTGCCGTGGTTCTACCTCAACGAACTGCGCGCCCTACTCGACGAGTAGGGCGCGCAGGCTGGTTGTGAGTGATCAGCCGGTGGCGATCAGTGCTGCCCCTTGCCGGACTCACCGTTGGTCGCGGCCTCGCCGTTAGGCGACTCCTCCTGGCGTTCCCGCAACACGGCGAGCGCCTTGCGCTCCGCGCGGTGGGCCGCCTCGGTGATCGCCTCGTGCTCGGACAGCGGATCGGCGGACAGGAAGCTGCCGGTGCCCGGTGCACCCGAGAACCCGAGCTTGTTCATCCGCTTCGGCACGGCAGCGCCCTGGTACTCCAGCGGCACCGGGTGTCCGTGCTCGTCGACCGGGCCGAGGGGCTGGTGCACCTCGACGTAGGCGCCGTGCGGCAGCCGCTTGATGATGCCGGTCTCGATTCCGTGCTCGAGCACCGCGCGGTCGCTGCGCTGCAGGCTGACCGCCCACCGGTAGGCCACGTAGTACACGATCGCGGGCAGCACCACCATGCCGATGCGGCCGATCCACGTCGTCGCGTTCAGCGAGATGTGGAACTTCAGCGCGATGATGTCGTTCATCGCGCACAGCGTCAGCAGCATGTAGAACGCGATCGCAGCCGCACCGACCGCGGTGCGCACCGGCACATCGCGGGGCCGCTGCAGCAGGTTGTGATGCGCGTTGTCGCCGGAGAGCCTCTTCTCGATCCACGGGTAGATGATCAGCAGCACGAAGATCAGGCCCATGATCACCGCCACCCACACCGATGCCGGGATCGTGTAGTTGCCGATGTAGAACTCCCACGCGGGCCAGATTCGGGCCAGGCCCTCCGTCCACATCATGTAGAAGTCCGGCTGACTGCCCGCCGACACCATGGATGGCTTGTAGGGCCCCAGATTCCACACCGGGTTGATCGTCATCAACCCACCCATCAGGCCGAGGACGCCGGTGGTCATCGCGAAGAACGCGCCCGACTTCACCGCGAACACCGGCATGACCCGCACGCCGACGACGTTGGACTCGGTGCGGCCGGGGCCGGGGAACTGGGTGTGCTTCTGGAACCACACCAGCGCCAGGTGCAGACCGATCAGCGCCAGCATGATGCCCGGAATCAACAGGATGTGCAGCGCATACATTCGCGGCACCCAGAAGCCGTCCTGCGAACACATGTATCCGACACCGCCACAGGGGAAGTCGCCGCCGAACAGCGCCCAGTGCAACCACGTTCCGATCACCGGCATGCCCAGCGTGATCGACGACAGCGCCGCCCGCAGGCCGATGCCCGAGAGCAGGTCGTCGGGCAGCGAGTAACCGAAATAGCCCTCGAACATCGCCAGGATCAGCAGCAGCGCGCCGATCACCCAGTTGGCCTCGCGGGGGCGCCGGAACGCGCCGGTGAAGAAGATGCGCGCGAGGTGCACCATGATCGCCGCGGCGAAAAGTAGTGCGGCCCAGTGGTGTACCTGGCGGACGAACAACCCGCCGCGCACTTCGAAGCTGATGTCCAGCGTCGACTCGTAGGCCTTCGACATCTGGATGCCGCGCAGCGGTTGGTAGACCCCGTTGTAGGTCACCTCGGCCATCGACGGGTCGAAGAACAGGGTCAGGTACACGCCGGTGATCAGCAGGATGATGAAGCTGTAGAGGGCTATCTCACCCAGCAGGAACGACCAGTGCGTCGGAAACACCTTGTTCAGCTGCCGCCGCACCGCCGCCGAGGGGTGGTAGCGCGAATCGATGTCGTTGCCCTGCTTGGCGGCGATCTCGTTGATGCTCGGCGGTTTCGGCAATGTCGGACTCATTATGCTTTCCGTTCCCAAAAGGCCGGACCAACGGGTTCGATGAAGTCTCCGTTGGCCACCAGATACCCGTCCTGGTCGATGGTGATGGGCAGCTGCGCCAGCGCCCGCGCGGCGGGGCCGAATATGGGTGCGGCGAAGCGCAACGCGTCAAACTGGGATTGGTGACACGGGCACAGGATGCGGTTGGTCTGCTGCTCGAACAGCGAGGCCGGGCAGCCCAGGTGCGAGCACACCTTCGTGTAAGCGAACAGCTCACCGAAGTTGAAGCTCTCCTGACCCTTTCGCTTGATGACCTTGGGCATGTCGGTGGCCCGCAGCCGGATCAGCATCACGGGGTTGCGCACGCCCATCGAGATCTCGGCCAGGCGGTGGTGCGACTCGGGAGTGGTGCCGTCACCGTCGGACTCCCGCCACGGGAACACCGTCTCCATCCCGCCGGCGTCGATGTCCTCCGGACGCATCTTGATGAACGGGGACTCGCCGGGCCTGCCGGTGGCGCGGGCCAGATAGATCGTCTCGCCCTCGTAGCGCGGGGTCCACCCCGACGTCCACAGCACCGCCTTCTTGCCTTCGGCGGTCTGCACGACCGGCTTCCACGGGTTCTTGATCAGCCCGCCCAGGAATGCCACCAGGGTGCCGACCCCGAACGCGCCGAGCCCGATGCCCAGCGAGAGGCCGACGAGCTTGCGGCGCTTGATCGTCGAGCCCTCGAGCGCGTCGGCGAGGTTGGCCACCACCGTCTTGCGGTGGATCTCGGGGGAGGCGCCGTCGTGGCGTTCCTGGATCGAGATCTCCGAGGGGATGAACTTCTTCTGGTACAGCACCGCGCCGATGCCGATCGCCAGGATGGAGAGCCCGAACGTCAGCCCGTACAGCGGAGTGGCCAGCGTGTAGAGGAATTCACCCTCGGAGCCCGCCGGCTGCCACTCCCACGGCCAGAACGCGAACACCAGCAGCAGCGCCAGACCAGCCAGGCCGCCCAGCATCAGCCAGTAGGCCACCTGGCGTTCGGAGCGCTTCTCGGCGCGGGTGCCGGGGACCGGCCAGCGGTCCTCCTTGTAGACGGTCTCGACGCCGTCGATCTTGCCGCCGAGTTCCACCAACTCCTCACGCGACATCGCCGCGAGTTCGGCGTCGCTGGGCTGGCCGGGGACGCCGGCGTGGCCCGGGACGTCCGTGCCCTTCGGGGTGCTCTCAGTCACGCTCGTGCTCCGATCCACAGGGCCGCACCGATGACGGCGACCATGCCGATGATCCACGCCGCCATGCCTTCTGAGGCGGGACCGAATCCGCCCAGGCCGTAGCCGCCGTAGCTGGGGGTCTCGGCCGAGTGACGGACGTAGGTGACGATGTCGCGCTTCTCCTCCGGCGTCAGCTGACGGTCGGAGAACTTCGGCATGTTCTGCGGACCGGTCAGCATCGCGGTGTAGATCTCCGCCGGGGTGGCGGTCCCCAGATCCGGGGCGTACTTGCCCGAGGACAGCGCCCCGCCCTTGCCGGTGAAGTTGTGGCAGGACGCGCAGTTCAACCGGAACAGGTCACCGCCGCGCGCGATGTCGTCACCGAGCAGCGAGTCCTGGGCGACCTGACCGTTCTCGTCGCGGGGGACGACGGGTCCGCCGCCGTTGGCCTGCACGTAGGCGCCGAGCGCGTCGATCTGTTCCGGGTCGTAGAACGCCGGCTTCTGCGGGGCCTGAGCCTCACCGCGCATGGCGGGCATGCGGCCGGTGGAGACCTGGAAGTAGACGGACGCCTCGCCCACCCCGATCAGGCTGGGGCCGCGGTCGGCCACACCCTGCAGGTTGACGCCGTGGCAGGTGACACATGACGTGTCGAACAACTGCTTGCCGGTGCGCAGCAGCGCCGACTGTGACTCATCGGCGACCGCCACCTGGGGCGTGGGCGTCAGAGTGGCGGCCAGACCACCGGCGACGGCCAGCCCGAGCAGCAGCAGTAGAGCCCCTGAAATGCGCCGGCGCAGCCGGCGGCGGGACTTGTCGGTCATCGAACCCCTTTTCAACGGACGCATCGGCTTCGGCTAGCCGATCAGCGGACGAAGTAGATCGTGGCGAACAGTGCGATCCACACGATGTCGACGAAATGCCAGTAATAGGAGACGACAATCGCGGCGGTGGCTTGAGCCGGAGTGAACTTACTCATCGTGGTTCGCGCGAGCAACAGAACGAACGCGACGAGACCACCGATGACGTGCAGGCCGTGAAAACCGGTGGCCAAGTAGAACACCGAGCCGTACGCGCTGCTGGAGATCGTCGTGCCGTGCTGCACCAGATGCAGGTATTCGTAGCCCTGGCCGAGCACGAAGAACGTGCCCATCAGCAGGGTGATGAAGTACCAGCGTCGCAGCCCGAACACGTCGCCCTTCTCAGCGGCGAAAACGCCCATCTGACAGGTGAACGACGACGCGATCAGCACCAGCGTGACCGGAACCGCCTGGGCCAGGTTGAGCTCGGTGGGTGGCGGCGGCCAAACACCCCCGGCTTGGGAACGTGCCGTGAAGTACATTGCGAACAACCCAGCAAAGAACATCAGCTCACTGGAAAGCCACACTATGGTGCCGACACTCACCATGTTGGGTCGGTTCAGCGAATGTACTCGCGACGTGATTGCAGTTCCCGACGTACCTACAGCGCTCGTCACATGAGCAAGTATGACGCTTTGTAGTTGTCGAACTCCACCCGGGTCGAGGAATTCGTCATAATCAGCGGGTGACTCCCCCCGACTCCCCGACGTGGGCCCAGATCCTCAGCCGTCTCACCACTGGTCAGGCGCTTGCCTCGGGTCAGGCCGGTTGGGCGATGGATCAGATCATGACCGGATTGGCGACCCCCGCCCAGATCGCGGCCTTCGGCGTGTCGATGAAGATGAAGAGCCCGACGTCCGGGGAGGTCACCGAACTGGCCGACACCATGCTCAAGCATGCCCGGCGGGTACCGACCGAGGTGATCGGCACCGAGACCGTCGACGTCGTCGGCACCGGCGGGGACGGGTCCAACACGGTGAACCTGTCGACGATGGCCGCGATCGTGGTGGCCGCCGCCGGAGTGCCGGTGGTCAAGCACGGCAACCGGGCGGCCTCGTCGCTGTCCGGCGGCGCCGACACGCTCGAGGCGCTCGGGGTGCGCATCGACCTGGGCCCCGACGACGTCGCCCGCTGTGTGGCCGAGGTCGGAATCGGCTTCGCGTTCGCGCCGCAGTTTCATCCCTCGTACCGACACGCCGGTGTGGTGCGCCGCGAGATCGGTGTGCCGACGGTGTTCAACCTGCTCGGGCCGCTGACGAATCCGGCCTCCCCGCGGGCGGGCCTGATCGGCTGCGCGTGGGGGGATCTGGCCGAGGTGATGGCCGGGGTGTTCGCGACCAGGCGCTCCAGTGTGCTGGTGGTGCACGGCGACGACGGCCTCGACGAGTTGACCACCACGACCACCAGCACCATCTGGCGGGTGCAGGCGGGCACGGTGGAGCGGTTGACGTTCGATCCGGCCGCCTTCGGCTTCAAACGCGCCGAACTGTCCGAGTTGGTGGGCGGCGACGCCGAATCCAACGCCGCCGAGGTGCGGTCGGTGCTGGCCGGCGCGAAGGGCGCGGTTCGCGACGCGGTGGTGCTCAACGCCGCGGGCGCGATGGTGGCCCACGCCGGCCTAGCCAGCGACGCCAAATGGGTGCCGGCCTGGGAGTCGGGGCTGGCCAGGGCCACCGAGGCGATCGACTCCGGGGCGGCCGAGAAGTTGCTCGCGCGTTGGGTGAGGTTCGGACAGCAGATCTGAGTCGCTCTCGGCGAGTTGCTCGGCGGCCAGTCGCGCCGACCGTGCCGAGGCCGCCCACGCCGCCCACCGGCCGGCGGCCGCGATCGGTGAGCACCAGCCGGGTTCGGCGCGCACGATGCGGACGCCCGGCCGGCCGAGCCAGTGCGCGATCAGGGCCGTCTCCTCGACGAGCGCACCGCCCAGCGGCGCCGTCGTCGGCAGCACCGCCTGCGCCCCGGCCGATATCGCGTCGATGACCGGCATGGGCGGCACCCCCCGCGGGGCGTTACCGGCGGCGGCCAACTGTCCGTGCCGGATCACCGCCAGGTGCCAACCGCCGCTGCCGTCGGGGCGGGCCGCCACCATCTCGTTCACCTGAGCCAGCGCACGCAGTCGCTGACCACGCCAGAGCACGTCGATGGCCGTGGCGGCGTGATCGCGGAGCCGGGCGGCGGTCTCGTAGCGGCTGCGGCGGGCCAGGTCCTCGATGTGGGCCAGCAGGTCGGTCAGCGCGGCGCCGTCGCGGCCCTCGATGAGCTCGCGGGCGCGCAGCGCGGCCGCGGCGTAGTCGGCGGCGCCCACATCGCGCGGCGCCGGGCACGGGGACAGCTCGCGTTCGGGACATCGCGGGCCGTGCCGCGCGCTGCGACCCAGGTGGGCGGTGCAGGTGCGCAGCTTGGTGAACCGGGCCAACAGCTCAGCGGTCTCGACGGCCTGAGACCGGGTCCGGAACGGACCCACCGCGGTGTCGGACCGCGGCGTGCGCACCGTGGAGAACCGGGGAAACGCCTCGTCGGTCAACGTGATCCACCACCACCGGTGCGGAAACTTCGAGCGCCGGTTGTAGGGCGGCGCGTGGGCGGCCAGCAGGCGCAACTCGCGCACCCCGGCCTCGAGGTCGTGCGCGCACTCGACGTGGTCGACCGCGGTGGCCAGCGAGGCCATCTCCTTGATCCGGGTGCGGGAGTCGGCGCCGTTGAAGTACTGGCCGACCCGGCGGCGCAAGTCCACCGCGGTCCCGACGTAGAGCACTTCGGCGGCGGGGCCGCGGAACAGGTACACGCCGGGCCGGCGGGGCAGGGCCTGGGCCAGGTGACGGTTGCGCCGTTGCGCCGGCGTGACGTCGGGCAGATACGAGCGCAACTCGGTGTAGGTGTGCACCCCCTGGTTGCCGATGCGTTCGATCAGCCCGTGCAATACGTCGACGGTGGCTCGGGCATCATCGAGGGCGCGGTGGGTGGGTTTGGTGTTCGCGCCGAACAATCGGGCCAACGCGGCCAGTCGCACGCTGGGCGCCTCGTCGCGGGTGAGCACCCGGCGGGCGAGCCGAACCGTGCACAGCACCGGCGGGCGGGGCCAGACGATCTGCAGCCGCTCGGCGGCCGCGCGCAAGAAGCCCATGTCGAAGCCGGCGTTGTGGGCGACCAGCACCGCACCGCGGGAGAACTCCAGGAATGCGGGCAGCACCGAGTCGATGGTGGGCGCGTCGCACACCATCGCGGTGGTGATGCCGGTCAGCGCCACGATTTGCGGCGGAATGCTCCGGCCCGGATCCACCAGCGTGGCCAGCTCGCCGAGGACCTCACCGCCGCGCACCTTCACAGCGCCGATCTCGGTGATCGCGTCGTACCCGTCGCCGGTGGCACGCCCACCGGTGGTTTCCAGGTCCACCACCACGAAGGTGGTCTCCCGCAACGTGATGTCGGCCAGCGGATCGACATCGGCGAAGCTGAGCTGGCCCATGCGCTGAAGGTAGGCAACACCTCCGACAGGCCGTGGCTGCCACACCGATGCCCGCCGCGGCTCGTGACCGCGAAATTGCATTCCATTGCATTCCAGCAGGCCGTCACTCGCACTTTGCCTGCGCAGATGCAATCTCGCGGCTGACTTGTCGGGGGGTGCCGTTACCGTGCGGTTGACACCCGAGTAAAGGACGGTCAGATGGCACAGGAGAGGCCCGACGGGCCGGTGAAGATCGACTGCGACGACTGCGCGGTCCGGGGTCCCGGCTGCCAGGACTGCGTCGTGAGCGTGCTGCTCGGCGTACCCGATACGTTGCTGGATGATGAACGGCAGGCGCTGGAGGTGCTCGCGGAGGTGGGTTTGGCGCCCCGCCTGCGCCTGGTGCCGATCCATCGTCAAGGTGGCTCAGGGGTGGCGTGATCACGCCCCGAGGCGGGGAATTCTGAGACGCCTGTTAAATTTGCGTTCTCTGTTGGACAAGGCCGATGCCGTTTCGTAACCTGTCTGAGACCTAAGAGCAGATCGACGCGGCTTCCGTCACGGCAGTTGAAGGACGCAACTTGAGGCTCGACCGCATGCACCGGATCACCCGTGTCATTAAGCGACCCGTCGTGGGTGTGCTGGCCGGTTTGGTCATCCTCGGTGGTTCGGTCGCCAGTGTGCAGGCAGATCCGGCCGACGATGCGCTGGCTAAGCTCACCGAACTGTCGCGCCAGGCCGAACAGACCACCGAAGCGATGCATTCGGCCCAGCTGGACCTCGACAACAAGCTGGCAGCACAGCAGGCGGCGGAAGCCAAGCACGCCGCCGACATCGCGGCCGGGGAAGCCGCCAGGGGGCAGCTGGCAACGTTCCAGACCGCGGTCGACCGAGTTGCTGCCGCCCAGTACATGGGCGGGCGCCCCGACGGCATGGACGCGATGCTGACCGCGACGTCACCGCAGGGCCTGATCGACCGGTTGTCGATCCAGCGGGTGATGGCCACCGAGATGTCGGCGCAGATGAAGAGCTTCCGCGACGCCGAGGTCAAGGCCGCGCTCGCTGAAGACGCATCAGCCAAGTCCGCGGCCGCGGCCAAGACCGCCGCCGAGCAGGCCGCGGCGGTGCGCGCCGACCTGCAGGCCAAACAAAGCCAACTGCAGGTGCAGATCGCGATCGTCAAGTCGCAGTTCGAGGCGCTGACGCCGGCCCAGCGCGAGGTGCTGGCCGCGATCCCGCCGGTGCCCCCGGTGCCCGCGCTCAACGGTTTGCCACCAGCGGGCGATCCCGGCATTCTGGCCGCCCCGCCCGGGGCGATCCCGCCCGGCGACCTGGCCCCACCCGCGGGCGACAAGACCACCGTGATCCAGGCGGCGCTGAGCCGCATCGGCTCGCCGTACTCGTGGGGCGGCTCCGGACCCAACGCCTTCGACTGCTCCGGGCTGGTGATGTGGGCGTTCCAGCAGGCCGGTATCTCGCTGCCACACTCCAGTCAGGCGCTGGCCAGGGGCGGTCAACCGGTCTCGATGGACCAGATGCAGCCCGGCGACGTGGTCAACTACTACTCCGATGCGTCGCACTCGGCGATCTACATCGGCGACGGAATGATGGTGCACGCTTCCACCTACGGCACGCCGGTGCGAGTCGCCCCGGTGGACAATGCGCCGATCTACAACGTCCGCCGGTACTGACGCGCACGCGAGCAGAAGGCGCATAGGTGTTCTGCTCGTCGCCCAGTTGATCTGCGCACTTCTGCTCGTCGGCACGGCCGAATCCGCGCCTGCCGCACCACAACCCGCGACGGCCGCCTCGTCGGTGACGCCGATCGCCCCCTCGACGTCACAGACCCTGCCCGACGGGCGCACGGTGCGCCTGGTCGGCCTCGACGCGGGCACCGCGCCACTGCTTGCCCGCATCGCCGATCACCTCGACGACGCCGCGGACGCGGTCACCGCGTTCTGGGGGCCGCAGTGGCCGCGGAAGATCATCGTGGTCGCCGCGGGCAGCGATGCGCAGTTCGACGTCGTCGCAGGCGGTGACTCGCAGACCGCGGCCACCACGAAGGTGGACCGAATCACGTTCGCTCCCGGCGCCGCCGCGATGAGCGACGACGCGTTGCGGATCGTGGTGCGCCACGAGTTGTTTCACGTCGCGGCGCGGCACGAGACGGCCGCAGATGCCCCGCGGTGGCTTACCGAGGGGGTCGCGGACTTCGTCGCCCGCCCGGGTAGCGCCGCGACGTCCCCCGACGCGGTGCACGCCGGGGGACTGCCCACTGACGCCGACCTGGCCGGCCCCGACCGTTCCTCGGCCTACGACCGGGCGTGGTTGTTCACCCGGTTCGTGGCTGATCGCTACGGCGTCGAGGCGCTGCGTGAGCTGTATGTGCGGGCGTGCGCGCCGGGCCATCCCGACGTGGCGACGGCCGTGGCAGACACCCTGGGTGACGACTTCGCCGCCGTGCTGACCCGGTGGGACGACTGGATGCGGAACCGCTGACCGATGAGCCGGGTTCTGTTGGTCACCAACGACTTTCCGCCCAGACGTGGCGGAATTCAGTCCTACCTGCACGAGTTGGTGGGGCATCTGGTGGTGTCGGGGGCGCACACGCTGACGGTGTATGCGCCCAAGTGGAAGGGCTCCGACGACTTCGACGAGCAGGCCGGGATCGAAGGATATGAGGTGGTGCGCCATCCGGGCAGCCTGATGCTGCCCGAACCGTCGGTGGCCCGCCGGATGCGGCGGCTCATCGAGCGACACCAGATCGACACCGTCTGGTTCGGGGCGGCCGCGCCGCTGGCTCTGCTGACCCCGCTGGCGCGCAGCGCGGGCGCCAATCGCGTCGTGGCGAGCACACACGGTCACGAAGTGGGCTGGTCGATGCTGCCGCTGGCTCGAAGTGCGTTGCACCGCATAGGTTCTCAGACTGACGTGGTGACCTACATCAGCGGCTACACCAGGCGCCGGTTCGCCTCGGCGTTCGGGTCACACGCCGCGCTCGAGCACCTTCCCCCCGGCGTGGACATCGACCGGTTCGCCCCGGACGACGTCGCCCGCGCCGAACTGCGCGCCCGGTACGGGCTGGGCAACCGCCCCGCGGTGGTGTGCGTGTCTCGACTGGTGCCCCGCAAGGGTCAGGACATGCTGATCCGGGCCCTGCCCGCGATCCGGCAGCGGGTGCCCGACGCCGCGCTGGTCATCGTCGGGGGCGGCCCGTACCGGACGGCCCTGCACCGGTTGGCGCACAGTTTCGGCGTGACCGAACACGTCGTGTTCACCGACGGGGTGCCCGGTGAGGAATTACCCGCCCACCACGCGATGGCCGACGTGTTCGCGATGCCCTGCCGCACCCGCGGCGCGGGCCTGGACGTCGAGGGGTTGGGCATCGTCTATCTGGAGGCCTCGGCGTCGGGCGTGCCGGTGGTGGCGGGACGCTCGGGCGGGGCCCCGGAGACCGTGCGCGACGGCCAGACCGGTGTGGTGGTCGACGGCTGGGACGTCGGCGCGATCGCGGCCGCGATCAGCGATCTGCTGGCCGACCGCGACCGCGCGGCGAAAATGGGCGCCGCGGGCCGGCAGTGGGTCGTCGACAACTGGCAGTGGAGCGCTCAGGCGGCGCGCCTGGCCGAACTGCTCTAGTTCTTCTCGTAGAGGGCTTCGATGTCGGCGGCGAACTTCTGCGCCACGACTTTGCGCTTGACCTTCAGCGTCGGGGTGAGCTCACCGGTGTCCTCGGTGAAGTCGACCGGCAGGATGGTGAACTTGCGGATCGCCTCGGCCTTGGACACCGCCTCGTTGGCCTCCTTGACCGCCAGGTCGATCTCGGCCACCAGGTCGGGGGCGGTGGCCAGATCGCCCACCGAGGCGTTGGGATCCTTGCCGGTGCGCTCCTTCCATACCTCGAAGGCCTCGGGGTCGATGGTGATCAGCGCGGCGATGAACGGCTTCTCGTCGCCGACCGCCATCGCCTGGCTGATCAGCGGGTGGGCGCGCAGTTGATCCTCGAGGATCGCGGGCGCGACGTTCTTGCCGCCTGCGGTGACGATGATCTCCTTCTTGCGGCCGATGATCGTCAGGAAGCCGTCGGCGTCGATGGCGCCCAGATCGCCGGTGTGGAACCAGCCGTCGGAGAACACCGCCGCGGTCTCTTCTTCGTTGTTCCAGTAGCCGTTGAACACCACGCCGCCCTTGACCAGCAGCTCGTCATCGTCGTTGATGCGTAAACTGTTGCCCGGCAGCGGTTTTCCGACTGACCCGATCCGCAGGTCGTCGACCCGGTTCACGGTGATCGCGGCGCTGGTCTCGGTGAGCCCGTAGCCCTCGTAGATGGTCAGTCCGACGCCGCGGTAGAAGTGGCCGAGTCGGGCGCCCAGCGGCGCGCCGCCCGATATCGAGGCGTGGCACTCACCGCCGAGCGCGGCACGCAGCTTGCCGTACACCAGCCGGTCGAACAGCGCGTGCTTGGCCTTCAGCAGCAGGCCGGGCCCGCCGTGGTCGAGGGCCTTGCTGTAGTCGATCGCGGTGTTGGCGGCGATCTCGAAGATCCGGCCCTTGCCGTCGCTGTGGGCGTTCTGGTGGGCGGTGTTGTAGACCTTCTCGAACACCCGCGGCACCGAAACCACCAACGTCGGCTTGAACACGGCGAACATCGGCACCAGGTTCTTGATGTCGCTGGTGAACCCGAGCGTGACCTTGTTGGCGAACGCCGCCAGCGTGATCGCGCGGGCCAGCACGTGTGCGAGCGGCAGGAACACCAGCATCTTCTCGTTCTTGCCGAGCAGGTTGGGGAAACAGTCCTTGGCGCCGCGGATCTCGTAGATCAGGTTGGAATGCGTCAGCTGGCAGCCCTTCGGCTTGCCGGTGGTGCCCGAGGTGTAGATCAGCGTCGCGGGGTCGGCGGCCCTGATGGCCGCCAGCCGCTCCTCGAGTCGTCCGACGTCGACGGATCTGCCCGCCTCGGCGAGCGCGTCGAGCGCAGGGGTGTCGGCGCCCTCGATGCGCAACACCTTGCGGAGCCCGGGCAGCTCGTCACGCTGCTGTTCGATCTTCTCGGCGTGCGCGTCGGTCTCGGCGATGACGAGCACCGCCCCGGAATCCTGGAGCACGAACTTCACCTGTTCGGCGGAGTTGGTCTCATAGATCGGCACGGTGCGCGCACCGGCGGCCAGGATCGCGAGGTCCAGGATCGGCCACTCGTAGCGGGTGGCCGACAACAAGCCGACCCGGTCACCGGGCGCGACGCCTTCGGCGATCAGCCCCAAAGCCGCCGAACGGATCTGGTCTGCGGCCTGCTTGCAGGTCACATCCGTCCATTCGCCGTCGACGAGGCGCTTGAAGATCACATGGTCGGGGTCGTCGCGCTCGTGTTCGAACACGTAGCTGACGATGTTGTCGTGCTCACCGACGCTGAAAGTAGCGGGAACACTTAACTCACGCACGGTCATGGCCTCTCCGCTGGCGGCTTCGTGGGCTCCAGCCTAGTCGGCCATCTTGGGGTGGGGTTGGCGTGTATGTGAAGCTTGTGGGCCATGAACAGCATCCAGATCGCGGACGAGACGTTCGTCGCCGCCGACCCGGCCGAGGTCGGCAAGGCCGTCGCGGACCAGGCGAGTTGGCGTCGCTGGTGGCCCGATCTGCGGTTGACGCTGGTCGAGGACCGCGCCGAGCTGGGGCAGCGGTGGACGGTGACCGGGGCGCTCACCGGAACCATGGAGATCTGGCTGCAGCCGGTGCTCGACGGGGTGATCCTGCACTACTTCCTGCACGCCGAACCCTCCGGCGCGGCGGCGTGGCAACTGGCCAAGATGAACCTGGCCAAGATGACCCATCGGCGCCGGGTGGCGGGCAAGAAGATGGCGTTCGAGGTGAAGTGGCGGCTCGAGGCCGAGCGCCCGGTTGGGGTGTCCCCGCTGGCTTGAGAGTGGGGCAACGGCGCGGGGCGCGGTAGATTTCTGCCATTGGCAGATTCGACGGGGAAGTAGGCAGTGGCGGACAAGACGGCGCAGACCATCTACATCGAGGCCGACCCTTCGACGGTGATGGACGTCATCGCGGACATCGGTTCCTACCCCGAGTGGGTTGCCGAGTACAAGGAGGCCGAGGTACTCGAGGTCGACGAAAACGGCAATCCCAAGACCGCACGGCTGGTGTTGGACGCCGCGGTGCTCAAGGACACCATGGTGCTGTCCTACGACTGGCCCACCGACCGCAGGTCGGTGACATGGTCGTTGGTGTCGAGTTCGCTGCTGAAGTCGCTGGACGGCGAATATCGGCTCACGCCCAAGGGATCCGGGACAGATGTCACCTACGAGTTGGCGGTGGACCTGATGATCCCGATGATCGGTCTGCTCAAACGCAAGGCGGAACGGCGTCTCACCGACACCGCGTTGAAGGATCTCAAGAAACGAGTCGAGGCTGAGTGATTTGGGTGATCGCCCGCCTCCGACGGCTCGGATCAGCCTGTTCGTCGGGAAGGGCGGCGTAGGCAAGTCGACGTTGGCGACCGCCACTGCCGTGCGCGACGTGCGGTCGGGGATGCGGGTGCTGCTGGTATCGACCGACCAGGCGCATTCGATCGGCGACGTGCTCGGCACGTCGGTGACACCCACCGGACGCCGCGAACCCACCCGTGTGCTCGCCGACGACGCCGACGCGGGCGGTGGTTTCCTCGACGCGCTGGCGCTGGACACCTTGGCGCTGCTGGAACAGCGCTGGCGCGAGATCGCGGGCGTGCTGTCAGATCGCTTCCCCGATTCTGACCTGGGAAGTGTTGCACCCGAGGAGCTTTCGGCACTGCCGGGGATTCAGGAGGTGCTCGGTCTGCACGAGGTCGGCGACCTGGCCGATTCGGGGGAGTGGGACCACGTGGTGGTGGACTGCGCGTCGACGGCCGACGCGCTGCGGATGTTGACCCTGCCCGCGACGTTCGGGCTCTACCTGGAACGGGCATGGCCGCGACACCGCAGGCTCGCCGCGGCGGGAGACGACGCCCGCGCGGGGGCCGTCGTCGGCCTGTTCGAGCGCATCGGCGCGGGCACCGACCGGCTCAGCGCGCTGCTCACCGACGGTTCGAAGGTCAGCGCCCACCTGGTGATGACGGCCGAACGCGTGGTCGCGGCCGAGGCCGTGCGCACGCTCGGGTCGCTGGCGCTGATGGGTGTGCGGGTCGACGAGTTGATCGTGAACCAGATTCTGGTGCAAGACGATTCATATGAGTACCGCAACCTGCCCGACCATCCGGCGTTCGACTGGTACGCCGAGCGCATCTCGGAGCAGCGCAGCGTGCTCGAGGAGTTGGACGCCGCGATCGGCGACGTGCAACTCGTCCTGGTGCCGCACCTGGCCGGCGAACCGATCGGCGCCAAGGCGCTGGGCGAGCTGCTCGACAGCGCGCGCCGGCGCGACGGTTCACCGCCGCCGGGGCCGCTGCGGCCGGTGGTGGACCGCGAATCCGGATCCGGGCTCGAGGCGGTCTACCGGATGCGACTAGAGTTGCCCCAGGTCGACTCCGCCGCCCTGACGCTGGGCCGGGTCGACGACGACTTGATCATCGGCGCAGGCGGTCTGCGGCGCCGTGTTCGGCTGGCGTCCGTCCTGCGGCGATGCATCGTGATGGACGCGCAGTTGCGAGGCAGTGAACTGACCGTGCGGTTCCGACCGAATCCGGAGGTGTGGCCCCAGTGAGTGGCGAGCACGCCGACCTCGGCCCGGAACTGCGGCAACTCGCCCAGACCATCCTGGACAAGCTCGACCCCGCGGTGCGGCTGGCGGCCGCCAGGGCAGCAAGCAGCGCGGCCGGCCCCGGCAGGTGTCAACAGGTGTGGTGCCCGGTGTGCGCGCTGGCCGCGCTGGTGTCAGGGGAGCAGCACCCGCTGTTGGAGGTCGTCGCCGAGCACAGCGTTGCGTTGCTGGCGGTGATCAGGGCGGTTCTGGACGACACCGCGGGTCCGGACGGGGACGGGCCGCCCGAACCGCCGCAGGACCGGCCGCCACCGCCGGGTGGCTATCAGCACATCCCGGTGACGGTCGAGGAGTAACGCCTTGTGCTGTGGTCGCATCCACAGCACCTGGGTAAAGTTGTCGAAGAACACCGGCCGGTGTTCGGTATCCGGGAGGGCCCATGTGGTACTGGCTGTTCAAATACGTGTTCATGGGCCCACTGCTGTCCGTGTTGGGGCGGCCGAAAGTGCAAGGGCTGGAATATGTTCCGCCGTCGGGTGCGGCCATCCTGGCCAGCAACCACCTGGCGGTCGCCGACAGCTTCTATCTGCCCCTGGTGGTGCGCAGGCGGATCACCTTTCTGGCCAAGGCCGAGTACTTCACCGGCACCGGGATCAAGGGTTGGCTCACGCGCTGGTTCTACACCGTGGCGGGGCAGGTGCCGATCGACCGCACCGATGCCGACAGCGCCCAGAGCGCGCTGAACACCGCCGCCCGCATCCTGGGTGAGGGCAAGCTGCTGGGCATGTATCCGGAGGGCACCCGCTCGCCCGACGGGCGGCTGTACAAGGGCAAGACGGGTCTGGCGCGCTTGGCGTTGCAGACCGGTGTCCCGGTGATCCCGGTCGCGATGGTGGGCACCGATGTCGTCAACCCCCCGGGCAGCAAGATGTGGCGTTTCGGCCGGGTCCAGGTCAAGTTCGGCAAGCCGATGGACTTCAGCCGGTTCGAGGGCATGGCCGGCAACCGGTTCATCGAACGCGCGGTGATCGACGAGGTGATGTACGAACTGATGCGACTCTCCGGGCAGGAGTACGTCGACCTCTACGCGGCCGACATCAAGGAGGGCAGGGCGCCCGAGGAGGTACCGCCGGCGGCCCGCGTCCCGGAGGTGGCCGCCGGCTGAGCCGGCGAATGAGCAGGGGCCGGCTAGTTGACGGCGGGGACGCGCGCGGCGTCGAGGTCGCAACTGCCCGCAGTCGCACGCACCGTCAGCGTGCCCGCCACGACGATCACCGCGATGGCCCACCAGACGTAGGAACCGCCCGCCAACTGGCGCCACAGCGGGGCCGCGGTCTCGCGGTGCTCGGGCATCAGCGGAATCGGCGTCCAGACCATCAGCGCGACCCCGACCGCCGACATCACGCCCAGCGCGATGTGCCGCTGCCGGTAGGCGACCACCGCGGTCACCACCACCGTGGGCAGCACCCACACCCAGTGGTGTGACCAGGACACCGGCGAGACCACCAGCCCGAACATCGCCACGCAGATCAGCGCGAGCACCGATTGCCCGGCCCTGAGCAGTCGTCGCGCCGCCCACACCGTCACCGCCAGCACCGCGAAGCAGGCGAGGACCCACAGCACGAACCGCTCGCCCTCGCCCAGCCCGAGCCGGGCCAGCGCGCCGGCGATGTTCTGGTTGGTGTTCAACGTCGCGGTGCCGATGCGGTCGGTGTTGCGCACCGTCTCGGTCCAGTACTCGATCGAATCGCGCCAGGCGAACGCGAAGCCGGCCAGCGTGGCCACCACCGCCGACGCCGTCGTGACGATGAGCGCGCGGGTGTCGCGGCGCAGCAGGAAGTACAGCAGGAACACCGCGGGGGTGAGCTTGAGCGCGATGGCCAGGCCCAGCAGCATGCCGCGCGGCCAGGGCGTGCGGCGCGGCACGCAGTCGGCGATCACCAGCGCCATCAGCACCACGTTGATCTGGCCGAAGTCGAAGTTGGACCGGATCGGTTCCAGGTAGATCACCGCGGGGGCGACGATCGCGGCGGCCAGCCAGCCGCGGCGCAACCACGCGGGCTCCCCGGTGGCGGAGGTAGTCGGCCACACATCGAGCCGCGTCAGCACGATCGTCGTCGCGACGACCAGCAGGATCAGCGTGGTCAAGGTGATCGCGACGCTGGCCAGTTCCAGCGAGAGCAACGCGAACGGCGCGAACGCGACCGCCGCCAGAGGCGGATAGGTGAAGGGCAGGTCCAGGCCGCCACGCGTTTGGAACATGACGCCGTCGGCGTACAGCGGAGTGCCGTCGAGCCAGGCTCGACCGCCCATGCGGTAGACGTCGATGTCGATCCGGTACGGGGTCTGGCCCAGCAGCCGCCAGCCCGCCCAGGCCAGCAGGGCCGCGGTAAGCAACTGAAACAGCCGCCAGGCGAGCGTTGGTACCGAACCGCGCCCCCCGGGCAGCCGCCAATTACTCATATCGCCGACCAGACTATCGGGGGGTCCCGCTGACTCGGCGGGTATCCCGGGCCCGACACGCGCAGGTCGGCGTAAGTTTTCTGGGTGGCTCCAGCAGCGGCAGCGCCGATCTTCGAATTCGACCTCTCCGTTCCGCACGGGCGGTTGCCGTTGGTGTATTGCCTGATCGCGTTCATCCTCACGTTCTTCGTCACCCGCACGATCGTGCGGTACATCCGCCGCCACGCCGACAGCGACGCCCCCCGCAAGTGGTGGCAGCCGCGCAACCTGGGCACCGGTGGACTGCACATCCACCACGTGGTCATCGGTGTGATTCTGGTCATGGTCTCCGGGGTCGCTATGGTGACGATGGCTGTGGACGGGGGAGTACCCGAGTTCACGGTGGCGGCAACATTTTTCGGAATCGGCGCCGCGCTGGTACTCGACGAGTTCGCGCTCATCCTGCATTTGGACGACGTGTATTGGGCCGAGGACGGCAGGGCGTCGGTGGATGCGGTGTTCGCCGCGGTCGCGGTCGCAGGCCTGCTGGTGCTCGGGTTCAACCCGTTGTCGTTTCTCAACATCGGGATCTGGCGCGAGGATCACACGATGGCCGCGCGGGTGTCGGTGATCGCGATCGCGGTGCTGACATTGGCGCTGGCGGTGGTGGTGCTGCTCAAGGGAAAGGTGTGGACGGGGTTGGTCGGGATGTTCATCACGCCGTTGCTGGTCATCGGCGCGATCCGGCTCTCACGCCCGCACGCGCCGTGGGCGCGCTGGCGCTACACCAATCGGCCTCGCAAAATGCATCGCGCCCTGGAGCGCGAGCGGTGGCTTCGACGCCCGGTGGTGCAGGCCAAGCTGTGGCTACAGGACGCCATCACCGGGATGCCGAAGTTTCCCGACGACGCCGAGGTCGACGAGCAACTGGACCGCGAGATCCGAGCCGCCCCCGCTCCGCCGCAACGGACGGCGGCCTGAGGTGAGGTACTTCTATGACACCGAGTTCATCGATGACGGCCGGACGATCGAGCTGATCTCGATCGGCATCGCCGCCGAAGACGGACGTGAATACTACGCGGTGTCAACGGAATTCGATCCTCAACAGGCGGGCAGCTGGGTGCGGAAGCACGTGCTGCCCAAGCTGCCGTCGCCGGCGTCCGCGCTGTGGCGGTCGCGGCGGCAGATCCGGGCCGAACTCGAGGACTTCTTCGGCATCGACGGGGAGGAGCCGATCGAACTGTGGGCCTGGGTGGGCGCCTACGACCACGTCGTGCTGTGCCAGTTGTGGGGGCCGATGACCGAGCTGCCGCCCGCCATGCCCCGGTTCACCCGCGAGCTTCGGCAGTTGTGGGAGGACAGGGGGTCGCCGCGGATGCCGCCGGGCCCGCGCGATGCGCACGACGCGCTCGTCGACGCCCGGCACAACCTGCTGCGATACCAGATCATCACCGGTGGGCAGGCCGTCGCGCAGCGGTGAAGGGCGTCCCGGATGTCCCGTTACCATGAACACGTGAACTGGACCGTCGACGTACCCATCGATCAGCTGCCGTCGCTGCCGCCGCTGCCCGATGACCTGCGGCATCGGTTGGACGCCGCCCTGGCCAAGCCCGCACTGCAGCAGCCCAGCTGGGACGCCGAGACGGCCAAGAAGATGCGCACCGTGCTCGAGAGCGTCCCGCCGGTCACCGTGCCCGCCGAGGTGCAACGGCTCAAGGCCCTGCTGGGCGACGTCGCGCGGGGCGAGGCGTTTTTGCTGCAGGGCGGGGACTGCGCCGAGACGTTCGTCAACAACACCGAACCGCACATCCGCGCCAACATCCGCGCGCTGCTGCAGATGGCGGTGGTGCTCACCTACGGCGCCAGCATGCCGGTGGTCAAGGTGGCCCGCATCGCGGGTCAGTACGCCAAGCCGCGCTCGTCGGACATCGACGCACTGGGGCTGAAGTCCTACCGCGGTGACATGGTCAACGGGTTCGCCCCCGACGCCGCCACCCGCGAACACGACCCGTCGCGCCTGGTGCGCGCGTACGCCAACGCCAGCGCGGCGATGAACCTGGTGCGGGCGCTGACCGCGTCGGGGCTGGCCTCGCTGCATCTCGTGCACGACTGGAACCGCGAGTTCGTCCGGACCTCACCGGCGGGGGCGCGCTACGAGGCGCTGGCCAGCGAGATCGACCGCGGGCTGACCTTCATGACGGCCTGCGGGGTCGACGACCACAATTTGCAGACCGCCGAGATCTACGCCAGCCATGAGGCGTTGGTGCTCGATTACGAACGCGCGATGCTGCGCCTCGGCGAGGACGAGGACGGCAGGCCCGCGCTGTATGACCTGTCCGCGCACTACGTGTGGATCGGCGAGCGGACCCGCCAACTCGACGGCGCGCACGTGGCGTTCGCCGAGGTGATCGACAACCCGATCGGGGTGAAGCTGGGCCCGACGATGACCCCTGAGGTCGCCGTCGAATACGTCGAGCGCCTCGATCCGCGCAACCAACCTGGCCGGCTGACCCTGGTGACTCGGATGGGCAACAACAAGATTCGCGATCTGTTGCCGCCGATCATCGAGAAGGTGCAGGCCACCGGGCATCAGGTGATCTGGCAGTGCGACCCGATGCACGGCAACACCCACGAATCCTCCAACGGCTACAAGACCCGCCACTTCGACCGCATCGTCGACGAGGTTCAGGGGTTCTTCGAGGTGCACCGCGCTCTGGGCACCCACCCCGGCGGTATCCACGTCGAGATCACCGGCGAGAACGTCACCGAGTGTCTCGGTGGCGCGCAGGACATCTCCGACCTGGACCTGGCGGGCCGCTACGAGACGGCCTGCGATCCGCGCCTGAACACCCAGCAGTCGCTGGAGTTGGCGTTCTTGGTCGCCGAGATGCTGCGCGACTAAAGCAGGGTGCCGATGTTCGTGCCGAGGGTGTACGCCCCGGCCGCGGCCAGACCCGTCAGTGTCAGCACGGCGAGCACCCAGAACAGCAGCGCGCGCCTGGAGCGTTGGCGGGCCCAGTAGAACTCGTCGATGTCGATGCCGGCGAACTGCCTTGGCGGGTCCGGTGATTCGAGTTCAACGGGTGCCATATTGTCTCGGGTGAACTCGCGGGTCTGTTGCCGGGGCGGGCGGTTGGCGGGCGCCGGGTGCCGCGACGTCAGGGCCCCCGACGCGTGCTGCGCCGAATCGCGCGGCGCGGGCACGCGAAACGCGGGCAGCCCCAATTCCTCGACGACGGTTTCGAGCGCCTCGCCCATCTCGCGCGCGTCGGCATACCGCTGCGACGGGTCGCGCGCGGTCGCGCGCAGCACGAGGTGGTCGAACTGTGGTGGCACACCGGCGATCTTCGTGCTCGGCGCGGCGACGTCGTTGTCCATCCGCTGGTAGGCGATTGCGAGCGCGCTGTCACCGGTGAACGGGGTGTCGCCGGTGAGCAGTTCGTAGGCCAGCACACCGACGGCGTAGACGTCGCTGCGCGGATCCGCATGTCCGGTGCTGACCTGTTCGGGCGACAGGTACGCCGCGGTGCCCAAAATCACGCTGGTGGAGGTGATCTTGGCCTCGGCGACCGCGCGGACCAGCCCGAAGTCGACGAGCTTGACCTCGCCGTCGTCGGAGATCAACACGTTCTCCGGCTTGATGTCGCGATGCACCAGTCCGGCCGAATGCGCGACGGCCAGGCCACCCAGCACCGGCGCGAGCACCGCCGCGGCGGCGTGCGGCGGCATCGGTCCGCGCTCACGCAGCAGTTCGCGCAGCGTGCCACCCTCGATGAGTTCCATCACCAGGAAGGGAGGCTGACCGCCCCGGTCTCCGCCGCCCTGGTCGTAGACGGCGACCAGGCCGGGATCCTTGAGTCGGGCCACGGCGCGGGCCTCGCGCTGGAAGCGCATCAGGAACTGTTGATCGCCGGCGTACTGCGACTCCATGATCTTCAGCGCCACCGGACGGTCCAACCGAAGGTCCAGACCGCGGTACACGGCGCTCATCCCGCCGGTGGCGATCAGGCTGTCGACGCGGTAGCGACCGTCGAGCACGGTACCGGCGAGCGGATCCAATCGCCGGTGAGTGTCCATCAGAGACATGTTACGAGCCGCTCGAACCCGCCAGGAGGCCTAGACTCGATGCGGTGAGCAGCATTCCAGCCGCCGACGATGTTCTGGACCCTGGCGAGGCGGTCTACGACCTACCCACCGTCGCCGATCTGTTGGGCGTTCCGGTGACGAAGGTGCATCAACAACTGCGCGACGGGCACCTCATCGGGGTGCGCCGCGGCGGTGCGGTGGTGATACCGCAGATCTTCTTCGACGACACCGGCCACGTGGTGAAGAGCCTGCCCGGCCTGCTCGTCGTGCTGCACGACGGGGGATACGGCGAGACGGAGATCGTCCGATGGCTGTTCACCCCCGATCCGTCCCTGACGATCCGCCGCGACGGTTCGACGGACAAGCAGGCTAATGCCCGGCCGGTTGACGCGCTGCACTCGCATCAGGCCCGCGAGGTGGTGCGTCGGGCCCAGGCGATGGCGTGCTAGGCGTCCGGTAAAGCGAATACCACGCCGCCACACCGCATGCCATGGCGAGCAACACGTGCGTCCAGGAGTACATGCCGTGCGCGCCGTCGGGCCGCCAGATCACGGTGATCCAGGTGGACAACCCGGCGATCACGGCAATCGCGGGCCTGCTCTGCGCCAGCGCCGCGACCACGGCCAGCGGCCACGTGTAGTACCACGGCAGCGCGGCGGGCACGAACAGCACCACGACGCCCATCACCAACGCGATACCGACGAGGGCCTCGCGGTCGGTGTGGCGGAACCTCCACCACAACACCGGAAGTGAGATCGCGATGATCGCGATCCCGGCGATCCGGGTGACGTCGAGCACTGCGTAGAAGTTCACCGGCATGATCAGCCCGCCGACGGCGTTGACGACGTTGGCCACCGCGGTAGGCACCGTCAGCCAGTTGATGATCTTCACCGAACCGGCGAGCGCGGTCAGCCAGCCCAGCCCGACACCGGCGGCCAGCGACAACACCGCGAACACCGCGACGAAGATCAGCAGCGCCGCCGCCGTCGCCACCGCGAACGCCTTGACCGTCGGGAACCCGCGCCTGCTGCGCAGGTCGCGCATCCACACCCACACCATGAACGGAAGTGCCAGTCCGGCGGTGGCTTTCACCGCGACCGCGACGGCGATCAGGCCGACACCCCAGATGTGATGCTTGCTGAAGGTCAGGGCGAGTCCGGCCATCATCAACCCGACCATCAGCATCTCGTTGTGCACGCCGCCCATCAGATGGATGATCACCAGCGGGTTGAGCACGCAGATCCACAGCGCCGCCGCGCCGTTGGCGCCGACGTGGCGGGCCACCCGTGGGGCCGCCCAGATCAGCAGCGCCAGACCGGGCAGCATGCACAACCGCAACAGCATGGTGCCGGCCACGACGTCGTTGCCGACCCACATCGTGACGAACTTCGCGATCAGGATGAACGCGGGCCCGTACGGCGCGGTGGTGGTGGTCCAGATGGGACTGACGTTGTCCAGCAAGAGGTTCGGATTCTCGATGGGCCCGACCACGTAAGGGTCGAACCCGTCCCGCAACAGTGCGCCCTGGGCGAGGTAGGAATAGGTGTCCCTGCTGAACACGGGCACGCTCAGCAGCAGAGGCGCCAGCCAGAACGCGGTGGTCGCGACCATCGTGTACTCGGTGGCGGTGCGGTCGATGACGCGGCGGCCCAGGCGCAGCCACGCGATCAGCATCAGCGCCACGCCGGCCCACAACAACACCGAGGACAACACCAGCCCGTGCCCGAAGCGCAACCACGACAGGTGCAGCGACTCCAGCAGCGGATCGTGCAGCCGGGTGCTTCCCGCTCCGACCCCGCCGGCGGTGATCAACGCGGCGCCGAAGAAGCCCAGCCGCGCGGGCTGCGCGTCGGGGGAGGCGGCGAACGTCATGAAGCGCGAGATGCGCTCCGACATCCGGGGTTTGGACGTGGGGGTGGTCATGCTCTAGGCGGACCGGTTGGCGGCTAGACGGGCGAGTTCGGTGAGGCCGGTCTTGGCCTGTTCGTCGATGGGCGCGGTGTCGATGATGTCGAGCGCCTTGCGGGTGAGCACGTCGATGCGGTGCTCCACCGCGGCCAGCGCCCCGACCGATTCGATCACCTCGCACAGTTGTTTGGCCTGGGCGTCGGTCAGTTCGGTGCCGATGGAGGTCCGCAACCGTTCGGCGGCCGCCGGATCGCGCTCGTCGGCCAGCTCGACGGCCTCGGCCAGCAGCACGGTGCGTTTGCCCGAGCGCAGGTCGTCACCCGATGGCTTGCCGGTGACCAGCGGGTCACCGAATACGCCGAGCACGTCGTCGCGCAACTGGAACGCGACGCCGAGGTTGGTGCCGAGTTCGTGGAACGCGGCCTGCACCTCCGGCCGGTCGGCGGCCGCGGCGGCACCCAGCTGCAACGGGCGCGAAATCGTGTACGAGGCGGTCTTGTAGATGTTGACCGTCATCGCCGACGCCACCGATTCCGCGCGGCTGGCCTCCGCGGCGATGTCGAGATACTGGCCGCCGAGCACCTCGGTGCGAATGGCCGCCCAGATGTGCTGTACCCGGTGGCGCGCCGCGTCGGGCAGTTCGGCGGTGGCCACGATGTCGTCGGCCCACACCAGCGCGAGGTCGCCGAGCAGGATCGCCGCCGACATCCCGAACTGCTCGGAGGACCCGTGCCAGTCGTGGGCGCGGTGCCGGTCGGCGAACAGTCGGTGCACGGTCGGCATGCCGCGCCGGGTCGCCGACGCGTCGATGACGTCGTCGTGGATCAGCGCGCAGGCGTGCAGCAGTTCCAGTGCCGAGAACAGCCGCAGCGCATCGGGATCGACGACGTCGCCGGGGCGGTCGACCACCGCGCGCCAGCCCCAGTACGCAAAGGCCGGCCGTAGCCGCTTGCCGCCCCGCACCACGAATTCCTCCAGCGCCGCGGTGAACTCGCCGTAGTCGGCACCCATGTACGCGCAGTCGCGGCGGCGTTCTGCCAGATACGCCCGCAGTTGATCGGTGACGGCGCTGGCCAGCTCGACGGCCGACGGTGCCGCTGCGTACACGCTCAGCGGGCGCCCCTTTCTGTGTGCTCTGCTCACCCATCCGGGTGAAATCAGAGTAGAGCCTGCAACTTGGGTTTTAGCAACTCACCGGGGTCATCCGGTGGCCTACTCGCTGGGTTCGCCCACCCGCGGCGACTGGTCGCGGTTGACGTAGGCCAGCGCACCGATGATGCCCGCCACCAGAAACGACGCGACCCCGAGCCAGATCGCGGCGCCGGTGAAGGAGCGTGCGCTGGGGTCGGTGTAGCTCGCCTGCGCGTTCATGGTGCTGACCACGCCGGGTTTCAGTTTCCACTCGACGATCTCCGCGGAGATCTGGTCGCCGTTGGTCGAGGTCACCTCGCCGGGGAAGGACACCGACAGCGACACGTCGGCGTCCGGGTCGCTCAGCGACGTCAGATCGGCGCGGCCCTCGAGGATCACCAGATCGCCCGCGCGGCGCAACGAGATGTCCACCCCCGCGGCGTCGCGGTTCATGTTGGCCAGCTGCGGTAACTCGGCGAACGTGAGATCGGAGAACACCGCCTGCGAGCCGACGTAGTCGTCGCGGCTGTATTCGGAGACCGCGACCTTGTTGGCGAAGGTCAGGTTGTTGAGCAGTTGGGGGCCCTTGTCGTCGGCGTTGCGGGGCTTGGCCGCGGCGACGATCTGCCCGGACACCCGGTCGTCGGGGGACACCGTGATCGACGCCCTGATCCGCACGCAGCCCACGACCGTCGGCAGCACGATCAACGCCAGTAACACCACCGCAAGCAGCCGGTGTCGGTTGCGGGACCGGCGGGCGGGCACGTCGAACACGTCGTCATCGTGCCAGACTGGGGGCTGCAAGGGGCTCACAAGGGCAGAGCGCGGCCGAGGATGGCGAAGGCCCGCGGGTCACCGGCGAAGTGGTAGCCGCGGATGACGTCGGTGAAACCGAGCCTGCGGTAGAGCCGCCAGGCCCGGTTGGCCTCGCCGTTGATCTCCGGCGTGGACAGCAACACATGAGTTTCGCCGCGGTCGGCGAGCAGCCGGCGGGCCAGCGCCTCACCGAGCCCGCGGCCCTGCGCCCGCGGGTGGATGTGCAGTTCGGTGAGCTCGAAGTAACTGGTCATCAGCTCGGCGATGCGGTTGCGGTCCGCCCCGACCCGGTGCAGACCGGCCACCACCTGCTGCTGCCACCACTGGTCGGGCGCCCCGCAGTAGCCGTACGCGACGCCGAGCAGCGGCTGGCCCACCAGGTCGTCGGTGTCGGCGGGATCGGCGGTCTGCACGGCCGCGACCGCTTTCCAGCCGGGTCTGCGGGTGTGTTCCATCCACATCGCCGCGCGCTGGTCCTCGGTGCCGCGCGGGTAACGCATGGCGTCGACGTAGACCGCCAGCGCGTCACCGAGCCGGCGTTGCATATCGCTCGGCGACAAGTCGATGAGAAATGTCGCCAACTTCCCTTGCCCTTCGCGGTCTCGTGCGGACTCGTCACACCATTATTGGGAAACCGGAAAGCGGATGGGATCTTCGAGGTTGTGCGATCCGGCATACAATCGGGAATCCAACTAGGTGGTACGGCTCAGATTGACCTCGTATCATGACTGTTAGGTGCCCGTTACTGTGGGCATAAGCGAGTTTGAAGGACTGAGACGGCTCCGGGCGCGCCCCCGGCTTGAAAAGGGAGGGACGAATGCCACTCTCCGATCATGAGCAGCGCATGCTCGAGCAGATCGAGAGCGCGCTCTATGCCGAGGACCCCAAGTTCGCCTCGAGTGTTCGTGGCGGCACCCTGCGCGCTCCCTCTACGCGACGTCGGCTGCAGGGCGCAGCGCTTTTCGTGATCGGACTGGCGATGCTGGTCTCGGGCGTCGCGATCCCGGCCACTCAGATCGGTGGTTTCCCGATCGTGTCAGTACTCGGCTTCATGGTGATGTTCGGTGGCGTGGTCTTCGCGATCACCGGACCCCGGGTGGGGGTGCGCGAGGTCGCCAACGCCGCGCCCGGGATGCCGCGGCCGAAGCGCGCCAAGGGCACCGGTGGCTCGTTCACCAGTCGGATGGAAGACCGGTTCCGCCGCCGCTTCGACGAATAGGATCCCGACGACGTAGGGGCAGCCCGCCGGGCTGCCCCTTTTTTTCGTGCGCGTGTCGCGGCATTGAGGCGACGTCGACGCCGGCGTAGGTCGACGCCCCCACTACCCCCCACCGCCTCGTTCGGGCGCCACTAGCTGCGGTTTTACGCCTCAGGCCGCGCTCGTGGCCCCGCCGACCGACACATTTCTCGGCGCAGATTCCCTGCTGTGTGGGGGTTCGTGCGCAAAACCAGGCAGCAAATGGCACAGAGTGGGGGAAAGTGGGGTAAAGTGGCGGCAACGGAGCAACCGGGGCTCCGGAGAAGCAGGAAGTGGCCGGATGTTTCTCGGCACGTACACGCCGAAGCTCGACGACAAGGGGCGGCTGACGCTGCCCGCCAAATTCCGTGACGCACTGGCAGGAGGGTTGATGGTGACCAAGAGCCAAGACCACAGCCTCGCCGTGTACCCACGCGCCGAGTTCGAGAAGCTGGCCCGTCGAGCATCGCAGGCATCGCGCAGCAACCCCGAGGCCCGGGCGTTTCTGCGAAGCCTGGCGGCCGCCACCGACGAGCAGCACCCCGACGGGCAGGGCCGGATCACGCTGTCGGCCGACCACCGCCGCTACGCCAACCTGTCCAAGGAGTGCGTGGTGATCGGGGCGGTCGACTACCTGGAGATCTGGGATTCGGCGGCGTGGCAGTCCTACCAGCAGTCCCACGAAGAGAACTTCTCCGCGGCCACCGATGAAGCTCTGCACGACATCATCTGACCCGACGGCCCACCGGCGACCGGCCCGTGCATCGTGGCCTCTGCCCGAACCGGCCCTGGCGTACTTCCCCGACGCCAGGTCCGCGCTCTCGGACAGGGACCTCGGTGCGCGGTCTGTCACCACAGGCCCGGACGGAGACGCAGCGATGGCCCAGGAATCCCGAAATCCCCACGACCATGGCCACATTCCGGTCCTGATCGACCGGTGTGTCGAACTGCTCAAGCCGGCGCTGACCCGACACAGCCCCGACGGCGCCGGGGCGGTGCTGGTCGACGCCACGCTGGGCGCGGGCGGGCACGCCGAGCGGTTTCTGACCGAGCTGCCCGGGCTGCGCCTGATCGGGCTCGACCGCGATCCCGACGCCCTGTGGATCGCCGGTGAGCGGCTGACGCGGTTCGGCGACCGGGTGTTGCTGGTACGCACCCGCTACGACGGCATCGCAAGCGTGCTCGCCGATTCGGGCTCTTGGGCGGGCTCAGAACCCCTACTCGTCGACGGTGTGCTATTCGACCTCGGCGTGTCCTCGATGCAGCTGGACCGCAGCGAGCGCGGCTTCTCCTACGCGGCCGACGCGCCGCTGGACATGCGGATGGACCGCGACGCGGACCTCACCGCCGCCGAGGTGGTCAACACCTACGACGAGAAGGCGCTGACGCGGGTGCTGCGCGACTTCGGCGACGAGAAGTTCGCGGGCCGCATTGCCGCACACATCGTGCGCCGCCGCGCCCGCCAGCCGTTCTCGACCACCGGTGAACTGGTGGAGCTGCTGTATCAGGCGATTCCGGCGCCGGCCCGCCGCACCGGAGGCCACCCCGCCAAGCGGACATTTCAGGCGCTGCGCATCGTCGTCAACGGCGAGCTGGACTCGTTGCGCGACGCCCTGCCGGCCGCGATGGACGCCCTTGCGCCAGGCGGCCGGATCGTCGTGATGGCCTACCAGTCCCTGGAAGACCGCATCGTCAAGAGACAGTTCGCGGCCGCCACCGCGTCCCGCACCCCGACCGGGCTGCCGGTCGAACTGCCGGGCCACGAACCGCAATTCGTGTCCCTGACACGTCGCGCCGAACGCGCGAGCGCAGAGGAGATCGCAACCAACCCGCGTAGTGCGTCGGTGCGGTTGCGTGCACTGGAGAAGGTGGGGAGGCAACCGTGAGCAAGCGGACAGCACCTGCGCGGGGCAGCGACGACCGTCGTCGCAAAGCCCGCAACGCCCGTGGCGACCAACGCCGCTCCGCCGACGCGCCCACGCGCCGCGGCCGCATCCGCGAACCGGGTCCGACGCGGTCGGCTCCGCAGACCAACCCGATTCCGCGGCCCGTCGAGAAGCCGGCGAGGCCGAAGAGCGCCAGCCAGGCCAAGGCCCGCGCCAAGGCGCGAAAGGCCAAGGCGCCCAAGGTCGTCCGGCCTCCGCTGCGGGACAGGTTGCGGGAACGGATCGTCGTCAAGCTGACCTCGATCGAGCTGAGCCCGCGGGCCCTGGTGGCCCGGGTGCCGTTCGTCGTCCTGGTGATCGGGTCGCTGGGGATGGGCCTGGGTATCACGTTGTGGCTGTCCACCGACTCCGCCGAGCGGTCCTACCAACTCGGCAACGCCCGCGAGACCAACCAGGCGCTGCTGCAGCAGAAGGAGGCACTCGAACGCGACGTGCTCGAGGCGCAGGCCGCGCCCGCGCTGGCCGAGGCGGCCAGGGATCTGGGCATGATCCCCTCGCGGGACACCGCGCACCTGGTGCAGGATCCCGCAGGCAACTGGATCGTGGTCGGCACGCCCAAACCCGCCGAGGGGGTTCCGCCGCCGCCGCTGAACACCCCGCTACCCGAAGCGGCGCCGCCGCCACCCCCGCCGCCGCCCGCCCCGCGCGTCATCGAACCTCGCGAACTCGTGGTGCGGTTGCCGTCCCGCACGCCACCGGCCCCCCTGCCGGGTGCCGAGCGGCCGATGCCCACCGTGCCCGGCGTACCCACTGTTCCGACTGTGCCCACCGTGCCCGGCGCGCCCGGCGCACCGGTCGCGCCGCTGGCAGGGGCCCCGGCGCCCGAGGTGCCCCAGCTGGTCCCGGGTGCTCCGCCGGAGGCAGGCACACCGCATGTGCCCGCGCTCTCCGGGCTTCCCGGGCCGGCCCCGGCGGTCGAGCAGGTCAGCCCGCCGGCGCCGACGCCGCTCGGTGCGCCGGCATGAGCCGGACCTCGGGCCAGGGTCGCGGCCGGAGCAACCCGAAGACCCGCACACCGGCCAAGGCGCAGGGCAGGTCCGCCAAGGCGCGGCGGACCAGGGCACCGGTCACCGACGCCGGCCTGCGCAGTGCGTCGTTCGTGTTCCGGCATCGCACCGGCAACGCCGTCATCTTCCTGGTGCTCGTCGTCGCCGCCGCCCAGCTGTTCAATCTGCAGGTGCCGCGCGCGGCGGGACTGCGCGCCGAGGCTGCGGGTCAGCTCAAGGTCACCGATGTGGAGAAGGCGGTGCGCGGCTCGATCGTCGACCGCAACCACGACAAGCTCGCGTTCACGATCGAAGCCCGCGCGTTGACCTTCCAGCCGGTGAGGATCCGCAAGCAGCTGACGGAGGCCAGGGAGAAGACCCCCGACGCGCCGGATCCGCAGCGCCGGTTGCGTGACATCGCCGACGAGGTGGCTGCACGGCTGAACGGCAAGCCCGACGCGAAGTCGGTGCTCAAGAAGCTCGAGAGCGACGAGCCCTTCGTCTATCTGGCGCGCGCGGTCGACCCGGCCGTCGCAGAGGCGATCAGCAAGAAGTTCCCGGAGGTCGGCTCGGAGCGCCAGGATCTGCGCCAGTACCCGGGCGGGTCGCTGGCCGCCAACATCGTGGGCGGTATCGACTGGGATGGGCACGGACTGCTGGGCCTCGAGGATTCGCTCGACGCCGTGCTGGCCGGCACCGACGGCGCGGTCACCTACGACCGCGGTTCGGACGGCGTGGTGATTCCGGGCAGCTACCGCAACCGCCACGACGCCGTCGACGGCTCGACGGTGATGCTGACCATCGACGACGACATCCAGTTCTACGTGCAGCAGCAGGTGCAGCAGGCCGCGAACCTGTCCGGGGCGAAGAACGTGATGGCCGTGGTGCTGGACGCGAAAACCGCTGAGGTGCTTGCGATGGCGAACGACAACACCTTCGACCCGTCGCAGGACATCGGGCGGCAGGCCGACCGCGAACTCGGCAACCCCGCGGTCTCGTCGCCCTTCGAGCCCGGATCGGTCAACAAGGTCGTCACCGCGGCCTCGGTCATCGAGTACGGGCTGTCCAACCCCGACGAGGTGCTGCAGGTGCCCGGTCAGATCCACATGGGCGGTGTGACGGTCAAGGACGCGTGGGAGCACGGCACCATGCCCTACACCACCACCGGCATCTTCGGGAAGTCGTCGAACGTCGGCACGTTGATGCTGGCCCAACGCCTCGGCCCGGAGCGCTTTGCCGACATGCTGCACCGCTTCGGCCTCGGCCAGCGCACCGGGGTCGGACTGCCCGGAGAGAGCGCCGGACTGGTCCCGCCGATCGACCAGTGGTCGGGCAGCACCTTCTCCAACCTGCCCATCGGCCAAGGTCTTTCGACGACCCTGCTGCAGATGACGGGCATGTTCCAGACCATCGCCAACGACGGTATGCGCATTCCGCCGCGCATCGTCAAGGCCACCATCGCGCCGGACGGCACCCAGACCGACGAACCGCGCCCGGAGGGTGTGCGGGTGGTCTCGGCGAAGACCGCCCAGACCGTGCGGCACATGTTCAGGGCGACCGTGCAACGCGACCCGCGTGGCGATCAACAGGGCACCGGCCCGCAGGCCGCGGTCGAGGGTTATCAGATCGCGGGCAAGACCGGCACTGCCCAGCAGATCAACCCGGGCTGCGGGTGTTACTACGACGACGTGTACTGGATTTCGTTCGCCGGGATCGCCCCCGCCGACGATCCGCGCTACGTCGTCGGCGTCATGATGGACAACCCGCACCGCACCTCCGACGGTGAGCGCGGATCCACGGTGGCACCGCTGTTCCACAACATCGCGGCGTGGCTGCTGCAGCGGGAGAACGTCCCGCTGTCACCGGATCCCGGCCCGCCGCTGACGCTTCAGGCCGGCTGAGCACAGACCGGCGCCCGCGGGCCGGGCCGGTACTGTGTCAACGCCATGAACCTGCGTCCCAGCCACCCCCTCGGCCACGCTCTCGGGCCGTTGGCCGAGCAGGTCAAGGCGGTGCCCGCCAGGGGGGCCTCCGTGCCCGATGTCGACATCACCGGGGTCACGCTGCGCGGACAGGACGCCCGGGCGGGCGACCTGTTCGCCGCTCTGCCCGGCGCGTCCTCGCACGGCGCGACCTACGTCGGCGACGCGGTGGCCCGCGGTGCGGTCGCGGTGCTCACCGACGCCGCGGGGGCAGGCCGGATCGGTGAGCAGTTTCCCGAGGTCGACGTGCCCGTGCTGATCCATCCGGCGCCGCGCACGGTGCTCGGCGACCTCGCGGCCACGGTGTACGGCCATCCCTCCGAGAAGCTGCGGGTCATCGGCGTGACCGGGACGTCGGGCAAGACCACCACCGCCTATCTGGCCGAGGCCGGTCTGCGCTCCGGCGACCGTGTCGTCGGCCTGATCGGCACCGTCGGCGTGCGGATCGCCGGACACGATCAGGTCAGCGCACTGACCACACCGGAGGCGCCCGACCTGCAGGCCCTGCTGGCGCTGATGGTCGAACAGGGCGTGGACACCGTGGTGATGGAGGTGTCCAGCCACGCGCTGACGCTGGGGCGCGTCGACGGGGTGCGGTTCGCCGTCGGGGGTTTCACCAACCTGTCCCGCGATCACCTGGACTTCCACCCGACGATGCAGGACTACTTCGACGCCAAGGCTCGGCTGTTCGACCCCCGATCACCAAGTCACGCCGCGGTTTCGGTGGTCTGCGTGGACGACGACGCAGGACGGCGGATCGCCGCGCTGGCGGCCGCGCCGGTGACGGTCAGCGCCACCGGGCGCGACGCCGACTGGCGCGTTGAGGGCCTCCGCCCCGCCGGGCGCGGGGCACAGGAGTTCTCGGCGGTCGACCCGGCAGGGGTGCACCACGGGCTGCGCATCGAGTTGCCCGGGCGCTACAACGTGGCCAACTGTCTGCTGGCGGTGGCCCTGCTCGACGCGGTCGGCGTCTCACCCGAGCAGGCCGGGCCGGGTCTGCGCACCGCGACGGTTCCCGGCCGGATGGAGCCCGTCGACCGTGGTCAGCCGTTTCTCGCGGTGGTGGATTACGCGCACAAACCCGGCGCGCTGCAGGCCGCGCTGCAGACCCTGCGGGAGCACGGCGGTCGGTTGGCCGTGGTGATCGGGGCGGGTGGCAACCGCGATCCGGGTAAGCGCGAACCGATGGGCCGGGTCGCCGCCGAACTGGCCGATCTGGTGGTGGTCACCGACGACAATCCGCGCGACGAGGACCCCGCCGAGATCCGGGCCGCGATCACCAAAGGCGCGGCGGGCGCCGGGGCCCCCCGCGCCGAGGTGGTCGAGATCGGCGACCGGCGCGAGGCCATCGCGCACGCGGTCGCGTGGGCCCGCTCAGGAGATGTCGTGCTGGTCGCAGGCAAGGGCCACGAGCCCGGGCAGACCGGAAGCGGCCAGACCCGGCCGTTCGACGACCGCGTCGAGCTTGCCGCCGCTCTCGACGCGTTGGGACACCGCCCGTGATCGAGCTGAGCATCGCCGCGATCGCCGACATCGTCGGGGGTCGCCTCGCCGACATCTCCGCCGAGCAGGCCGCCGCCACGCGGGTGACCGGGACCGTGGAGTTCGACTCGCGGGCCGTCACCCCCGGCGGGCTGTTCCTCGCGCTTCCGGGCGCGCACGCCGACGGCCACGAGTTCGCCGCCGCCGCGGTGCAATCCGGCGCCGTCGCGGTGTTGGCGGCGCGGCCGGTGGGCGTGCCCGCGATCGTCGTCGAGCCCCATACCGGCGCGGCCGCCGACAATCAGCTGGCCAGCGTGCTCGAACACGACACCGACGGCGCGGGGGCGGCGGTGCTGGCCGCGCTGGCCAAATTGGCGAGCGCGGTCGCCGCCCAGCTGGTCGAGGGCGGGTTGACCGTCATCGGGGTCACCGGATCGTCGGGCAAGACCTCCACCAAGGATCTGCTGGCCGCGGTGCTGGTCCCGCTCGGCGAGGTGGTGGCGCCGCCGGGTTCGTTCAACAACGAGCTCGGCCACCCATGGACGGTGCTGCGGGCCACGGAGTCCACCGACTACCTGGTCCTGGAGATGTCGGCGCGACACCGCGGCAACATCGCGGCGCTGGCGGCGATCGCGCCCCCGTCGATCGCGGTGGTGCTCAACGTCGGCACCGCTCACCTCGGCGAGTTCGGCTCCCGCGAAGCCATCGCGGAGACCAAATCCGAGCTTCCCCAAGTGGTTCCGGCCTCGGGCGTGGTGGTCCTCAATGTCGATGACAGCGCGGTGGCGGCGATGGCCGACCGGACCGCCGCGCGTGTCGTGAGCGTGTCGCGCGAACCGGGGGCCGATCTGTGGGCCGGCGACGTGACGCTCGACGGGTTGGCCCGGCCGCGGTTCACCCTGCATGCCGGCGATCGGCAGGTCGAGGTCGGCCTCGCCGTGCACGGCGACCACCAGGTGTCCAACGCGCTGTGCGCGGCCGCCGTCGCGCTCGAGTGCGGCGCCACCCTGGATCAGGTGGCCGACGCGCTGGCCGGGGCGGGTCCGGTGTCGCGGCACCGCATGCAGGTGGTGACCCGCGACGACGGGGTGACGGTCATCAACGACGCCTACAACGCCAACCCCGACTCCATGCGGGCCGGGCTCAAGGCGCTGGCCTGGATGGCCCAGGATGCCGGCCCGGACGGCGGCCGCAGTTGGGCGGTGCTCGGCGAGATGGCCGAACTCGGCGACGATGCGATATCGGAGCATGACAACATCGGCCGACTGGCGGTGCGCTTAGATGTGTCACGACTCGTCGTCGTCGGAACCGGGAGGGCTATGAGCGCCATGCACCACGGCGCGGTGATGGAGGGATCGTGGGGAGCCGAGGCCACCATGGTCGCCGACGCCGACGCCGCGCTGGAGTTGCTGCGGGCCGAGCTGCGGGCCGGTGACGTGGTGCTGGTGAAGGGCTCCAATGCCGTCGGGCTGGGAGCCCTGGCCGACGCCCTCATCGCCGATCCAGGGGATCGGCGCAGATGAGGCAGATCCTCATTGCCGTCGGCATCGCGCTGACGGTCTCGATCCTGCTGACCCCGTTGCTGGTTCGGCTGTTCACCCGGCAGGGCTTCGGCCACGAAATCCGCGAGGACGGGCCGCCCAGTCACCACAAGAAGCGGGGCACCCCGTCGATGGGCGGGGTGGCGATCCTCGCGGGCATCTGGGCCAGCTACCTGGGCACCCACCTGGTCGGCGTGGTGATCGACGGCAAGGGCCCGTCGGCGTCGGGTCTGCTGGTGCTCGGGCTGGCGACCGCGCTGGGCGCCGTCGGCTTCGTCGACGACCTGATCAAGATCAGGCGGTCCCGCAACCTCGGCCTGAACAAGACCGCGAAGACCGTCGGCATCCTGGCCGCGGCGGTGCTCTTCGGAATCCTGGCACTGCAGTTCGCCAACGCCGACGGGCTGACCCCCGGCAGCCCGGAACTGTCCTACGTGCGCGAGATCGCCACCGTCACACTGACCCCCGCGCTGTTCGTGTTGTTCTGCGTGGTGATCGTGTCCGCCTGGTCCAACGCGGTGAACTTCACCGACGGCCTCGACGGGCTGGCCGCCGGTGCGATGGCGATGGTGTGCGCGGCCTACGTGTTGATCACGTTCTGGCAGTTCCGCAACGCGTGCGCGATCAGTCCCGGGCTGGGCTGCTACAACGTGCGCGATCCGCTGGACCTGGCGATCGTCGCCGCGGCCACCGCCGGGGCCTGCATCGGGTTCCTGTGGTGGAACGCCGCACCGGCCAAGATCTTCATGGGTGACACCGGGTCGCTCGCGCTCGGCGGCATCATCGCCGGCCTGTCGGTGACCAGCCGCACCGAGATGCTCGCCGTCGTGCTCGGCGCGCTGTTCGTCGCGGAGGTGACCTCGGTCGTCGTGCAGATCCTGGCGTTCCGGACCACCGGGCGCCGGGTGTTCCGGATGGCGCCGTTCCACCACCACTTCGAACTGGTCGGCTGGGCCGAGACCACGGTGATCATCCGGTTCTGGCTGCTGACCGCGATTGCCTGCGGGCTCGGGGTGGCGCTGTTCTACAGCGAGTGGCTGACCACCGTCGGAGCCTGACGTGTCCCTCCTCGAGCCGCTGACTCCCGGCGCCCGGGTGCTGGTGACCGGCGCCGGTCTGACCGGCCGCTCGGCCAGCCTGGTGCTCGAGCCCACCGGGGTGCGGCTGACCATCTGCGACGACGACCCCCTGGCGCTGCAGCGGCTGATCACGCCCGCGTCGGTGGTCACCACGGCCGAGGCCGAGGCGCGCATCGCCGACTACGACCTGGTGGTCACCAGCCCGGGCTTCGCGCCGACCACGCCGGTGTTGGCCGCCGCGGCGGGCGCGGGCGTGCCGATCTGGGGTGACATCGAACTGGCGTGGCGGCTGGATCAATCCGGCCGGTACGGGACGCCGCGGAAGTGGCTGGTGGTCACGGGCACCAACGGCAAGACCACGACGGCATCCATGCTGCAGGCGATGCTGGTCGCGGGCGGCCGTCGCAGCCTGCTGTGCGGAAACATCGGCGACCCGGTGCTCGACATGCTCGACCAGCAGGCCGAGCTGCTGGCCGTCGAACTGTCCAGCTTCCAGCTGCACTGGGCGCCGTCGCTGCGACCGGAGGCGGGCGTGGTGCTCAACGTCGCCGAGGACCATCTGGACTGGCACGGCTCGATGGCCGCCTACGCCCAGGACAAGGCCCGTGTGCTCACCGGCCGGGTCGCGGTGGCCGGACTCGACGATCCCGTGGCGGCCGGCCTGCTCGCCGCCGCCGCGGCCCCGGTCCGGGTCGGGTTCCGGCTGGGCGAACCGGGTGCGGGCGAACTCGGCGTGGCCGACGGCGTGCTCGTCGACAACGCGTTCGGCGATCATGTCGCGCTGGCCGAGGCGGCCTCGATCCCGGTGGCCGGTCCGGTCGGGGTGGCCGATGCGCTGGCCGCCGCGGCGCTGGCCCGCGCGGTCGGGGTGGCGCCGGGGGCGATCGCCGAGGCGCTCGGCGGCTTCCAGGTGGGCCGGCATCGCGCCGAGGTGGTCACCACGCTCGACGGCGTCACCTACGTCGACGACTCCAAGGCCACCAACCCGCACGCCGCGCAGGCGTCCATCGCCGCCTACCCGCGCGTGGTGTGGATCGCCGGTGGCCTGCTCAAGGGCGCCTCCGTCGACGACCTGGTCGCCGCGGTGGCCGACCGACTGGTCGGGGTGGTGCTGATCGGGCGCGATCGCACCCAGCTCGCCGAGGCGTTATCGCGACACGCCCCGGATGTCCCCGTCGTTCAGCTCGTGACGGGGGAGGATTCTGGGGTGCATGGGACAGTTGATACGGGTGTTAGCTCTGTTGCGGATGTGACAGACCTCATGGCCGCCGTCGTCAATGCCGCGCGCGACCTCGCCGGACCAGGCGATACCGTGCTGCTGGCGCCGGCGGGTGCGTCCTTCGACCAGTTCCGCGGCTACGGCCACCGAGGCGACGAGTTCGCCGCGGCCGTGCGCGCCCTGACCGGGTAGCGCCGTGAGCAACATCCTGACCCGGTTGCGGCATCGCAGGGCCGGCGCCGAGGACGCGACGCCGAAGCCGGTCCCGCCCGATCCGAGCCCGCGCACCCGGTTCGGCGCCTGGCTCGGTCGGCCGATGACCTCGTTTCACCTCGTCGTCGCGGTCGCCGCCCTGCTCACCATGCTCGGCCTGACGATGGTGCTGTCCGCCTCCGGGGTGTACTCCCACAACCAGGACGGGTCGCCGTGGGCGGTGTTCGCCAAACAGGTGCTGTGGACGCTTGTCGGTCTCGTCGGCTTCTACATCGCGCTGCGGATGCGGGTGCAGACCATGCGCAGCCTGGCGTTCAGTGGTTTCGCGGTCACGGTCATCCTGCTGGCGCTGGTGTTGATCCCCGGAATCGGCAAGGTGGCCAACGGGTCCCGTGGCTGGTTCGTGATCTCGGGCTTCTCCATGCAGCCCTCGGAGCTGGCCAAGATCGCGTTCGCGATCTGGGGTGCGCATCTGCTGGCCGCCCGCCGGATGGAGCACGCGTCGTTGCGGGAGATGTTGATCCCGCTGGTGCCCGCCGCGGTCATCGCGCTGGCGCTGATCGTCGCGCAGCCCGACCTCGGCCAGACGGTGTCACTGGGCATCATCCTGCTGGGCCTGCTGTGGTACGCCGGCCTGCCGCTGCGGGTGTTCTTGTCCTCGCTGTTCGCCATCGTGGTCTCGGCGGCGGTGCTCGCGGTCGCCGAGGGTTACCGCTCGGCGCGGGTGCGGTCCTGGCTCAATCCCGGGGCCGATCCCCAGGACGCGGGGTACCAGGCCCGCCAGGCCCGCTACGCCCTCGCCAACGGCGGGGTCTTCGGCGACGGGCTCGGTCAGGGCAGCGCCAAGTGGAACTACCTGCCCAATGCGCACAACGACTTCATCTTCGCCATCGTCGGCGAAGAGCTCGGCTTCATCGGCGCGGCCGCGCTGCTGTGCCTGTTCGGGCTGTTCGCCTACACCGGGATGCGCATCGCCCGTCGATCCGTCGACCCGTTCCTGCGGCTGCTGACGGCCACCACGACGCTGTGGATCATGGGGCAGGTCTTCATCAACGTCGGCTACGTGGTGGGCCTGCTGCCGGTCACCGGGCTGCAGCTGCCGCTCATCTCGGCGGGTGGAACATCAACGGCCACAACGTTGTTCATCATCGGAATCATGGCCAACGCGGCGCGTCACGAACCCGAGGCGGTGGCCGCGCTGCGCGCGGGCCGCGACGACCGGATGAACAGGCTGTTGCGTCTGCCGCTGCCCGCGCAGTACGTCCCCACTCGAACCGAGGCCGTGCGCGACCGGCTGCGCGCCCAGAAAGCCCAGAAAGCCCGATCGAAATCCGCCAAGCAGAACCCCAAACCCGTGCGCAGGCAGCCCGCCGACAACCGGCGCAAACCGCACGCGGCTGCACGGTCGGCGCGGGCGTCGAGGCATCATGGAGGCGGCCGCGACGGCAGGGGCAGGCGGTCTCGCACAATGGAAGGTCAGCGTTACGGGTGAACGACACCGGGTCGGTCCCACAGGGAGGGCACCAGGAGATATCCGTGGTCCTCGCCGGTGGCGGCACCGCGGGGCACGTGGAACCGGCGATGGCGGTGGCCGACGCGTTGCGGGCGCTCGATCCGCGGGTGCGGATCACCGCGCTGGGCACCGAGCGCGGCCTGGAGACCCGCCTGGTTCCCGAACGCGGCTACCGCCTCGAGCTGATCACGCCGGTGCCGCTGCCGCGCAAGCCGACGGGTGATCTGGTGCGGCTGCCCGCTCGGGTGCGCCGATCGGTGCGGCAGAGCCGGGCGGTACTCGACGGGGTCGACGCCGACGTCGTGATCGGGTTCGGCGGCTACGTCGCGCTGCCCGCCTACCTCGCCGCCCGCGGTGGGCTGCGGCGGCGCCGACGCGTGCCGGTGGTGGTGCACGAGGCCAACGCCAGCGCTGGCTGGGCGAACCGGGTCGGGGCGCGCGGGGCGGTCCGGGTGCTCTCGGCGGTGACCGATCCGGGGTTGGGCCGGGTCGAGGTGGTCGGCGTGCCGGTGCGTGCGGCGATCACGTCTCTGGACCGTGCGGCGCTGCGCGCCGAGGCGCGGGCGCACTTCGGGTTCGACGACGACGCCAAGGTTCTACTGGTGTTCGGCGGGTCCCAGGGGGCACAGTCCATCAACCGGGCGGTCGCCGCCGCGGCCAAAGACCTTGCCGCAGCCGGTGTCTCGGTGTTGCATGCGCATGGCGCGAAGAACACGCTCGACTTGCGCGAGCCCGCCGACGGCGATCCGCCCTACGTCGCGGTCCCGTACCTGAACCGGATGGACCTCGCGTATGCGGCCGCGGATCTGGCGATCTGCCGCTCCGGCGCGATGACGGTGGCCGAGGTCACCGCGGTCGGCCTGCCCGCCGTGTACGTGCCGCTGCCGATCGGCAACGGCGAACAACGGCTCAATGCCCAGCCGGTGGTCGCGGCCGGTGGCGGGTTGATCGTCGAGGACGCCGAGCTGTCCCCGGATTTCGTCGCCCACACCGTCGTCGGCCTGCTCACCGACTCCGCAGAGCTGGGGGCGATGACCGCGGGCGCGGCGCTGGCCGGACATCGCGACGCCGCGCGGCGGGTCGCCGAGATCGCCTTGGACGTGGCCCGGCAGTCGCGAAAGGGCTTGCGGTGACCGACAACATGCTGCCACCCGAGCTGCAGCGGGTGCACATGGTCGGCATTGGCGGGGCCGGGATGTCGGGCATCGCGCGCATCCTGCTGGACCGCGGCGGGCTGGTCTCGGGTTCCGATGCCAAGGAGTCGCGCGGCGTGGCGGCGCTGCGCGCACGCGGTGCGGCCATCCGCATCGGCCACGACGAGTCCTCGCTGGATCTGCTGCCGGGCGGGCCGACCGCGGTGGTCACCACCCATGCCGCCATTCCCAAGACCAACCCCGAACTCGTCGAGGCCCGTCGCCGTGGTGTCCCGGTGATCCTGCGGCCGGTGGTGCTGGCCAAGCTGATGGCCGGGCACACCACGCTGATGGTGACGGGCACGCACGGCAAGACGACCACCACCTCGATGCTCATCGTGGCGTTGCAGCACGGCGGTTTCGACCCGTCGTTCGCCGTCGGCGGCGATCTCGGTGAGGCGGGCACCAACGCCCACCACGGCAGCGGTGACTGCTTTGTCGCCGAGGCCGACGAGAGCGACGGGTCGCTGCTCGAGTACACCCCCGACATCGCGGTGGTGACCAACATCGACGCCGACCACCTCGATTTCTTCGGCAGCGCCGAGGCCTACGCCGCGGTGTTCGACGCGTTCGTCGAGCGGCTGCGCCCCGGCGGCGCGCTGGTCGTCTGTGTCGACGACCCGGGGGCGACCGCGCTGGCCGCCCGCACCGAGGCGCTGGGCATCCGGGTGCTGCGCTACGGCAGCGACCCGGCGCAGCCGTTGCAGGCCGCGCTGCTGGGCTGGGAGCAGCACGACACCGGCGCGGTGGCCCACATCCGGCTTGCCGACGAACCGCACCCGCGGGTGATGCGCCTGGCCGTGCCGGGCAGGCACATGGCGCTCAACGCGCTCGGATCGCTGCTGGCGGCGACGAGTATCGGCGCCCCCGTCGAGACCGTGCTCGACGGCCTGGCCGGGTTCGAGGGGGTGCGGCGCCGCTTCGAGTTGGTGGGAACGGCCGACGGTGTGCGCGTGTTCGACGACTATGCGCACCATCCGACCGAGGTCGGGGCCACCCTCACCGCGGTGCGCACCATGGCCGCGCAGGCCGGCGACGGCCGCTGCATCGTGGTTTTTCAACCCCACTTGTACTCCCGCACACAGGCTTTCGCACGCGAGTTCGGGCAGGCGTTGAGTGCGGCCGACGAGGTGTTCGTGCTCGACGTCTATGCCGCCCGCGAACAACCGCTGGCCGGGGTGAGCGGGGCCAGCGTCGTCGAACACGTCAGCGCGCCCGCGACCTACGTGCCGGATTTCTCCGCGGTGGCCGACCGGGTGGCCGCGGCCGCCGCGCCCGGCGACCTGGTGATCACCATGGGCGCCGGTGACGTGACCATGCTGGGCCGGGAGATCCTCGACGCGCTGCAGGCCAAGGCCAACCGCAGCGCACCGGGGAGGCCGCAGGCGGGGTTCCGGTGACCGAACCGACCGACCAGCCCACCGAGGCGCCCGACGAGGCGCCCGAGCAGCCCGCCGAAAAGTCCGACGAGCCAACCGGAACCGAGGCGACGCTGCCACCGGCGGCCGCGCCCGATTATGAGGGCCCCCGCAGGCGGGCGCGCCGCGAACGGGAGCAGCGGCGGGAGGCCCAGGCGCGCGCGACCGCGATCGAACAGGCGCGCCGCGAGGCCAAGAAGCGGGTCATGGGCGGCCGGCCGGACGAGACCAAGAAACTCGGCAGGGGAGCGGTCCGGGGCCTGAAGGTGCTGATGTGGTCGGCGTTGATCAGCGTCGTGGTGGTCGGTGTCGGCCTGCTGCTGTACTTCACGCCGGTGATGTCGGTGCGCAGCATCGCCGTCACGGGACTGGACGCGATCGCCCAGGACGAGGTCGTCACCGCCGCCGCGGTGGTGCCGGGCACACCGCTGCTGCAGATCGACACCGACGCGGTCGCCGAGCGGGTGGCCGAGATCCGGCGGGTCGCCACCGTGCGCGTCCAGCGCAACTACCCGTCGACGCTGCGGGTGACGGTCGTCGAGCGGGTGCCGGTGGTGGTCAAGGATTATCCGGACGGGCCCCACCTGTTCGACCGCGACGGCGTGGACTTCGCGATCGCACCGCCGCCGCCGGGGGTGCCGTATCTCGACGTCGACAATCCCGGCCCCGACGACGGGCCGACGAAGGCCGCGCTGGAGGTGATGACCTCGCTGCGCCCGGAGGTCGCCGCGCAGGTGGCCCGGGTCGCCGCGCCCACGGTCGCCGCGATCAGCCTGCAGCTCGTCGACGGCCGGCAGGTGGTATGGGGGACCACCGACCGCACCGAGGAGAAGGCGCTCAAACTCGGGGCGTTGCTCACCCAACCGGGCCACACCTACGACGTGTCCAGCCCGGATTTGCCGACCGTGAAGTAGCGATTGTCCGAAATTCTTATGCGGCACACCGGCGCGCCTGCCTCGATACCTCGCGGCATCGCCCTACCGTGCTGATTGCGCGGGACAACTTGACATAACTATAACCCTCTGGTTGAGGTTTAGGGTTTGCGGGAGTCCAAGCTGTCCGGCGTGTCGTCAGGCAACCTGGGAGGAAGGGATCGCAATGACCCCCCCACACAACTACCTAGCCGTCATCAAGGTGGTCGGCATCGGTGGCGGCGGCGTCAACGCCGTCAACCGGATGATCGAACAAGGCCTCAAGGGTGTGGAGTTCATCGCCATCAACACCGACGCGCAGGCGTTGTTGATGAGCGATGCCGATGTCAAGCTCGACGTCGGCCGCGACTCCACCCGCGGCCTCGGCGCGGGCGCCGACCCCGAGGTCGGGCGCAAGGCCGCCGAGGACGCCAAGGACGACATCGAGGAGCTGTTGCGCGGCGCCGACATGGTCTTCGTGACCGCGGGCGAGGGCGGCGGCACCGGCACCGGGGGAGCTCCGGTGGTCGCGTCGATCGCCCGCAAGCTCGGCGCGCTGACCGTCGGTGTGGTGACGCGGCCGTTCTCCTTCGAGGGCAAGCGCCGCAGCCAGCAGGCCGAGGCGGGCATCCAGGCGCTGCGGGAAAGCTGCGACACCTTGATCGTCATCCCCAACGACCGGCTGCTGCAGATGGGCGACGCCGCGGTCTCGCTGATGGACGCGTTCCGCAGCGCCGACGAAGTGCTACTCAACGGCGTGCAGGGCATCACCGACCTGATCACCACGCCGGGCCTGATCAACGTCGACTTCGCCGATGTCAAGGGCGTGATGAGCGGGGCGGGCACGGCGCTGATGGGCATCGGTTCGGCGCGCGGCGACGGCCGGGCACTGAAGGCGGCCGAGATCGCGATCAACTCGCCGCTGCTGGAGGCGTCGATGGAAGGCGCGCAGGGCGTGCTGCTGTCGGTCGCCGGCGGCAGTGACCTCGGGCTGTTCGAGATCAACGAGGCCGCCTCGCTGGTGCAGGACGCCGCCCACCAGGACGCCAACATCATCTTCGGCACCGTGATCGACGACTCGCTGGGCGACGAGGTGCGGGTCACCGTGATCGCCGCGGGCTTCGATTCCAGCGGTCCGGGACGCAAACCCGTGGTGAGCGGTTCGTCGGCGCAGACCGTCGAACCCGGTCGCGCGGGCGCCGTGTCGACGTCGCTGTTCGAACCCCACGACGCGACGAGCGTGCCGGTGCACACCAACGGCGCGACGGTCAGCATCGGCGGCGACGGCCGGGATGACGGCGGCATCCCCGATGACGATGTCGACGTGCCGCCCTTCATGCGGCGCTGATCGCGGCACGCGGCGATACTGGCAGCGTGGCGGTTCGCATCCGGCGTGTGACGACAACCCGGGCCGGTGGTGTCTCCGCGCCGCCGTTCGACACGTTCAACCTCGGTGACCACGTCGGCGACGACCCGGCCGCCGTCGCCGCCAACCGTCGCCGGCTCGGCGACGCGATCGGGTTGGGTGCTGACCGGGTGGTGTGGATGAACCAGGTGCACGGGGATCACGTCGCGGTGGTCGACGAACCCGGCGAGGCGCCGGTGGACAATACCGACGCATTGGTGACCTCGACGCGCGGTTTGGCATTGGCGGTGGTTACCGCGGATTGTGTGCCGGTATTAATGGGTGATGCGCGCGCGGGTGTGGTGGCCGCGGTGCACGCCGGACGGGTCGGCGCGCAAAAGGGCGTCGTGGTTCGCACACTGGAGGCGATGGTGGCCGTCGGCGCGCGTGTCGAGGACATCTCGGCGCTGTTGGGCCCCGCGGTCAGCGGTCACAACTACGAAGTGCCCGAAGCCATGGCCGCCGAGGTGGACGCGGCGCTGCCCGGCAGCCGGACGGTCACCGCCAAAGGTACCCCGGGGCTGGATCTGCGTGTCGGAATCGCCAGGCAGCTAACGGCTTTGGGGATCACGGCCATCGACATCGACCCGAGGTGCACGGTGGCCGACCCCAGCCTGTTCAGCCATCGGCGCGACGCCGAGACCGGGCGACTGGCGTCGTTGGTGTGGATGGAATGACCGATCCGGTGACCGCGCAGCGCGAACGTGAACTCGCCGAAGCGCTGGCGGCCGTGCGCGCCCGCCTGGCCACCGCCGCGCAGGCCGCCGGGCGCCGCGTCGAGGAAATTCAATTGCTGCCGGTGACGAAATTCTTTCCGGCCCGCGACGTTTACCTATTGCGCAAATTGGGCTGCCACGATTTCGGTGAATCGCGCGAGCAGGAAGCGTCGAAAAAGGTCACCGAAGTCGACAATTTGCCCGACGTGGGACCGATTCGCTGGCACATGGTCGGACGCATCCAGCGCAACAAGGCGCGCTCGGTCGCGGGCTGGGCGTACGCCGCGCATTCCGTCGACAACACGAAGCTGATCGGCGCCCTGGACCGCGCCGCAGCGCAGGCGCTGGCTGACGGCAGACGCAGCGAACCGCTGCGGGTCTACATCCAACTGAGCCTCGACGGGGACGTGAAGCGCGGCGGCATCGACATCGACGACCCGGATTCGGTGGACGAGGTGTGCGCGTCGGCGGCGTCGGCCGAGGCCCTGCGGTTCGTCGGGCTGATGGCGATCCCACCGCTGGGCGCCGACCCGAACAGGGCTTTTGGCCGGTTACAGGCCGAGCGCGACCGGGTACAGGCGGGGTATCGACAGCGGCTCGAGCTGTCGGCCGGCATGTCCAGCGACCTCGAGGCGGCGGTGAAACACGGGTCGACATGTGTGCGTGTCGGTACCGCGCTATTGGGGCAACGTCCTCTAACGTCACCCGGAGTAGTCACTCCAGTCACATCTTCATCACAGACACCACAGGCAGAGGTAGCGGAAGGGTCGAGCGATGAGCACACTTCACAAGGTCAAGGCGTACTTCGGGATGGCGCCGATGGATGACTACGACGACGAGTACTTCGAGGACGACGACCGCGGTCCCGCCCGGGGGTACGCGCGTCGCCCCCGTGAGGACCGTTTCGACGACGACGACTTCCGCGACCGCGGGGTGCGCGGGTACGACGACCGCGAGTTCGACGATCTGGCCGGCTACCGCGGCGGCTACCGCGACGAGGATCGCTTCGATCCCCGGTTGCGCGGCCCGCGCGACTTCGAGCGGGCATCGTCGCGGCTGGGTGCGCTGCGTGGCTCGACCCGGGGCGCGTTGGCGATGGACCCCCGCCGGATGGCGATGCTGTTCGAGGAGGGCAGCCCGCTGTCGAAGATCACCACCCTTCGCCCCAAGGACTACAGCGAGGCCCGCACCATCGGCGAACGGTTCCGCGACGGCACCCCGGTGATCATGGACCTGGTGAGCATGGACAACGCCGACGCCAAGCGGCTCGTCGACTTCGCGGCCGGCCTGGCGTTCGCGCTACGCGGTTCGTTCGACAAGGTCGCGACCAAGGTCTTCCTGCTCTCCCCGGCCGACATCGACGTCTCCGCCGAGGAGCGGCGGCGGATCGCCGAGGCCGGCTTCTACGCCTACCAGTAGGCGTCCCGATACCGCCTGCCATCAGGCCCTGAGCCGGACACGCTAGGCTGGCGACCGCGTTCGCAGCGCATCGCGACTGTCGGCGCGGCACCGCCTGTATTGAAAGTCACATTCTCGTTCCTAGTGAGGTCGGCTCGGTTGACGCTCTTCTTCGAGATCCTGGGTTTCGCCCTGTTCGTGTTCTGGCTGCTGCTGATCGCCCGCGTCGTGGTCGAGTTCATCAGGTCGTTCTCCCGCGACTGGCGGCCCAAGGGCGCCACCGTGGTGATCCTGGAGATCATCATGACCCTGACCGATCCGCCCGTGAAACTGCTGCGCCGGCTGATTCCGCAGCTCACCATCGGCGCCGTGCGCTTCGACCTGTCGATCATGGTGCTGCTGCTGGTGGCGTTCATCGGGATGCAGCTGGCGTTCGGCGCCGCTGCCTGAGAAGTGGTTCGCGGCCGCGCATTTGGCGCATGCCGGGCGGTTTGCGGGGACCGGTATTTGCCCGGCGAAAGTGGCCCGGGCGTGGCGTGGAAGATTGAAATTCGTTCTTAATTTCGGCCTCTTCTGCAACCGACGGGTCTGGTGTGACAGGATGGCCGCAAGTTACCTACCCATGACGCTCTACACTTTGAGTCCGGTTTAAGGTCCAAGACTGCAAGGGGGCGACAATGCCGCTCACACCAGCCGACGTCCACAACGTCGCGTTCAGCAAGCCACCCATCGGTAAGCGCGGCTACAACGAGGACGAGGTCGACGCGTTTCTCGACCTGGTCGAGAACGAGCTGAGCCGGCTCATCGAGGAGAACACCGACCTCCGGCAACGCGTCAACGAGCTCGAGCAGGAGCTCGCCGCGGCCCACGCCGGTGGCGGCGGCCAGGCAACGGCCGCTCCGCTGTACGAGGCGCCCGCGCCCGAGCCGGCACCGCAGCCCGTCTACGAGGCGCCCGCACCGGCCGCCCAGCCCGCGCCGGTCAGCGAGGATCAGCACCTCAAGGCCGCCAAGGTGCTGGGCCTGGCCCAGGACACCGCCGACCGCTTGACCGCGACGGCCAAGGCGGACTCCGAGAAGATGCTCGCCGATGCCCGCGCCCAGGCCGACGCCATGGTCAGCGAGGCGCGGCAGACCGCCGAGACCACCGTCGCCGAGGCGCGTCAGCGCGCCGACGCGATGCTCGCCGATGCCCAGACCCGGTCGGAAGCCCAGCTGCGGCAGGCCCAGGAGAAGGCCGACGCGCTGCAGGCCGACGCCGAACGCAAGCACTCCGAGATCATGGGCACCATCAACCAGCAGCGCACGGTGCTCGAAGGCCGGCTCGAACAGCTGCGCACCTTCGAGCGCGAATACCGCACCCGGCTCAAGACCTACCTGGAGTCCCAGCTCGAGGAGCTGGGCCAGCGCGGCTCGGCGGCGCCGGTGGACTCCAGCGCCAGCAGCGACGGCGGCAACTTCAGCCAGTTCAACCGGGGTAACAACTAGGCCGCTACCGAACCGTGCCCCTTCGACCTAGGGTTGATCAATGCTGATCGTCGCGCTCGTGCTCGCTGTCATCGGTCTCGCCGCGTTGGTGACGGCCGTCGTCACCAGTAATGAACTGATCGCCTGGGTGTGCATCGCCGCCAGCCTGATCGGCGTGGTGCTGCTCATCGTCGACGCCGTGCGTGAACGCTCGCGCGGTGATGCGGGCCGAGACGGCGCGGAGGCCGAGGACTACGGCGAGGACACCGGCGTGGTCGAATACGCCGAGGACTACCCCGAGGACGCCTCGGCGACGGCCGGCTACGACGACGCCGAGACCACGGTCGTCCCTCAGGTCGCACCCGAGGGCGACAACGACGTCACAGGCGAGGACCACCCCCGCTAGACGCGTTAAGTCGTTGGAGTGGCCAACAACTCGCGCACCTCGTCGTCGTCGACTTGATGAAAGTCGTCGAACACCTGGCCGACCGCCTCGAATCCCGGCGGCATGATCGCGCACACCACGTCGTCGGCCTCGGCGGCCAGATCACGGCACGCCGAGGGCGGACCCACCGGAACGGCGACGACCACGCGCGCCGGATCCTTGCTCCGCACCGCCCGCACCGCGGCCAGCATGCTGGCGCCGGTGGCGATGCCGTCGTCGACGAGAATGACGGTCTTGCCGGCGACGTCCACCGGCGCGCGATCGCCGCGGTAGGCCTGTTCGCGCCTGCGCAGTTCGACGGACTCACGCTCGATCGCGGCCTGCAACTGTTCCTCGCTGATGCCGAGGCTGCGCACCAGGCTGTCGTTGATCACCACGCCGCCGCCGCTGGCCAGCGCGCCCATCGCCAGCTCCTGCCACTGCGGCACCCCCAGCTTGCGCACCAGAAACACGTCCAGCGGCGCGCCCAACGCCCGCGCGACGTGCCAGCCGACCGGGACGCCGCCGCGGGCGAGGCCCAGCACCAACACGTCGTCTCCTCCGCGGTAGTCCGTCAGGTGCCGCGCCAGCACCTCGCCGGCCTCGCGACGGTCGCGGAACACGCGCCGTGTGGAGCCGCTCCAACCACTCATCGCCGTCACTCTCGATTCACCGGACACCGGTCACCCTACGACCGTGAGTACCCAGTTGGTATGGACCGACAGAACGGAGCGCGATGGGCATCGAGGTCGAGTGCGTTGTCGATCATCCGCTGACCGAGGTCTTCGGGTGGCATGCCAGACCGGGCGCGATGCGGCGGCTGGTGCCGCCGTGGCAGCCGATGACGGTGCTGAGCGAGGCGCGTTCCCTGGCGGACGGGCGCGCCGTGCTGGGGCTGCCCGGCGGGCTGCGCTGGGTCGCCCAACACGACCCGGGCCGGTTCGATCCGCCGCACCGGTTCGTCGACGTGCTGTCCTCGCAGGGCCCGCGGTCCTGGCCGCCGCGCATCGTGGGGCGGTGGACGCACACCCATGAGTTCAGCGAGGCGGGCACCGGCACCCGGGTGTACGACCGCATCGACGCCCCGGTGCCCGCGTCGGCGCTGCACGCGATGTTCGCCTACCGGCACCGGCAACTGGCCGACGACCTCGCCGCACACCGTGATGCGCGCGACGCGGGCCTGTCGCCGCTGGTGGTGGCGGTCACCGGCGCCTCCGGGCTGGTGGGATCCGCGCTGACGGCCTTTCTCGGCACCGGCGGGCACCGGGTGATCCGGCTGGTCCGGGGCCGGCCGGTGGGTCCCGACGAGAGGCGGTGGGATCCGGACCGGCCCGCACCCGAGCTGCTGGCGGGCGTGGACGCGGTGGTGCACCTGGCCGGAGCGTCGATCGCCGGGCGCTTCACCGACCGACACCGGGCGCGGGTCAAAGACAGTCGCATCGGGCCGACCCGCCGGCTGGCCGAAATGGCCGCCGCCGCGCAGCACGGCCCGCGCACATTCGTCTGCGCCTCGGCGGTCGGTGTCTACGGGTACGACAGGGGCGACACCGTCCTCGACGAGGATTCCGCGCACGGTACGGGGTTTCTCGCCGATCTGGTCGCCGACTGGGAAGCGGCCACCGGTCCCGCCGTGGCGGCCGGTCTGCGGGTGGTCAACGTGCGCACGGGGATCGTGCAGTCGGCGCGCGGTGGCACCCTGCGGCTGCTTCGGCCGCTGTTCACCGCGGGCCTGGGTGGCCGCGTCGGCACCGGCAGACAGTGGCTGTCCTGGATCGGCCTGGACGATCTGCTCGATGTCTACCACCGCGCGCTCTACGACGACCGGCTGACGGGACCGGTCAACGCCGTGGCGCCCGCGCCGGTGCGCAATGCCGATTACACCGAGACCCTGGCAACGGTTCTGCACCGCCCGGCGCTTCTGCCGGTGCCGTCGGTCGGGCCGCGGCTGCTGCTGGGCCGACAGGGCGCGCGTGAGCTCGCCGAGGCCGACCAGCGGGTGGTGCCCGCCCGGCTGTTGGCGTTGGGCCATCGGTTTCGGCGCCCGGATCTGGCCGCGGCACTCGGTCACGAACTGGGGCGCGGCTGACGCCACCCGGTTAACCTCCGCGTCAATTGGGCATTCTCCGACGTGTCGGACTTGGCCGAATGGTTTCTCACCGACGCGGAGCGCGGTAACGCCGATTCGCGTCTGCCTGCATGGTGTGAGGGCAACCGCGCCGAACCGCTGATCCACGGCGCCACCTACTTCGACCACCTCGTCACCGAGGTGGAGGCGCTGCACGCCGGCGACCACCTGTTCTTCACCGACTGGCGCGGCGACCCGGACCAGAAGATGCGCGACGACGGCCCGACCGTACGCGAATTGTTCTGTCGCGCAGCCGAACGCGGTGTCGTCGTCAAGGGCCTGGTGTGGCGGTCGCATCTGGACAGGTTCCAGTACAGCGAGGAGGAGAACCAGCACCTCGGCGAGGCGATCGAACGGGCCGGCGGCGAGGTGCTGCTGGACCAACGGGTACGCATCGGCGGATCGCACCACCAGAAGATGGTGGTCATCCGGCATCCCGGCGCTCCGAGGCGCGACGTGGCGTTCGCGGGCGGGATCGACCTGTGTCACTCGCGGCGCGACGACGCCGCACACCGCGGCGATCCGCAGGCCGTGCGGATGGCCGAGCGCTACGGTGAACGCCCGCCGTGGCACGACGTTCAGTTGAAGGTGCAGGGCCCTGTCGTCGGCGCGCTCGACACGACGTTCCGGGAACGCTGGAACGATCCCGCATCGCTGGACATGCTCAACCCGCTGGCCTGGCTGCGGGACCGGTTGCGCGGTGCCGACATGCACGCCGACCCGCTGCCGGCACAACCACCGGACCCGCCGCCGTGCGGACCGCACGCAGTGCAGGTGCTGCGCACGTACCCGGACGCACACTTCGCCTACGAGTTCGCCCGCCGCGGTGAGCGCAGCCTCGCGCGGGCCTACAACAAGGTGGTGCCCCGCGCCCGGCGACTGATCTACGTAGAGGATCAGTACCTGTGGTCGAAGCGGGTCGCCGAGCTTTTCGCGGGCGCCCTTCGCGACAATCCCGACCTGCACCTGGTTGCGATCATCCCGCGCCATCCCGACGTCGACGGGCGACTCGAGCTGCCGCCCAACCTGGTTGGCCGGTGGCAGGCGCTCGAGGCCTGTCAGGCCGCGAGCCCGGAGCGGGTGCACGTGTTCGACATCGAGAACCACGAGGGCACACCGGTATACGTGCACGCGAAAGTGTGTGTGATCGACGATGTCTGGGCGTGTGTCGGCAGCGACAATCTCAACCGCCGGTCCTGGACGCATGACAGCGAGTTGTCGTGCGCCGTGCTCGATACCGACGGCGAGTTCGCCAGGGACTTGCGGTTGAGGTTGTTGCGCGAACATCTGGACCGTCCGCCAGACGGTGCCGACGACGGCGGATTGACTGACCCGACGGCAGCGGTGCGGGAGATCGTCGAGGCCGCAGAGGCTTTGGAGCGATGGTATGAGGGCGGGCGGCAGGGTCGGCGGCCACCGGGGCGGCTGCGGCCGCACCGACCCGAACGGATCGGATTGATGACGCGCCTGTGGGCGGAACCGGTGTACCGGTTGACCTACGATCCCGACGGTCGGGCGTGGCGGGACCGACTCAGACGTAGGCTGTGAACTCGATCGGCAGGGTCGCGGACCCGGTCGCATGCTCGTCGCGCTGACAGCCGCGGAACTGCGAAATTGTCTGCGCCTCGGCGACATCCTGGAATGTCAACTGGCCCAGCACGGCTGAACGCGCGGGGTGATGTCGGTCACGATTGTTACGGTGGGATTTCGCCGAGCGCGCACGCACCAGGCCTCGAAGTGAGCGGGAGTTGACGACCCCGACACCGCGGGGCAACCGATGCGGAATGGGTCCGGGCGAACGTAGTCGTCGTGAAGACCTTGAGCCGAAGCCGCACCATCGAGAACTGGGATGCCGAGGACGTCGACGCGTGGGAGCACGGTTCACCGCCGGGCAAGCAGATCGCGAGGCGCAACCTGATCTGGTCGATCTTCGCCGAGCACGTCGGTTTCTCGGTGTGGTCGATCTGGTCGGTGATGGTGCTGTTCATGCCGCAGGACGTCTACCACATCGACGCCGCCGGAAAGTTCTACCTCGTCGCGGTGCCCACGCTGGTCGGTTCGGTGATGCGGATTCCCTACACCGTCGCCCCGGCCAGATTCGGTGGACGCAACTGGACAATCGTCAGCGCGCTGCTGCTTCTGATCCCCACCGTGCTGACGCTGTGGGTGATGAACCGTCCGGACACCTCTTACACCACGTTCCTGCTCGTCGCGGCGTTCGCCGGCCTGGGCGGCGGCAATTTCGCGTCATCGATGACCAACATCAACGCGTTCTATCCGCAGCGCCTGAAGGGCTGGGCGCTGGGCCTCAACGCCGGCGGCGGGAACATCGGTGTTCCGGTCATCCAATTGGTGGGTCTGTTGGTGATCGCCGCGGTCAGCAACACCGCGCCGGAGATCGTCTGCGCCATCTACCTCGTTCTGATCGCGCTGGCCGCGGTGGCCGCCGCACTGTTCATGGACAACCTGGGCAATCAGCGGTCGAACCTGGGCGCCATGGCAGAAGCGTTGCGCTTCAGACACTCCTGGGTGATGAGCTTTCTCTACATCGGCACCTTCGGCTCGTTCATCGGCTTCTCGTTCGCCTTCGGCCAGGTCCTGCAGATCAATTTCCTGGCCGGCGGCGAGAGCGCCGCGCAGGCGTCACTTCACGCCGCGCAGATCGCGTTCATCGGACCCCTGCTGGGTTCGATAGCCCGGCCGTTCGGCGGGCGGCTGTCCGACCGTGTCGGCGGCGGCAAGGTGACGCTCTACACCTTCGTCGCGATGATCTTCGCCGCGGGAATCCTGGTGGGCGCGGGCATGATCGACGACACCACCCCGGGAGCACCGTCTGGCGGGCAGATGACCGCCTACGTCACCGGCTTCATCCTGCTGTTCATTCTGTCCGGTATCGGCAACGGGTCGACCTACAAGATGATCCCGTCCATCTTCGAGGCCAAGGCACAAGGGCACGACGACTGGACGCGGGGCGAGAAGGCCGCGTGGTCGCGCAGCATGTCCGGTGCGCTGATCGGGTTCGCCGGCGCGGTCGGCGCGCTCGGCGGGGTGTTCATCAACGTCGTGCTGCGCGCGTCGTATGTCGGTGAGGCGAAGTCGGCGACCAACGCCTTCTGGGTGTTCCTGGCGTTCTATGTGATCTGCGCGGTGGTCACCTGGTTCGTCTTCCTGCGCATCCACTCCGCGCGCGGGGGAGCGGACGAGCAGATCGGCGCGACGGCGACACCGGTCGCCGCGACTTGACCGTGAGCAAGACCAGGACGGCGTGCTCGTACTGCGGCGTCGGCTGCGGCATCGAGGTGCACACCACCACCGACTCGGACACCGGCCGCCAGGTCATCGCCAGGGTCACCGGGGACAAGCTCCATCCCACCAATTCCGGCAGACTGTGCACCAAAGGGACGACCCACGCCGAGTTGATGGCCGCCGACGACGACAGATTGCGATCGGCGCTGGTGCGCCGCGGTGCGGAACTGACGCCCGCGCCCGTCGACGAGGCCGTCGCCGAAGCCGGTCGCCGATTGCGCGCGATCGTCGACGAGCACGGTCCAGACGCCGTCGCACTGTACGTGTCGGGGCAGATGTCGTTGGAAGCGCAGTACCTTGCCACCAAGCTGGCCAAGGGGTTCCTGCGCACCGTGCACATCGAGTCCAACTCGCGGCTGTGCATGGCCAGCGCCGCCACCGGGTTCAAGCAGTCGCTGGGTGCCGACGGTCCACCGGGCTCTTACGACGACTTCGACTGCACCGACCTGTTTTTCGTGATCGGCTCGAACATGGCCGACTGTCATCCGATCCTCTACCTGCGGATGGCCGATCGGCTGAGGGCCGGCGCGAAGCTGATCGTCGTCGACCCGCGGCGCACCGCCACCGCCGACCGCGCAGACCTGTTCCTGCAGATCAAACCCGGCACCGACCTGGCGCTGCTCAATGGCCTGCTTCACCTGCTGGTGGAAAGCGGTGACATCGACCGGGAGTTCATCGCCGAGCACACCGAGGGCTGGGACGCCATGCCGGCTTTTCTGGCCGACTACACCCCCGCCCGGGTCGCCGCGATCACGGGTCTGGCGGAGGCCGACATCCGCAGCGCCGCAGCGATGATCGCCGATGCGGGGGAGTGGATGACCTGCTGGACAATGGGAATGAACCAGAGCACCCACGGCACCTGGAACACCAACGCGATCTGCAACCTGCATCTGGCCACCGGCGCCATCTGCCGCCCCGGCAGCGGACCGATGTCGCTGACCGGCCAACCCAACGCGATGGGTGGCCGGGAAATGGGTTACATGGGACCGGGGCTGCCCGGCCAGCGCTCGGTGACCTGCGCCGCCGACCGTGCATTCGTGGAAAAACAATGGCGCCTGGCACCCGGGACCATCCGCCCCGACGTCGGCCCGGGCACCATCGACATGTTTCGACAGCTCGCCGACGGCGACATCAAAGCGTGCTGGATCATCTGCACCAACCCCGTTGCCAGCGTGGCCAATCGAGACACGGTGATCGCTGGCCTGCAGGCGGCCGAACTGGTCATCACACAAGACGTCTACCGCACCACCTCGACCAACCGCTATGCCGACGTCGTGCTGCCCGCTGCGCTCTGGGCCGAGTCCGACGCCGTGATGGTCAACTCCGAACGCACCCTGACCCTGCTGCCGCAGGCAATCTCGCCGCCAGAACAGGCCCGCCCGGACTGGCAGCTGATCTGTGAGGTCGCCGCGCATCTGGGGTTCGCGTCACAGTTCGACTATGACTCCAGCGAGCAGGTTTTCGACGAGATCCGCGGATTCGCCAACCCCCAGACGGGCTACGACCTACGCGGCGTCACCTACGACCGGCTGCGGGAGACACCCGTGCAGTGGCCGTGTCCGCCAGGCGCGACGCCCCGCAACCCGATCAGGTATGTCGACGGCGATGTGCTGGCGTTTCCGACGCCGTCGCGACGCGCCGCTTTTCACGCCCGCCCGCACACCGATCCCGACGAGCTGCCTGACGGCGACTATCCCTTCGTGCTCAACACCGGCAGGCTGGCGCACCAGTGGCACACCATGACCAAGACCGGACGGATCGACGCGCTCAACAAACTCGACGGTCGTCCGTTCATCGAGGTCCATCCCTACGACGCCGGCGTGCTCGATATCAGCACCGGCCAACCCGTCGAACTGCGCACCCGACGCGGCCGGGCAGTGCTTCCCGCGCTGGTGACCGGTCGGGTCCGCCCGGGTACCTGCTTTGCGCCGTTTCACTGGAACGAGGCGCACGGTGAGCACCTGACCGTCAACGCGTTGACCAACGACGCCGTCGACCCCGACTCACTGCAGCCCGAATTCAAGGTTTGCGCCGTCGGCCTGCGGCCTGTCGGACCGCCGCCCGCCCCCGCGGTCAGCAGAACCGATGCCCGGATGGGCGACGGGCCGCTGGTGTTGTGGGCGTCGCAGACAGGTACCGCCGAACAGTTCGCCAGCCGGCTGGCCGAGCGGATCACCGGGGCGCAACTGATGAGCATGGACGACGTCGCGCCCGCCGACCTGGCTACCGTCGGCGATGTGCTCGTGGTCACCAGCACTTTCGGCGACGGGGAACCGCCCGACAACGGGGCCACCTTCTGGACCCGTCTGACCGCTTCGGATGCGCCTGCGCTGCGCGGGGTGCGCTATGCGGTGCTGGGTATCGGCGACCGCTCCTATGACAACTTCTGCGGCCACGCCAGATCCATCGACACCAGACTGGCGGCCCTCGGCGCGAGCCGGTTGCTCAAGCGCGCCGAATGCGAGGCATACGACGACGCACCGATGCGGCGATGGGCCGATGACGTCGCCGCGCTGCTCGGCGGCGTCCCGGCGGTCGACGTCGCCGCGCCGGCGGCGGCCCAACCCTTCACTCGTCTTCAGCCCGTCGTGGTCCCGCTGTCCAGGAATGTCCTGCTGACCGCGCCAGACGCACGAAAAGAAGTGCGCCAGTTCGGCTTTGACCTATCTGAACACGAGGTGAGCTACGCGGTAGGGGACTGCCTCGGCGTGTACGCCGCCAACGACCCCGATGCCGTCGACGCCTGGCTTGCCGCGACCGGGATGCGCGGCGATCACGTCGTCGAGGTCGACGGCATCGCGCAGACCATGCGTGAGGCGCTGCGTACGCAGTATGACTTCTGCCGCGTCACCAGCGACCTGCTGCGTTTCATCGCCGAGAACAGCCGCGACGCCAAGGCGCTTCGGGCCTCCGGGGACAAGCTCGACAGGTGGTTGATCGGGCGCAACGGTTTGGACCTGGTGCAGGAGTTCGTCGTGCACGCCGACCCCGACCAGTGGCAGGACGTGTTGGTGCGGCTGACCCCGCGTCAGTACTCGATCTCCTCGAGTCCACTGGTGTGTCCGAACGAGGCGCAGCTGACGGTCGCGGTGGTGCGCTACCGCGGCGCCAACCGAGGGCGTCGCGGCGGCGTGTGCTCGACGTTTCTTGCCGACCGGGCGGCGTCGGCGCCGGTGTTCTTGCAGCGCTCGCCGCACTTCCGGCCGCCTGCGGACGGGGCGACACCGATGATCATGGTCGGGCCGGGAACGGGTGTCGCACCGTTCCGCGGGTTCCTGCAGGAACGACGCGCGCTCGGACAGCCCGGGCGCAACTGGCTGTTCTTCGGCGATCAGCACCGCGACCAGAACTTCTACTACCGCCGGGATTTCGAGGACATGGTCCGCGATGGCTTTCTGCGGCTGGATCTGGCGTTCTCCCGCGATCAGGCGGACCGGGTCTACGTGCAGCACAGGATGCTGGAGCGCGGCTCGCAGGTGTGGCGTTGGCTCGAGGACGGCGCGCACTTCTACGTCTGCGGAGACGCCGCCCGAATGGCCCGCGACGTCGACGCCGCGTTGACGACGATCATCGAGAAGCACGGCGGACTCTCGCATGAGGACGCTCATGACTACAAGCGTGCGCTCGTCGCCGCCAAACGCTATGTGCGCGACGTGTATTGACGGCCACCCCCGGCCCCGGGCTTCAGTTTGGTGATGGTGGGGGTTGATAGGGGGTGTACCACCACCAGTCGGCGCGCTCGCCGAGAGGTCCGGGACAGGGGGCGACGGCGGGTGGGGGTCGGTTGGGTGGGCGGGCCAGGGAGCGGTGGCTGAGTTGGTGTCCGGTGCTGTCGGTGACGGTGAGGGTGTGGGCGGGTCCGGTCAGGGTGAGGTGGCCGCGGTGGTGTAGGCGGTGGTGGTAGGGGCAGACCAGGACCAGGTTGTCCAGTTCGGTGGGTCCGCCGTCTTCCCAGTGGATCAGGTGGTGGGCGTGCAGGCCGCGGGTGGCCCCGCAGCCGGGGACCACGCAGGTGCGGTGGCGGTGTTCTAAAGCGCGGCGTAGTCGGCGGCTGATCATTCGGGTGGTGCGCCCGGCGCCGATGGGTTGGCCGTCGCGTTCGAACCACACCTCGCAGGTGGCGTCACACAGCAGGTAGCGGCGTTGGTCGTCGGTCAGTAGCGGGCCCAGATGCAGCGCGGCGATGCGCTCTTTGAGGTCGAGGTGGGCGATCACGGTGGTGCGCTGGCCATGCGGGCGGCGGGTGGCCTCGGCGTCCCAGCCGGATTCGACCAGGCGCATGAACCCGTCGACCGCGGTCGGCATCGGCGCCACCGCATCGACGTCGGGCTGCTCTTCAGGCTCGTCGTCTGCGACGTTGGTGTGGTCGTGTTTCCATTCGGTGATCAGGGCGTCGTGGTGCGATTGCAGGGCGGCGTCGAATTGGGCGGCCTGCAGCGGGTCGAGGGTGATTTTGTAGCAGGTCATTTCGCCGCGGGTGTGTTTGGTGATCGAGGGCGGCGGGTCAGGGCGCGCGTCGGGTTGGGGACGTGGTTCCAACCGGATCGCGGTGCGCAGCTGGTTGACGGTGGCGACCTGGGCCAGCTCGGCGTAGTGGGCGTCGGATCCCGCGCCGGCATGTTGGGCGATGACTCCGACCTGATCCAACGAGAGCTGCCCGGTGCGCATTGCTTCGGTGCAGCGGGGAAGTTCGTCGAAGCGGTGGGCGATGGAGGTGATGGCGTTGGCCGTGGTCACCGTGGTGCCCAGTTTCCAGGCCACCATCGCCGCAAGTGACCGGGCTCCGGTGATGCCCCACAGCCCGTCGCGGTCGATCTCGGCGATGATCTCCACGGTTTCGGCGTCGATGGCGTTACGTTGCCCGGCCAACTGCCCCAACCACCCGAACAGCACCTCAATACGGTCTTTGGGGCTCACCACCCCCGCCTCAACAGGTGCCACCGCGGACATACCCACATCATGACAACCCGGTCCGACAAGTCCGTCGCTCACAACGGCTGGACGGGCTCAGATCAGCGCGGTGCCGCCGTCGGCGACCAGCTCCATCCCGTTCACATAGCTCGAGTCGTCGGAGGCGAGGAACAGTGCGACCGAGGCGATTTCGTCGGGCTGGCCCATTTCTCCGCGCGGGATCAGGGATTCGAATTGCCGCTTGGTCTCTTCGTCGAACAGTTCTTCCTGCTTGGCGGTCGCGACCTGACCGGGGCTCAATACATTCACCCGGATCCGCCTGTCCTTCAACTCGGCCAGCCACACGCGGGCCCAGGCCTGCTGCACCGCCTTGCTCCCGGCGTAGACACTCCAGCCGGGATACCCCTTGATCGAGGCGTTCGAACCGGTCATGAAGATCGAGCCACCGTCGTTGAACAGCGGCAATGCCTTCTGCACGGTGAACAACATGCCGCGCGCGTTGAGCCAGAAGGTGGCGTCGAACTGTTTCTCGGTGATCTCGCCGAGTTTTCCGTACTCGGCGTCCCCGGCGCTGGCCCACAGCACGTCGATTGCGCCCTTTTCCCGCCTGACCGTGTCATACAACCGGTCGAGGTCGTCGAGGTCGGCCGCATCGCCCCGCACGGCGGTGACATTGCGGCCGATCGACTCGACCGCCTGATCCAGCGCTTCCTGTCTGCGGCCCGTGATGAAGACATGAGCCCCTTCGGCGACGAACAACTTCGCGCCGGCCAGGGCCAATCCCGTTGAGGCGCCGGTGATTACCGCTACCTTGCCATCGAGCTTTCCCACGATCACTCCCATGAGTAGATGGTGCTATGTAAACCGATCGGTTTGCTTAATGTAACTCTCACCCCGTCGAAGTGCAAGCTATGTACACCGATCGTTACCGTCCGCCCTATACTGGTCCCATGACGGAGCTGGAGAAGGGGCCGCAACGCCTGCGTCGGGGCCGGGGCGCACGGGAGCGAATCCTGCAGGCGTCTCAACAACTGTTCCGCGAACAGGGCATCAACCGCACCGGCATGGAACAGCTGTGCACGGTGGCCCAGGTGTCGAAGCGCACGGCCTACCAGCACTTCGCCGGCAAGGACGAACTGGTCGCCGAATACCTGCGACGGTCCGATCCCCACGTCATGGGCGACGTGTTCGACCGCACCGACCTCACCCCTCGCGAGAAACTCCTCGCAGCGTTCGAGGTGCCCGAGTCCGGGACAGAAGACGTCACGCCCCTGTGTCCCTTCATCGGGGCGGCCGTGGAAATTCACGATCCGCAACACCCGGCAACCGAATGCGTACGCGACTACAAGATCACGGTCGCCGCGCGGTTCGCCGAAGCCGCCCGCGAAGCCGGCGCCGCCAACCCCGAAGAGCTCGGTGAACAACTGGCGCTGCTGCTGGATGGCGCCTCGACCCGTACCCGGGTTCTCAACCGCGAATCGCTCCCGACCGCCGCCGCGATCGCCGCGGTCCTCGTGGACAACGCCATCCCCGCGACACGTTCTTGACCGGAATAGGTCGACTGCAGACCTGCGTCGTGCCACATCGCTGACGTGGTGTCCGAGGGGGGACTTGAACCCCCACGCCCGTTAATAGGGCACTAGCACCTCAAGCTAGCGCGTCTGCCATTCCGCCACTCGGACCTGCACTGGGCAGCTAAGGCTATCGGATTACCGAGGCACGACCCAAACCCGGCAGCCGTCTCAATGGTAGGAAAGGTGGCGTGAGTGGTCTCCCCGAAATCGAAGCGGCTGAAGCCGAGGTGGTCGACCTCGTCAGCACGCTGATCCGCTTCGACACCACCAACACCGGTGAGCCGGAGACCACCAAGGGCGAGGCCGACTGCGCCAATTGGGTGGCCGACAAACTCGAAGAGGTCGGATACACCACCGAGTACATCGAGGCGGGCGCCCCCGGCCGGGCCAACGTGTTCGCGCGCCTCGAGGGCGCGGATCGCCAGCGTGGCGCCCTGATGATGCACGGTCACCTGGACGTGGTGCCCGCCGACGCCTCGGAGTGGAGTGTGCACCCGTTCTCCGGGGCCGTCGAGGACGGCTACGTCTGGGGCCGCGGCGCGGTGGACATGAAAGACATGGTCGGGATGATGATCGCGGTCGCCCGGCGCTTCAAACGCGAGGGCGTCGTCCCGCCGCGCGACCTGGTGTTCGCGTTTGTCTCCGACGAAGAGGCGGGCGGCAACTACGGCTGCAAGTGGCTGGTCGACAACCGGCCCGACCTGTTCGACGGGGTCACCGAGGCCATCGGTGAAGTCGGTGGCTTCTCGCTGACGATCCCGCGCCGTGACGGCGGCGAACGCACGCTCTACCTGATCGAGACCGCCGAGAAGGCCATGATGTGGATGCGGCTGACCGCCCGCGGCCGCGCCGGGCACGGCTCGATGATCAACGACGACAACGCCGTCACCGCGGTCGCCGAGGCGGCCGCCCGACTGGGCAGACACCGGTTTCCGCTGGTGCTCACCGACGCCGTCGAACAGTTCTTGTCGGTCGTCGCCGAGGAGACCGGCTACAGCTTCGATCCGTCCTCCCCGGACCTGGAGGGCACCATCGCCAAGCTCGGCCCCATCGCCAAGATCGTGGGCGCGACGCTGCGGGACACGGCCAACCCGACGATGCTCCACGCCGGCTACAAGGCCAACGTCATCCCGGGCACCGCGGAGGCGGTGGTCGACTGCCGTGTGCTGCCCGGTCGCATCGACGCCTTCGAGCGTGAGGTCGACGAGCTCATCGGCCCCGATGTCACCCGTGAGTGGATCACCAAACTGCCGTCGTACGAGACCACTTTCGACGGTGAGTTGCTCGACGCGATGAACAACGCCATCCAGGCTGCCGACCCGGGCGCTCGCACCGTCCCCTATATGCTGTCGGGTGGCACCGATGCCAAACACTTTGCGCGGCTGGGCATTCGATGCTTCGGCTTCGCACCGCTGAAGCTGCCGCCGGATCTGGACTTCGCCGCGTTGTTCCACGGCGTCGACGAACGGGTACCCGTGGACGCGTTGAAGTTCGGCACCCGGGTTCTCGAGCACTTCCTGCTGCACTGCTGACCGACCGAAAGGACATGACATGGCTTTCCCGTACAACCCCTACGAGTTCCTGCCGAAGCTGCCGTCGTTCACGCTGACCTCGCAGTCCGTGACCGACGGGCAGCCACTGGCCAACGACCAGGTCAGCGGCATCATGGGCGCAGGCGGGGCCGATGTGTCACCGCAGCTTTCCTGGTCGGGCTTCCCCGCTGAGACACGAAGCTTCGCGGTCACGGTGTTCGACCCCGACGCGCCGACGGCGTCGGGCTTCTGGCACTGGGCGGTCGCCAACCTGCCCGCGTCGGTCACCGAACTGGCGGCGGGCGCCGGAGACGGCAGCGCGCTGCCGGGAGACGCCCTGACGCTGGCCAACGACGCCGGGCAGAAGCGCTACATCGGGGCCGCGCCGCCGCCAGGACACGGCCCGCACCGGTACTTCATCGCCGTGCACGCGGTCGGCGTGGAAAAGCTCGACCTGCCCGCCGAGGCCACCCCGGCGTTTCTGGGCTTCAACCTGTTTCAGCACGCCATCGCCCGGGCGCTGATCCACGGCACCTACGAGCAGAAGTAGCCGAAAGCGCCGTGTCACTGGCTTTTTCCAGGAACTGACGTATGGTCGCGATCGAGTGATTGCCACTTCTGTACAAGGAGCGACAATGGCTGAGAAACGCGGCAAGAACCAGAAGAAGCCGGGACGGTCGATCAAGGAGCGCCGCGCCGAGAAGCGCCAGCGCGAGACCGAGTCCACCGAACTGATCCGCAAGCGCAAGGGCTGACTACCGGACGGCCGAGCCCACCGCCTCGGCCAGCGTGGTGAAGCCACCGTCGTGCAGGCGGCGGGCGATGCCGTCGTGAATACGCTTGGCCCACAGCCCGCCGCCGTACACGAAACCGGTGTAGCCCTGTAACAGCGAGGCGCCGCTGATGATGCGCTCCCACGCGTCGTCCGCGGTCTCGATGCCGCCGACGCTGATCAGAATCATGCGGTCGCCGACGCGTCGGTACAGCCGTCGCAGCACCTCCGCCGAGCGTGCGGCGACCGGCGGCCCCGACACCCCACCGGGGCCGAGATCGGCCACGCCGGGGGTGACCAATTCGTCCCTGGATACGGTGGTGTTGGTCGCGACGATACCGGCCAACTCCAATTCGACTGCCAGGTCGGCGATCTCGTCGATGTCGTGATCGGACAGGTCTGGGGCGATCTTCACCAGCACCGGGGTGGTCGTCTCGGCCCGCACGGCGGTCAAAATGGGCCGCAGCGACTCGGTGGCCTGCAGATCGCGCAGCCCGGGGGTGTTCGGCGAGCTGACGTTGACCACCAGATACGTCGCCAACGGGCCCAGTAGCCGGGCGCTTTCGGCATAGTCGCCGACGGCGTCCTCGGGCGGGGTGGACTTGCTCTTGCCGATGTTGACCCCGATCGGCACGTCGGGCACGTGCCGCGCCAACCGGGCGGCCAGCGCGCCAGCGCCGTCGTTGTTGAACCCCATCCGGTTCAACAGCGCGCGGTCCTCGGGCAGCCGGAACATCCGCGGTGCGGGGTTGCCGGGCTGAGCGTGCGCGGTCACCGTGCCGATCTCGGCGTACCCGAAACCCAGCGCGCCCCACGTCCCCAGCCCGCGGCCGTCCTTGTCGAAACCCGCGGCCAGCCCCATCGGAGCGGGAAAGCGCATGCCGAACACCGTGCTGGCCAGCACCGAGTCGCGTGGCCCGAGCAGGCGGGTCAGCGCACGGCGCGCCGCGGGCACCGCGGTGATTGCCCGCAGCATCGCGAACACCCAGGTGTGTATGCGTTCGGGGGCAACCAGAAACAGCACCCGCCGCAGCGCGCGATACATCAGCAGCTCACCGCGCAGGCTGCTCCGGAACGGCCAGTCGCTCGATACGGGTCTTCTTGCGGCGCAACAACACCCGCCGCGATCCGTCGGTGTAGAGGCGCACCCGGGTCAGTTCCCAGCCGCGGTACTCCGCCTCGATCGACAGCCGGGTCGAGGCGCTGATGCGGGTGAGGTCCGGCGGCAGCCGCAGCGGGATCCATTCGTAGTCGTCGGAGAGGTCGGCGTCCCAGCCGGTCGGCATCCGGCCGCGGTGCATATGCGGTTCGAGCTCCTCGGATGCGCCCGCGGTCATCGCGCCACCGCCGCGTCGGCGATGACCTGAACACCCGCTCCCGAGCCGGACACCACATACAGGGTGCCAGACGGTTCGTCATAGACCAGGCTGTTCGGTTGCTGCACGGTTCGATAGCGGACCTTCTCGACGGGAATGCCGGTGGCCAGATCGTAGCCAATCACGGTGTTCGTGGCGGTCTGCGACACCCACACCAGCGTGCTTGAGCCGGCCAGGCCGTAGGGCGCGTCGGGCACCGGGTAGCGCTGTCGCAGCATCAGCGGGTCGGTGCCGTAGACCAGCAGTTCGCCGCCCCTGGTGTCGGCGACCAGCACGCGGCCCACCGAATCGGCGGCGATCGTGGTCGCGCCCCGCCCGGCCCGCAGCGCCTGGGCGGCCTCGGCGCCGCTGTCGGACAATGCGGTCACCGAGGTCTGCGCGCGGTCCAGCACCACCGCCGTGTTGCCCTGTGCGGCTATCGCGTCGACGCGGGCAAAGATCTTCACCTGCGCGCCGACCTCGGTGTCGGAGCTCAACGTGTACACCGCGCCGTCGGCGCTGCCCAGCACCAACCTGCCGTCGGCCCGGCGGGCGATCGCGGTGAAATCGGTGTCCTGCCGGCCTTCGACGCCGACCAGGTTCGCCGAACCGGCCGACAGGTCGACCCGGAAGTAGCCGCCGGGGGTCGACGCGAACACCGTGCCGTCGTCGTCGGAGGTCAGCCCGGTCGCCGCCGCGGAAAGGGGAATCTGCCGCGTCGCCCCACCTTCGGCCAGCGCCACGACCACTGAACCGCCTGCCGCGCCGTCGGCCAAGACGACCAGCGAGTCGGTCTTCGCGTCGAACACCGCGGCCTGTGCGGGGGCGGTCAGCGGCCGCACGGTGCCCGCGGGCGGGCCCGACGCCGGGGGAGACGTCGCGGCCTCGGCTGGGGCGATCGTCGCAGGTGGCGCGTCGGTGGGGTTCGACGAGCACCCGGACCCAAGCACTGCAACCAGCACGGTCAGCGCGGTGACGGTCACGAAAGCCAGCCGATACGGCAGGTTTGGGCGCTGGGGCAATGGGTAGCTTCCGGGACGTGCTGACGGGATACGGGACAAGAACAGGCTCGCGACGCCAGTCTAGGGCGGGCCGGGAAACCGACGGCCGCGAGTTCGTGATCGAGGACCTGACGACGGGCGTGCACGCCAGCGGGTTCGGCCAGGTGGGCGACGGACGGAGCTTCTCCTTCCACGTCGAGCACCGGTCGCTGGCCGTGGAGATCTACCGCCCGCGATGCGCAGGGCCGGTGCCGCAGCACGAGGACGTCGTCGCGGTCGCCACCAGGAGCCTGGCCCACATCGACATCACCGACGAGCGAAGCATCGCCGCGGCCGTGCGTGACACCGTGGCCGCAGCGCGACCGGTACGGCGCTCGGCGAGATAGCCAGGGCCCCACGGTACGGTCGTCGTCGTGACGGACGTGGCGGCGATGTCGTGGCTGCAGGTGGTCGTTCTGTCGATATTGCAGGGTCTGACCGAATTCCTGCCGGTCTCGTCGTCGGGGCACCTGGCGATCGCCTCGCGGGTGTTCTTCGCCGAGGACGCCGGGGCGTCGTTCACCGCGGTCACCCAACTGGGCACCGAGTTCGCGGTGCTGTTGTACTTCGCGCGCGACATCGGTCGCATCGTCAAGGCCTGGTTTGGGGGGCTGCGGACCCCGGCGCTGCGCAACGCCGACTACCGGCTCGGGTGGTACGTCATCATCGGCACCATTCCGATCGGGGTGTTCGGGCTGTTGTTCAAGGACGAAATCCGTACCGGGGCAAGAAATCTGTGGGCAATCGCGATCGCGCTGATCGTGTTCTCGGCGGTCATCGCGGCCGCCGAGTACCTGGGCCGCCAGACCCGCCACGTCGAGCAGTTGACGTGGAAGGACGGCATCGTGGTCGGCCTGGCCCAGTGTCTGGCGCTGCTGCCGGGGGTGTCTCGCTCCGGCGCGACCATCAGCGCGGGCCTGTTTCTCGGGTTGGACCGCGAACTGGCCGCGCGCTTCGGGTTCCTGTTGGCCATCCCCGCGGTGTTCGCCTCGGGATTGTTCTCACTTCCCGACGCGTTTCACCCCGTCGGTGAGGGGATGAGTGCCAGCGGCCCGCAGTTGCTGGTGGCGACGGTGATCGCGTTCGTCGTCGGGTTTGCCGCGGTGGCCTGGTTCCTGCGGTTTCTGGTCCGGCACAGTATGTACTGGTTCGTTGGTTATCGAGTGGTGCTCGGCACGGTCGTGCTGATCCTGTTGGGCACCGGGGTGGTGTCGGCGGTATGACGGTGATTCTTTTGCGGCACGGCCGCTCGACGTCGAACACGGCCCACACGCTGGCCGGCCGTTCAGAGGGCGTCGACCTCGACGACAAGGGCCGCGAGCAGGCCCAGGCATTGGTGCAGCGACTGGCCTCGCTGCCGATCCGCGCGATCGTGCGCTCACCGCTGCTGCGGTGTGAACGCACGGTGGCGCCACTGGCCGCGCAGTTGGGGCTGGATCCCGTCGTCGACGACCGCATCTCGGAGGTCGACTACGGCGCGTGGACCGGGCGCAAGCTCGCCGACCTGGTCAAGGAACCGTTGTGGACGGTGGTTCAACAGCAGCCCAGTGCCGCGGTGTTCCCCGACGGGGAGGGCCTTGCGCACGTGCAGGCCCGTGCGGTGGCCGCGGTGCGCGAACACGACCGTCGGCTCGCCGAACAGCACGACGGCGATGTGTTGTGGGTGGCGTGCACACACGGCGACGTGATCAAGTCCGTCGTCGCCGATGCGCTGGGCACGCATCTGGACAGCTTCCAGCGCATCACCGCCGACCCGGCGTCGACGAGCGTGATCCGCTACACCGCGGTGCGCCCGTTCGTCATCCACGTCAACCACACCGGCGGCGATCTGTCGGCGGGGCTGGTCGCCAAGCCCGCGAAGGACTCATCGGAAAATGGCGACGTCCCACCCGAAGACGCTGTAATAGGCGGCTCCACCGGGTAGTCGCGATTACGAGCGAACGACCGATGCCGGTATTTTGGATATTGTCATGCCTCGCGCAATTCACGTCTTCCGCACACCCGACCGCTTCGTGGCCGGCACTGTCGGGCAACCCGGAAACCGGACCTTCTATCTGCAGGCCGTCCACGACAAGCGGGTGGTCTCGGTGGTGTTGGAGAAGCAGCAGGTGGCCGTCCTCGCCGAACGCATCGCCGCGCTGCTGGTCGAGATCAACCGGCGGTTCGGCACGCCGATCCCGCCCGAGACCGACGAGGTGGAGGACCTGAGCCCGCTGATCACCCCCGTCGACGCCGAGTTCCGGGTGGGCACGATGGGGCTGGGCTGGGATTCGGAGGCCCAGACCGTCGTGGTGGAACTGCTCGCCGTTTCCGAAACCGAGTTCGACGCGTCGGTCGTGCTCGACGACGCCGAAGAAGGACCGGACGCGGTGCGGGTTTTCCTTACCCCCGAGTCCGCGCGCGAGTTCGCGACGAGGTCGCACCGGGTCATCTCGGCGGGCCGCCCGCCGTGTCCGTTGTGCGACGAACCGCTGGACCCCGAGGGCCACATCTGCGTGCGCACCAACGGCTATCTGCGCGGCGCCGCCGACGAGTCCGACGATGACGCCTGAGCGCCCCGATGAGGTTCTGCAACACGGCGAGTTGACCGTCCTCGGACGTATCCGTTCGGCGAGCAACGCCACGTTCCTGTGCGAGGCGAATCTCGACGAACGGCAGGTGCACTGCGTGTACAAGCCCGTCGCCGGAGAGGCCCCGTTGTGGGACTTCCCCGACGGCACACTGGCGGGCCGTGAGCGCGCCGCCTACCTGGTGTCGTTGCAGCTGGGCTGGAACATCGTGCCCCACACCATCATTCGCGACGGTCCGGCAGGTGTCGGCATGCTGCAATTGTGGGTGGACCAACCCGGCGACGATCTCGAGGAGTCGTCACAGGGGCCCGACCTCATCGACCTGCTTCCGGCCGGGCGTGTCCCGCCCGGATACCTGCCGGTGCTGCAGGCCTACGACTACGCCGGCGACGAGGTGGTGCTGGTGCACGCCGACGACATCCGGTTGCGGCGCATGGCCGTCTTCGACGTGCTGATCAACAACGCCGACCGCAAGGGCGGCCACGTGCTGTGCGGCGTCGACGGGCACGTCTACGGCGTCGACCACGGGGTGACGCTGCACGTCGAGGACAAACTTCGAACCGTCTTGTGGGGCTGGGCCGGCAAACCCGTCGACGACGAAACCCTGGCCGCGGTCGCCGGTCTGGCCGACGCACTGCGCGGTGAGTGCGGCGAGCAACTGCGCGAACACATCACTTCCGACGAGGTCGAGGCGCTGAACGCCAGAGTCGCTGCGCTGCTGGATGATCCGGTGATGCCGACGCCGGACCGCCACCGCCCGATCCCGTGGCCGGCGTTCTGATTCAGCCGCTGCGCTTGGCGAGCAGTTCCGGGTGGTGGATCATCGTGGACTTGCCATCGGTGGTGATCCAGCCACGCTGGACGAAATCGCACAGTGCCTTGTTCACGCTCTCCCGCGTGGCACCGACCAACTGCGCGAGCTCCCGCTGCGTCAGATCGTGTCGCACGCTCAACAGCTCGCCCTGTCGGACGCCGAACCGCTGCGCGAGCGCCAGCAACTCCTTGGCGACACGGCCCGGTACGTCGTCGAACACCACGGTCAGCAAGTGGTTGTTGGCGCGGCGCAACCGCCCGGCCAACACCCGGACCAACTGCTCGGCGATCTGCCGGTGCTCGGCCATCCACACGGCAAGCGTCTCGCCGTCCACCGTCGCGGCGCACACGTCGGTGATCGCGATCGCCGACGAGGTGCGCGGGCCCGGATCCAGCGCGGAGATCGCTCCGAGCACGTCGCCGGGCCCCCGGATCTCCAACAGCTTCTCGCGGCCGTCGGCGCAGCGACAGCACACCTTCACCTTGCCCTCGAGGATGATGAACAGGCCGTCGGCCGGATCGTCCTGCCGATAGAAGGCCTGCCCACGCCGAACCTCGGTGATCTTCATTTCCGATGCGAGGTCGACGACGACGGCCGGGTCCAGACTCTGAATGAACCCCACCCTGGCCAGTACCGCGGCCGCCTGCGGCGCGGTCGCCAGGCTCGATTGCTGTTTCAACCCGGCCTCACTTCCCCCACGCGGTCCCGTGCCACCGAGGTGGTGGATTCCACCGGGTTGGCCGGCTAAACCTCTCGAACCTCACCAAACCTGCGGATTTGCCCGTCGGGCGGGCGTGGTCTACTTGGCCGGTGAGCCTGACCGATGCGGCGCTGGCCGCCGAGGTGGCCGAGAATGCCGGTGAGCTGCTGTTGGCGATGCGCCACGAGATCGGTTTCTACGACCCCTACGGCCTCGGTGATGCCGGTGACAGGATCGCCAACAAGCTGATTCTCGATCAGCTGCGCGCCGCCCGCCCCGACGACGCGGTGCTCTCCGAGGAGGCCGTCGACGACGTGTCGCGGGTGCACGCCGACCGGGTGTGGATCGTCGACCCGGTCGACGGCACCCGCGAGTTCTCGATGCCCGGCCGAACGGACTGGGCGGTCCACATCGCGCTGTGGCAGCGCTTCGGTTCCGCGGGCGCCTCGACGTTTCTCACCCGCGGACCCGACGGCGGCATCACCGACGCGGTGGTCGCCCTGCCCGCGCGCGGCGAGGTGTACCGCAGCGACACGGTGACCGCGCCGCCCCCGCGCACCGAGGGGCCGATCCGCATCACCGCCAGTGCCAACCGGCCGCCTCCGGTGCTGTGGTGGCTGCGTGACCGGCTCGACATCGACCTGGTGCGGATTGGCTCGGCCGGCGCGAAGGCGATGGCGGTGGTGCGCGGCGACGTCGACGCCTACGTGCACGCCGGGGGACAGTGGGAATGGGATTCGGCGGCGCCGGCGGGCGTTGTGGCCGCCGCGGGCATGCATGCCTCTCGGCTGGACGGCTCGCCGCTGATCTACAACCGCGTCGACCCCTACCTGCCCGATCTGTTGATGTGCCGAACCGAATTGGCAGATCTGCTGCTCGAAGAGATTCTGTCGGCCTATCGCGGTCGATGACGGGAATGGAACGACGCCCGCGGTTGTCGCACTCTCTCAGACGCGACACACCATCGGGAGGCTTCGTGAACGGTCCGCCTAAAGTCGACGCCATGCAAGCGTGGCCGGCTCCGACCGTTCCCGAACTTCCTGGGCGCGGGACGCAACTGCGTCTCTACGACAGCGCAGACCGCCAGATCCGGCCCGTGACCGCGGGCGAGACAGCGACCATGTACGTCTGCGGGATCACTCCCTACGACGCCACCCACCTCGGCCACGCGGCCACCTACGTGGCCTTCGATCTGGTGCACAGGGTCTGGCTGGACGCCGGCCATCGGGTGCACTACGTGCAGAACGTCACCGACGTGGACGACCCCCTGTTCGAGCGGGCGCAGCGCGACGGCGTGGACTGGCGCGACCTGGCCCACCGCGAGACCGAACTGTTCCGCTCGGACATGACCGCGCTGCGGGTACTGCCGCCCCACGAGTACGTCGCCGCCACCGAGGCCATCGCGGAGGTCATCGAGATCGTCGAGAAGATGCTGGCCTCGGGCGCGGCGTACGTCGTCGACGACCCCGACCACCCCGACGTCTACTTCCGTGCCGACGCCACCCGGCAGTTCGGGTACGAGTCAGGCTATGACCGCGACACCATGCTGCGCCTGTTCGGCGAACGGGGCGGCGATCCCGACCGCGCGGGCAAGAGCGACGAGTTGGACGCGCTGATGTGGCGGGCCGAACGGCCCGGCGAGCCGAGCTGGCCCTCGCCGTTCGGGCCGGGCAGGCCCGGCTGGCACGTGGAGTGCAGCGCGATCGCGCTCAGCCGCATCGGCACCGGTCTGGACATTCAGGGCGGCGGCAGCGACCTGATCTTCCCGCACCACGAGTTCTCCGCCGCGCACGCCGAATCGGTAACGGGGGAGCGGCGTTTCGCGCGCCACTACGTGCACACCGGCATGATCGGGTGGAACGGCGAGAAGATGAGCAAAAGTCTGGGCAACCTGGTGCTGGTGTCGCGGTTGTGTGCCGACGGGGTCGATCCGGCCGCGATTCGGTTGGGTTTGTTGGCCGGCCACTATCGCGAGGACCGGTCGTGGAGCGACGAGCTGCTGGCCCAGGCCAACGCACGGCTGCACCGGTGGCGCACCGCGACCGCCCTGCCCGCGGGGCCCGACGCCGCCGACCTCGTCGCGCGTGTGCGCCGGTATCTGGCCGACGACCTCGACACCCCCAAAGCCCTTGCCGCACTGGACGGCTGGGCCACTGACGCCCTCGAATACGGTGGTCACGACGCCGAGGCGCCGCGACTGGTCGCCACCGCGGTCGACGCGTTGCTAGGCGTGGCGTTGTAGACCGAGTACCTTTCGGACATGAGTTCGGTATCCGGAAAAGTCGCCCTGATCACGGGCGCAGCGAACGGTATCGGCGCCGAGGTGGCCCGTCGGCTGCACGACAAAGGCGCCAAGCTGGTGTTGACCGACATCGACACGACACTTCTCGAGGAGTCGGCCGCCCGCCTCGGCGGTGACCGCGTGCTCACCGTCGCCGCTGACGTGCGCGATCTGGAGGCCATGCGATCCGCCGTCGCGAAGGGGGTCGAGCGGTTCGGCGGCATCGACATCGTGATGGCCAATGCCGGTATCGCGGTCTACGGTTCGGTGGTCAACGTGGATCCGGCGGCGTTCAAGACCCTTGTCGACGTCAACGCGCTCGGGGTGTTTCACACGGTCAAGGCCGCGTTGCCGACGATCATCGACCGGCGCGGCTACGTGCTGATCGTGTCGTCGGCAGCGGCTTACGCGGCGGTCCCGGGGGCCTCCTCTTACAACCTGACCAAGGCGGGAGTCGAGCACTTCGCCAACGGTCTGCGACTGGAGGTCGCCCACCTCGGTGTCGACGTCGGTTCGGCCCACATGCTCTGGATCGACACCCCGCTGGTCCGGGAGAGCAAGGCGGATCTGGCGTCGTTCACCGAGATGGTCAACCGGCTGCCGGGACCACTGAAGAACACCACGTCGGTACACAAGTGTGGCGAGGCGTTCGTCAAGGGCATCGAAGCCCGTAAACGCCAGGTCAACTGCCCGGGCTGGGTGAGCCTGCTGCGGTGGCTCAAGCCGCTGTTGTCGACCCGCATCGGCGAGACCGCCACGCTGAAGTCGGTGCCCGAACTGCTGCCGAAGATGGACGCCGAGGTGGCGGCGCTGGGGCGGGCGATGAGCGCGCGCACCGAGGCGCTGGAGAACGGCTGACCCCACCCCCGCTCAGGATGGGCACATCTAGCCGCCGCGGAAGCCGGGGCCGCGGCGGCGCAGGTAGCGCTCGAACTCCGCGGCCAGCGCGTCGCCGTCGATCTTGCCGAGCACCTCGTGCATGTCCACCTCGGCGTCGCCACGCTCCTCGAGTGATTGCACGTACTCGGCGATCTCGTCGTCCTCTGCGGTCATCTCCGAGACGGCCTGCTCCCACTCCTCGGCCGCCGCGGGGAGGTCGGCCAGTGGCACCTCGACGTCGAGGACGTCCTCGACACGACGCAGCAGCGCCACCGTCGCCTTGGGGTTCGGCGGCTGCGACACGTAATGCGGGACCGCGGCCCAGAACGTCACCGCGGGGATGCCGGCCTGCACGCAGGCGTCCTGGAACACGCCCGCGATGCCGGTGGGCCCTTCGTAGCGGGTCTCCTCCAACCCGAACGTCCGCGCCGAGTCGGCCGAGTAGGCCGCACCCGACACCGGCACGGGGCGGGTGTGCGGCGTGTCGGCCAGCAGCGCGCCCAGGATCACCACGGTCTGCACGTTGAGCTTGTCGGCGATCGCCAGCAGTTCCGCGCAGAAGGTGCGCCAGCGCATGTTGGGCTCCACGCCGTGCATGAGCACGATGTCGCGGTCGGAGCCGGGGGGCCGGCAGTGCGAGATCCGCATCGAGGGCCACACCAGTTCCCGCGTCACCCCGTCGACCTGCCGAATCACCGGCCGGTTGACCTGGTAGTCGTAGTACGACTCGTCGTCGATCTCGACGATCGGTTCGGCCTCCCAGATGGCGTCCAGGTGCTCGAGCGCGTCACTGGCCGCGTCACCGGCGTCGTTCCAGCCTTCGAAGGCCACCACGACGATCGTGTCGTTGAGTTCAGGCAGGTCCGGGCGGTGTGTCGATGAGCCACTTGTGCGACGTGCATCTGACCGGCCGCTCGCATCCGACGAGGTCACTACGCCAGCGTAAGCCCTGCGCGGCGGCAATGAGCACCATCGCCTCACAGGCGGATTTGCGCGATGCGACTACCCTGTATGCGTGACTCAAGGGACCAGTCGCGCATACGACACGGATTTGCTCGAGACTCTGTCGAGGCGGGTCATGGTCGGCGATGGTGCAATGGGCACCCCGATGTCGGCCGCCACCTCGACCCTCGACGAGCACACCAACGCCGCATGCCGCCACGCCACGAAATACGTTCGGCTGCAATGGCACGGCGATCGCCGAGCGTGTCGGGTTTGATCGCAGCGACGACATGGGCGTCCAAACGTCGATTGGGTGACGACGTAGACTCGTCTGGTCGAGAGGCGTTGCAACGGTTGTCTGGCGGGGCAGTGTGCCCGCTCGATGTCCGCCACGCTCGGCGAAGTCAAGGACGCCTTCCGCTATGGAAGGAGCGCACGTGACATTTGATCCCCACATCCGCCCCGACAGCACCGATGCGCTGACGGCCACTCTGCGCGAGCGGATCATGGTGATCGACGGCGCGATGGGCACGGCGATCCAGCGCGACCGGCCCGACGAGGCCGGCTACCGCGGCGAACGGTTCAAGGACTGGCCGAGTGACCTGCAGGGCAACAACGACCTGCTCAACCTGACCCAGCCGCAGATCATCGAGGCGATCCACCGCGAGTACCTCGAGGCGGGCGCCGACATTCTGGAAACCAACACGTTCAACGCGAACGCGATCTCACTGGCCGACTACGGCATGTCGGAGCTCAGCTACGAGCTGAACTACGTCGGCGCCACGCTCGCGAGGGCGGCGTGCGACGAGTTCAGCACCGCCGACAAGCCCCGCTACGTCGCCGGCGTGCTGGGACCCACCACGCGCACCGCGTCGATCTCGCCGGACGTCAACGACCCCGGAGCACGCAACGTCTCCTACGACAAGTTGGCCGCCGCCTACCTCGAAGCGGCCACCGCCCTGGTCGACGGCGGTGCCGACATCATCCTCGTCGAGACCATCTTCGACACGCTCAACGCCAAGGCCGCGGTGTTCGCCGTCGAGACGTTGTTCGAACAGCGCGGACGACGCTGGCCGGTGATCATCTCGGGCACCATCACCGACGCCTCCGGCCGGACGTTGTCGGGTCAGGTCACCGAGGCGTTCTGGAACTCGATCCGGCATGCCCGGCCGCTCGCGGTCGGCCTGAACTGCGCGTTGGGCGCGCCTGAGATGAGGCCTTACATCGCGGAGGTGTCGCGGATCGCGGACACCTTCGTCTCCTGCTACCCGAACGCCGGTCTGCCCAACGCCTTCGCCGAGTACGACGAGACCCCGGAGCGTCAGGCCGGTTACCTCGCCGAGTTCGCCGAGGCCGGTCTGGTCAACCTCGCCGGTGGTTGCTGCGGAACGACGCCGGCGCACATCGCCGAGATCGCCAAGGTGGTGGAGGGCCTGCCGCCGCGCCAGGTGCCCGAGATTCCGGTGGCCACCCGCCTGTCGGGCCTGGAACCGCTCAACATCGACGACAACTCGCTGTTCGTCAACATCGGTGAGCGCACCAACATCACCGGCTCGGCCCGGTTCCGCAACCTGATCAAGGCCGAGGACTACGACACCGCGCTGTCGGTCGCGCTGCAGCAGGTCGAAAACGGTGCCCAGGTCATCGACATCAACATGGACGAGGGCATGATCGACGGCGTCGCCGCGATGGACCGGTTCACCAAGCTGGTCGCCTCCGAGCCGGACATCAGCCGGGTCCCCGTGATGATCGACTCCTCCAAGTGGGAGGTCATCGAGGCGGGCCTGAAGAACGTGCAGGGCAAGCCGATCGTCAACTCGATCTCCATGAAGGAGGGCGAGGAGAAGTTCATCCACGATGCGCGGCTGTGCCGAAAGTACGGTGCCGCCGTGGTCGTGATGGCCTTCGACGAGCAGGGGCAGGCCGACAACCTGGAGCGTCGTAAGGAGATCTGCGGGCGCGCCTACCGGATCCTGACCGAGCAGGTCGGCTTCCCCGCCGAGGACATCATCTTCGACCCGAACTGCTTCGCGCTGGCGACCGGAATCGAGGAGCACGCGACCTACGGCATCGACTTCATCGAGGCCTGCGCCTGGATCAAGGAGAACCTGCCCGGGGTGCACATCTCGGGCGGCATCTCCAACGTGTCGTTCTCCTTCCGCGGCAACAACCCCGTCCGCGAGGCCATCCACGCGGTGTTCCTGTTCCACGCCATCAAGGCCGGCCTGGACATGGGCATCGTCAACGCCGGTGCGCTGGTGCCGTACGACTCGATCGACCCCGAACTGCGGGACCGCATCGAGGATGTCGTGCTGAACCGTCGCCCGGATGCCGCCGAGCGCCTGCTGGAGATCGCCGAACGGTTCAACAGCAAGGGCAAGGAAGAAGACCCCGCGGCAGCGGAGTGGCGGTCCCTGCCCGTCCGCGAGCGGATCACCCACGCCCTGGTCAAGGGCATCGACGCGCACGTCGACGACGACACCGAGGAACTGCGCGCCGAGATCGCGGCGGCGGGCGGGCGCCCGATCGAGGTGATCGAGGGCCCGCTGATGGACGGCATGAACGTCGTCGGCGACCTCTTCGGGTCGGGCAAGATGTTTTTGCCCCAGGTGGTGAAGTCGGCGCGGGTGATGAAGAAGGCCGTCGCCTACCTGCTGCCGTTCATCGAGGCGGAGAAGCAGCCCGGTGACGCCGAGCGAACCAACGGCACGATCGTGATGGCGACGGTCAAGGGCGACGTCCACGACATCGGCAAGAACATCGTCGGGGTGGTGTTGCAGTGCAACAACTACACCGTGATCGACCTGGGCGTGATGGTGCCTGCCCAGAAGATTCTGGCCGCGGCCCAGGAGCACGACGCCGACATGATCGGGTTGTCGGGCCTGATCACCCCGTCGCTGGACGAGATGGTGAACTTCGCCGTCGAGATGGAACGTGAGGGCCTGGAGATCCCGCTGCTGATCGGCGGCGCGACCACCTCGCGGGCGCACACGGCCGTGAAGATATCGCCGCGTCGCAGCGGTCCGGTGGTCTGGGTCAAGGACGCCTCCCGCTCGGTGCCGGTCGCCGCCGCGCTGCTCGACGACAACCAGCGTCCCGCACTGCTGGAGGCTACCGAGAAGGACTATGCGTCTCTTCGCGAACGCCACGCCGCGAAGACCGAGCGGCCGATGCTGACGCTGGAAAAGGCGCGCGCGAACCGCACGCCGATCGACTGGGACGGCTACACGCCGCCGGTGCCCGCGATCGGGGCGGGGATCCGCGAGTTCCTCGACTACGACCTCGCCGAGTTGCGCGAGTTCATCGACTGGCAGCCGTTTTTCAACGCCTGGGAGATGAAGGGCCGCTTCCCCGACATCCTCAACAACCCGGCCTCGGGCGAGACTGCGCGCAAGCTCTATGACGACGCCCAGCAGATGCTCGACACCCTGATCGAGGAGAAGTGGCTGACGGCCAACGGCGTGATCGGGTTCTTCCCGGCCAATGCCGTCGGTGACGATATCGAGGTCTACACCGACGAGACGCGCACCGAGGTGCTGGCCACGTTGCACAACCTGCGCCAGCAGGGCGAGCATCGGGAGGGCATCCCGAACCGGTCGCTGGGCGACTTCATCGCCCCCAAGGAGACCGGCCTGGCCGACTATGTCGGCGCGTTCGCCGTGACCGCGGGGCTCGGCAGCCAGGACAAGATCATGGAGTTCAAGGAGGCCATCGACGACTACAGCGCGATCCTGCTGGAGTCACTGGCCGACCGGTTGGCAGAGGCGTTCGCCGAACGTCTGCACCAACGGGTCCGCACCGAGTTATGGGGATACCAGCCCGAGGAGCAGCTGGACAACGAGGCGCTCATCGCGGAGAAGTACGTCGGAATCCGCCCTGCCCCAGGCTATCCAGCGTGCCCGGAGCACACCGAGAAGGCGACGCTGTGGCAGTTGATGGACGTCACTGAACGCACCGGCATCGAGTTGACCGAGTCGATGGCGATGTGGCCCGGCGCGGCCGTCAGCGGTTGGTACTTCTCGCATCCGCAGTCGCAGTACTTCGTGGTCGGCCGGTTGGCCCAGGATCAGGTCGCCGATTACGCCACCCGCAAGGGCTGGACCCTGAAGGAAGCCGAGCGCTGGCTGAGCTCCAACCTCAGCTACAACCCGGAGGACTGAGCCTGACGGTCGTCGGGAAGGGTCACGAGATGCAGGCGGTGCTGTTCGACATGGACGGCACGCTCGTCGACTCCGAAAAGCTCTGGGACATCTCGTTGGCGGCGCTCTACGCCGAATTGGGCGGCGAGCTGACCGCGCAGGTTCGGCGCGGCGCTTGTCGGCAGTTCCGCGGACAACACCATCCGCACGGTCTACGCCGACCTCGGCCTGGCACCGGATCCGGAGGCGATGGCCGAGTCCGACCGGTGGCTGCACGCCTACACCGCGGAGTTGTTCGACGGCGGGTTGGCCTGGTGTGACGGAGCCCAGGAGCTGCTGGATTCGGTGCTGGCCGAGCGGATTCCGATGGCACTGGTGACCAACACCCAGCGCGCGCTGACCGACCGTGCCTTGAACAGCATTGGCAGCCACTACTTTTCGGTGACCGTGTGCGGCGACGAAGTGCCGCGTGGCAAGCCGGCGCCCGACCCGTATGCGCGGGCGGCGGCGTTGCTCGGTGTCGCCCCCGAGAGGTGTCTGGCCGTCGAGGATTCGGCCACCGGCGCCGCGGCGGCCGAAACCGCGGGGTGTCCGGTGCTGGTGGTGCCCAACGGCGCCGCGGTACCCGCCGGCCCGCGGCGCCGCCACGCGGCCTCGCTGGCTGGCCTGGACGTCTCCGATCTTGCGGGGTTGCACCGAGAACTCGTCGCCGAACGGACCGCCTGACGCGCGCGTAGGTGATTGAATGTGGCTCGGCAACGATGCGGAGGGCCACAGATGACGCACGGATCCGCGGGCGGCACCGAAGACGGACTGGACTACGAGGAATCCGAGCACAGCGCCCGAGTGGTCCGCATCGCTGCCGTGGCGGCGCTGGGCGGTCTGCTGTTCGGATATGACAGTGCGGTCATCAACGGTGCGATCTCGGCGGTGCGCGACCACTTCCGGATCGGCGAGTTGGTGGTGGGCATCGCGGTCGCCGCGGCCCTGATCGGCGCGGCACTCGGCGCGGTGGTGGCGGGCCGGCTGGCCGACCGGATCGGCCGGCTCTCGGTGATGAAGATCGCCGCGGTGCTGTTCTTCATCAGCGCGTTCGGCACGGGCCTGGCGGTCAACGTCTGGATGTTCGGCATCTTCCGGGTGGTCGGCGGCATCGGCGTGGGAGTGGCCTCCGTCATCGCGCCGGCCTACATCGCCGAGACGTCGCCGCCGCGTATCCGGGGCCGGCTGGGTTCGCTGCAACAGTTGGCGATCGTCACCGGCATCTTCGTCTCGCTGGCGATCGACGCCCTGCTGGCACACATCGCCGGCGGATCGCGAGAAGTGTTGTGGCTCAACATGGAAGCCTGGCGGTGGATGTTCGTCGTGATGGCGCTGCCCGCGATCCTCTACGGCGGGCTGGCCTTCACTATTCCCGAGTCGCCGCGCTATCTCGTTGCGACGTTCCGTATTCCAGAAGCACGCCGGGTGCTGACGAGGCTGCTCGGTGAGAAGAACCTGGAGATGACGATCACCCGCATCCAGGAGTCACTGAAGTCCGAGAAACCGCCGTCGTGGGCGGATCTGCGCAAGCCGACCGGCGGCATCTACGGGATCGTCTGGGTGGGCGTCGCGCTGTCGGTGTTCCAGCAGTTCGTCGGCATCAACGTGATCTTCTACTACTCGAATGTGCTGTGGGAGTCGGTGGGATTCGGCGAGAGCCAGGCGTTTTTGATCACCGTCATCACCTCGGTGACCAACATCGTCACCACCCTGATCGCGATCGCGCTGATCGACAAGGTCGGCCGCAAACCGTTGCTGCTGACCGGCTCGACGGGCATGGCCGTCACGCTCGGCACGATGGCTGTGATCTTCGGCACCGCACCGGTGATCGACGGTCAACCGCATCTGGAGGGCATCGCCGGCCCGATCGCGTTGGTCGCCGCGAACCTGTTCGTCGTGTCGTTCGGGATGTCGTGGGGCCCGGTGGTGTGGGTGCTGCTGGGGGAGATGTTCCCCAACCGCATCCGCGCCGCGGCGCTCGGCCTCGCCGCGTCGGCGCAGTGGATCGCGAACTGCCTGATCACCGCGTCGTTCCCGAAGCTGGGTGAGATCTCACTGTCGCTGGCCTACGGGTTTTACGCGGTCTGCGCGGTGCTGTCGCTGCTGTTCGTGTGGCGCTGGGTGGAGGAGACCAAGGGCAAGCACCTGGAGGACATGAGCGCCGAAACACGGCCGGCCGCGCACTGACCTGCCCGCCAGGGGAAACCGCCGTGACTTCGTCACCGGCGGCGTGACACAATCGCGTGCCGTGAAGACCTTCGACGCCCTGTTCGCCGAACTCAGCGAGCGCGCGCGCACCCGACCCGCTGGAAGCGGGACGGTCGCGGCGCTCGACGGCGGTGTGCACGGGATCGGCAAGAAGATTCTCGAGGAGGCCGGTGAAGTGTGGCTGGCCGCCGAACACGAGAGCGACGAAGCGCTGGCCGGGGAGATCAGCCAATTGCTGTACTGGACGCAGGTGCTGATGATCGCCCGCGGTCTGACCCTCGACGACATCTACGCCAAACTCTGATGGCCGCGCTACGCCACATCGGCTCATCGCCGAACGCCGTCACGTTACGGGTCGCCGTGCCGAACAAGGGCACGCTGTCGGAGCCCGCGTCGGAGATCCTCGCCGAGGCCGGATACCGGCGCCGCACCGATTCCAAGGATCTCACCGTCATCGATCCGGGTAACAACGTCGAATTCTTCTTCCTGCGGCCCAAGGACATTGCGACCTACGTCGGCTCCGGGGAGCTGGATTTCGGAATCACCGGACGCGACCTGACCGAGGAGTCCGACGCGCCGGTACGCGAGCGGCTCGCGCTGGGGTTCGGGTCGTCGACGTTTCGCTACGCGGCCCCGGTGGGTCGCAAATGGCAGGTGGCGGATCTGGCGGGTAAGCGAATCGCGACCGCCTTTCCGAACCTGGTGCGAAAAGATCTGGTTAAACACAAGATCGAGGCCACCGTCATCCGCCTCGACGGGGCGGTGGAGATCTCCGTGCACCTCGGGGTGGCCGACGCGATCGCCGACGTGGTCGGCTCGGGGCGCACCCTCGGGCTGCACAACCTGGAGGCCTTCGGTGACCCGCTGTGTACCTCGGAGGCCGTGCTCATCGAACGCAACGGGGCAGGCGACGAGAACGCCGCCGCGCGTGACCAACTGGCGGCGCGGGTGCAGGGCGTGGTGTTCGGCAAGCAGTATCTGATGCTCGACTACGACTGCCCGCGCAGCGTGCTGGACCGGGCCGCCGAGATCACCCCCGGACTGGAATCGCCCACCATCGCGCCGCTTGCCGACCCCGCATGGGTTGCGGTGCGCGCGTTGGTGCCACGTCGCGATGTCAACGTCATCATGGACGAACTCGCGGCCATCGGCGCCAAGGCGATCCTGGCCTCCGACATCCGGTTCTGCCGCATTTAGATTCGACCGGCCGGGTGCGGCCCACCGTGTTAGCGTCCGGATGTCGATTAGCCCGACACGGAGGTCGCCATGACGCAAGCCCTCGTCATCCTGCTCGCTCTGCTGATCGGGGTGATCGCCGGTCTGCGGGCGCTGACCGCGCCCGCGCTGGTCGCCTGGGGGGCACTGCTGGGGTGGGTCGACGTCGACGGCAAGTGGTCGGAGTGGATGGCACATCCGATCACCGTCACGGTGCTGACCATCTTCCTGCTGGCCGAACTGGTCACCGATCAGCTGCCGAAGACGCCGAGTCGCAAGACCGCGCTTCAGTTCATCACCCGGCTGATCACCGGCGCTTTCGCGGGAGCGGTGATCGGCAGCGCCTTCTTCCACACCTTCAGCGCGACGGGGGCGGGCATCATCGGCGCCGTGTTGGGCACCCTGGCCGGGGCCGCGGCCCGGCAGCGACTGGTCGACGCCAACGGCGGACGCGACCGGCCGGGCGCGATCCTCGAGGACGTGGTCGCCGTCGGCGGTGGTCTGCTGATCGTGTTCCTGGTCAGCTTCGTCGGCTGACCGGGCCATGACTGAGAAATTCGACGCGATCATCGTCGGTGCGGGACAGGCCGGCCCGCCGTTGGCGGGCAGGCTCACCGAGGCCGGTCAGACCGTCGCGGTCATCGAACGCAAACTCGTCGGCGGCACCTGCGTCAACACCGGCTGCATACCCACCAAGACGCTGGTGGCCAGTGCGTACGCCGCCCACCTGGCCCGCCGCGGTGCCGAATACGGAGTCCTCACCGGTGACGTCGGTGTCGAGATGGCGCGGGTCAAGGCCCGCAAGGACGAGATCGTGCACGAGGACCGCACCGGGGTCGAGTCCTGGCTGTCCGCCATGCCGGGTGCGACGTTGCTGCGCGGCCACGCCCGCTTCGAGGATCCGCACACCATCCGGGTCGACGACGCCGTGCTGACGGCCGACCACATCTTCCTCAACGTCGGCGGCCGCGCCGTCGTCCCCGACATGCCGGGGTTGTCCGACATCGACTACATGACCAACGTCGGGATCCTCGAACTCGACACCGTTCCCGCGCATCTGGTGATCGTCGGCGGCAGCTACATCGCACTGGAGTTCGCGCAGATGTACCGCCGGTTCGGTGCTCGGGTCACGGTGCTGGAGAAGGGCCCGCGGCTGGCGTCGCGTGAGGACGAGGACGTTTCGGCCACTATCAAGGAGATTCTCGAAGCGGAGCGGATCGACGTGGTCCTCAACGCGAGTGACATCCGGTTCACGAAGCGAGATAAGGGCTTTGAGGTGGTGGCACGCGACGGCATGGCGCCGATCGAAGGGTCACACCTGCTGTTGGCGGTCGGACGGCGGCCCAACACCGACGACCTGGGCCTGGACGCCGCCGGCGTGCATACCGACGACCGCGGGTACATCGTCGTCGACGACCAGTTGCGCACCAACGTCGAACACATCTGGGCGATGGGGGACTGTAACGGGCGCGGGGCGTTCACCCACACCTCCTACAACGACTTCGAGATCGTCGCGGCCAATCTGCTCGACGGTGATCCGCGCCGGGTCAGCGACCGGGTGCCCACCTATGCCCTCTACATCGACCCGCCACTGGGGCGGGCCGGTATGACCGCCGAGGAGGTGCGCCGGTCGGGCCGAAAAGCCTTGGTGGGCAAGCGTCCGATGACTCGTGTCGGGCGAGCGGTGGAAAAGGGCGAGACCCGCGGCTTCATGAAGGTGGTGGTGGACGCCGAAACCGAGCAAATTTTGGGCGCCGCGATCTTCGGCGTCGGCGGCGACGAGGTGATCCACTCCATCCTCGACATCATGACGGCGGGAAAGCCCTACACGGCGATCTCACGCACCATGCACATCCACCCCACGGTCAGCGAACTGGTGCCGACGATGCTGCAGGACCTGGCACCGTTGCAGTGAGCGCCCGGCCCGCGACGAGTTGGCGCGTGACCGCCGCGACGCGCCGGCCGAGATGACGGCAGGTCCGCACATCGGCCGGGTGAACCCGGTCGGATGGGGCGTCGACGTCGGTCTGCGCCCCGGCGCCCAGCCAGAAGCCCAGCCGGTTGAGGTCGCTGTCGGTGCCGGTGGAACTGTTCCAGCCGGGACCCAGACCGAGGCTGACCCAGTGCATGTGGTGCTGGGCGGCGAAGACCGCCAGCGACTGCAGCGTGTTGACCTTGTCTCCGCTCTTGGCGCCGGAGTTGGTGAACCCGGCCGCCACCTTGTCGCGCCAGGTGCCGTTCTGGCAACGCCTGCCGGTCTGTTCGGCGAACGACTGAAATCCCGCCGACACGTTGCCCATATAGGTGGGGGTGCCGAACACGATTCCGTCGGCGGCATCGAGGGTCTGCCAGTCCGCCTCCGCCATCCGGGCCACGGCGATCATGCGCACGTCGGCGCCGGCCTCAGACGCACCGGCGGCCACCGCATCGGCCAGAACAGCGGTATGGCCGAATCCGGAGTGATAGGCGATCACCAGAGCCGGCGCGGCGATCTCAGGACCGTTCAGTGACATTGTCGGCGTCCTTTCTGCGTGCTGCTTCGTCACCGGTTACCGCCTGTGCGACCTCTTGGTAGCGCTCGGCCCAGCCGGGCAGGGGGTCGTCGGCCAGATGGGCCTCGAGGCGGTCCAGATAGGCATGTGTCCCCGGCAGGAACCCCTCGGCGTTGGGGATCCCGAGCCCACGATGGGTGAACGTCAACAGCGTGCCGTCACCGTCGGGTCTCAGTTCGTAACGCACCACCGAGTTCTCGTTGCCGTCGTCGATGACGCGCTGGTGCCATTCGTGTTCGAACACGAATGGCGGATCCCACACCCGGATGCGTCCGGTCATCCGCTTCATGTCCGGCGGCGCCGGGGGCCCGTCGGGCATCGTCTCGATCATGCCGCCTTCGCGGGGATCGATGGTGGTGTGGCCCATCCACTCGTTGCGGTGTGCCGGGTCGGTGATCGCCGACCACACCGCGTCGACGGGGAAGCGGAGGCGACGCTGGAAGGTGAGTACGGCCCGGTCGCCCTCGATGGTCAATCGTCCTGTGCGCCCTGTCATTGCGTCTCTCCATGGGTCGATTCCAGATGCCGTTCCAGCGCGTCGAGGTGGTCGGCCCAATACCGGCGATAGCGGCTGATCCACGCGTCGACGGCAACCAGCCCGTCGGCGCGCAGCGCATAGATGCGCCGCTGGCCGTCGGGGCGCACCTCGACCAGCCCGACCTCGCGCAGGATGCGCAGATGGCGCGACACAGTGGGTTGGGTCAAGTCCGGAAGCGTCGCGACGAGTTCGCCCGCGGTGCGCTCGCCGTCGACGAGCGCGTCCAACAGCGCACGGCGGTTCGGCTCGGCTACCGCCTCGAATACATCCACCACCAAAGTATGTCACTGGATCTATATAGATGCAAACGCATATAACTCCTGCGTCAGCGGCGTTGTACCAACAGGGTCTGTGCCGCGGTGCCGATGAACCCGGTTCGGTCGAACAGTTCCGCGGTGGTCACACCGACGCCGTCCGGACCGATCGATCCGCGGGCGCGAAGCGCGAAGTTGCCCCCGCTCGGCAGCCGATGCAGGTGCACCGCGGTGTCGGTGTTCATGAAGACGAACTCGTCTGGATCCAGGGCGGCCCCCGCGCCGTTGGCCGAGTCGACCACCATGGCGAGCCGCTGCAGGTCCGTCGTCGGCTCCGAATCTACCAGTGGCACAAGGGGACTCAGCCAGATGACGTTCCCGGAGCCGCCGGTGTCGGGCTGCCGACGCCAGCTGACCGTCTCGAGGTAGCCCGGTGCCCCCATCCAGGCGTGCGGAACGTCGCGCGGTTCGCCTTCGACGAGCGGCGGATAGCGGTCGGTGGCCGCATCGGCGGTGTCGCTGGTGGCCAGCAGCCACGCCGTGACCCTGGCCAACACGCGGCGCGCGCCGTCGGCGCCCGGCGTCGACATCTCGGCGACCATCAGCGAGATCCGCCGACCCGGGCGCTCCACCCACGCCCGCACCCCGACCGTCGTCACCGGAATGGCGCCGAGGATGTCCAGGGTGAGCCGGCCGATGCGCAGCCCGCTGCCGTCGGCGAGTTCCTCGATCAGCTTGGTCATCAGCGCCAGCGGCGGTGAGCCGTGCTGGATTTCGGGGTTCCAGTTGCTGCGGGTCCCGTCGGTGGAATCGAACAGCTGTAAATCGCCGTCGCTGCCGGCACGGCGGTAGTGGCAGTCGATCACGCAGCGGGCTCCGACGCGCGCAGCACGGCGTCGTCATCGGCGGCCGACCCCTCGTCCGGACGCTCCGGCCAGCCCGGATACGGCGGCGGGGTGCCGCCGAACTGCGGGCAGCGTGACTGGTGTGCGCACCAGTCACACAGCCGGGACGGGCGTGGCCGGAAATCGCCTGTGGCACCGGCTGATCGGATAGCCCGCCAGATCGCCATCAGGGTCTTCTCGAACCGCGCCAGCTCGTCGCGGTCGGGGGAGTAGTCCAGCACCTGCCCGTCGGCCAGATACAGCAGCCGCAGGCGGGTGGGCATCACGCCGAGCGAGCGCAGTACCGCGACGGCGTAGAACTTCATCTGGAACATGGCCTTGAACTCCGCGAGCGCCCGCGCCTCCGGCGGTGCCTTGCCGGTCTTGTAGTCCACGATGCGCAGTTCACCGGTGGGCGCGACGTCGATGCGGTCGACGAAGCCGCGCAGCAGCGTGCCGTCGGAGAGCTCGACCTCCACGCGTTGTTCACAGCTCTGCGGGTCGAACCGCGTCGGATCTTCGAGCCGGTAGTACCCCGACAGCAGCGCGCGCGCCTCGTCGAGCAGTTCGGCGCGCAGCGCGGGCTCGAACTCGGCGAGCTCGGGCTGTTCGGTGAGCAGTCGCTGCCAGGCCGGGTCGACGAGCGTCACCGCGGTCTTCAGTCCGCGCTCGGCGGCCGGCAGTCCATACAACTGCTCGAGCGCGGCATGTACCACCGAGCCGCGAACCTGCGCGGTCGACGACGGTTCGGGCAGCCGGTCGATGGCCCGGAACCGGTAGAGCAGCGGGCACTGTTTGAAGTCGGCCGCCCGCGACGGCGACAACGCCGGGCGCCTGGCCGGCTCAACCGGCGGGCCGGTCGGGTCCGGCTTATCGGTCATGAGGCCAGACTAGGTCGACCCTCGGACAACCCCGGACACCCGTGACGGCGCGTCGGCTGGCAGGCTGAACAGCTGTGTCTGCAAGATCGTCGTCCGGTCCGTTCGCCGTCGGTGACCGCGTTCAGCTGACCGATGCGAAGGGCAGGCACTACACGATGGTGCTGACCCCCGGCGGGGAGTTCCACACCCACCGCGGGGTGATCGCGCTCGACACCGTGATCGGGCTGCCCGAGGGCAGCGTGGTCAAGTCCACCAACGGCGATCAGTTCCTGGTGCTGCGGCCCCTGCTGGTCGACTACGTGATGTCGATGCCGCGCGGCGCGCAGGTGGTCTATCCCAAGGACGCCGCGCAGATCGTGCACGAGGGCGACATCTTCCCCGGCGCCAGGGTGCTGGAGGCCGGCGCCGGTTCGGGTGCGCTGACCTGCTCGCTGCTGCGCGCGGTCGGTCCCGACGGGCGGGTGGTCTCCTACGAGGTGCGCGAGGACCACGCCGAGCACGCCGTGCGCAACGTGGAGACCTTCTTCGGCGCGCGGCCGGACAACTGGGAGTTGGTGACCGCCGACCTCGCCGACTACGACGGACCGGAAGTCGACCGGGTGGTGCTCGACATGCTCGCGCCGTGGGAGGTGCTCGACGCCGTGGCCAAGGCGTTGGTGGCGGGCGGGGTGCTGATGATCTACGTCGCGACGGTGACCCAGCTGTCACGCGCGGTCGAGGCGCTGCGCGAACAGCAGTGCTGGACCGAGCCGAGGGCCTGGGAGAGCATGCAGCGCGGTTGGCACGTGGTCGGCCTGGCCGTGCGCCCGCAGCACACGATGCGCGGCCACACCGCGTTTTTGATCAGCGCGCGCAAGCTGGCCCCCGGCGCGGTGGCGCCGATGCCGCTGCGACGCAAACGTCAACTGGGCGGTGGCATCTAGTCGTCGGTGCTGCGCCGCAAACCGCGGTGGGCCGACAGCAGCTCCACCTCCGGACGGGCCGCCACCAGACGCTCGGCGGCGTCAAGCACGTCAACGGCATGTCGACGGTCGGCCGACACCACCGCCAGCCCGATGTGGGCGCGCCGCCGCAGATCCTGGCCGCCGGTTTCGGCGGCGCTGACCGCGAACCGGCGCTGCAGTTCGGCGATGACGGGACGGATGACCGACCGCTTCTGCTTCAGCGAATGCACGTCGCCGAGCAGGAGGTCGAACTCCAGCCAGCCGATCCACATCGCCGCGCGCTCAGGGAGGCGGCGGGGCCGGTTCGGTGACCACCGGCGGTGCCGGCGGGGCCGGCGAGCCGCCGAACTCCAACAGCATGTCCGCGGTCTGGCGGGTCAGCTGCCAGGTGCCGTCGCCGTGGGCGAACTCCATCGGGAACCGGAAGTCACCGCCGTCACCGACGCGGGGGTTGGCGGTCCTGATCACGAACGACGCCGTCACGTTTCCGCGATCGCCCTGCACGTACTGCAGGTCGTGCGCCTCGAAGACCAGCGGCCGGAAACCGGCGTCGCTGATCGCGCGGTCGAAACTGTCCAGCGCGGGCCCGTCCGTCGGCTTGCCGAACTGGATCAGCCCGACCTTCTCGGCGCCGGGCACCGCGGGGTCGGTCAGCCGCACCATGACGTCGATGAGCGCCTCGGGCGGCGGCAACGGCATCGGCGGCGCGTCCTCGGCGGCCACGAACGGGCTGGGCGGCGTGAGCGTCACCGGTGTGGTCGGGGGCGGGTCGATCCGGTCGGTACATCCCCCGAGCCCGAGCGCCGCCGCGATCGCGACGGCGCCCACGGCTCCGATACGAGTGGTACGAGAGGTGCGGTGCACCAGACGAAATTAGCCGACCGAGGACAGCAAGGACAGTGCGGAGCCCTTCGCGATCTGCCACCCCGTCGGGCTCGGGCCCGCGACGAACTGGATGTTCTGGGTGGCGGTGCCGCCGGTGGCCGCGGTGGCGGTGACGTCTGCGGTGGCCACGCCGCCTATCTGGTCGATGTTGGCGACGATGAAGCTCAGCGGGAATTTGCCCTCGCGCGCCGCGTTGTTGAAGGCGCGGTCGGCGGTGATGCCCTCCAGTCGGCCGGTGCCGCCCTGGATGTAGGCCGACTTGTTGCCGCTGGGACTGAACGAACCCGGCCCGGCGAGCGCGTTGAGGGTCGTCAGCAACGGCCCCTCCAGCTCGGGCGCGGGCGCCTGTGGCATCGGGATGCCGTGCACCACGGGCGCGACCTCAGCGCTGGCGGAAACCGCAGAATCGGATACAAAGGGATTCGAGGGAGTTGCAATCGATGTCACACCTGCCGCGGCACCGGCGACCAGAGCGGCCGCTGCGCCCCCTGTTATCAAGCCGGTAACGAGGGTTTTCAGGGTCACGGTTGTCCTTTCGATTGGCCAAATTCATCACAGAGGCTAACAGTGCTGCTGGTGTGTCGAATTCCTAGAACACACACAATGGCTGAATCGCCGGTAGCGTTGAAGTTGTTACTGCACCAACTGCCGGTGCGGGAAGGGGCGCAACATGAGTGAATCAGAGCGTTCTGGAGCCTACTCCGACGGCTCCAGCCCCCATGGGTCAGGCATGTCCAGCGAGGATGCGGCCGAGCTCGAAGAGCTGCGCCGTGAGGCGGCGATCCTGCGCGAGCAACTGGAGAACGCTGTAGGACCGCAAAGCGGCCTGCGCAGCGCCAGGGATGTGCATCAGCTCGAGGCCCGGATCGACTCGCTCGCGGCCCGAAACGCGAAATTGATGGAGACCCTCAAAGAGGCGCGTCAGCAGTTGCTGGCGCTGCGTGAGGAAGTCGACCGGCTCGGTCAGCCGCCAAGCGGGTACGGCGTGCTGCTCGGCGTCCAGGACGACGACACCGTCGACGTGTTCACCTCCGGTCGCAAGATGCGGCTGACGTGCTCACCGAACATCGACACCAAGACGCTCAAGCAGGGCCAGACGGTCCGGCTCAACGAGGCGCTGACCGTCGTCGAGGCGGGCAACTACGAAGCGGTCGGCGAGATCAGCACGCTGCGCGAGATCCTGGCCGACGGCCACCGCGCGCTCGTGGTGGGGCATGCCGACGAGGAACGCATCGTCTGGCTGGCCGAGCCGCTGGTGTCGGCGGAGTATCTGCCCGAGGAACCCGAGGACCCCGACGCGCCCGACGACGGCCGGCCGCGCAGGCTGCGTCCGGGCGACTCGCTGCTGGTCGACACCAAGGCCGGCTACGCCTTCGAGCGCATCCCCAAGGCCGAGGTCGAGGATCTGGTGCTCGAGGAGGTGCCCGACGTCAGCTACAACGACATCGGCGGCCTGGGCAGGCAGATCGAGCAGATCCGCGACGCGGTGGAGCTGCCGTTCCTGCACAAGGAGCTCTACCGCGAGTACTCGCTGCGCCCGCCGAAGGGTGTGCTGCTCTACGGCCCGCCGGGCTGCGGTAAGACGCTGATCGCCAAGGCCGTGGCCAACTCGCTGGCCAAGAAGATGGCCGAGGTGCGTGGGGATGACGCCCGGGAGGCGAAGTCCTACTTCCTCAACATCAAGGGGCCCGAACTGCTCAACAAGTTCGTCGGCGAGACCGAACGCCACATCCGGCTGATCTTCCAGCGCGCCAGGGAGAAGGCCAGTGAGGGCACCCCGGTGATCGTGTTCTTCGACGAGATGGACTCGATCTTCCGCACCCGTGGCACCGGCGTCAGCTCCGACGTCGAGACCACGGTCGTACCACAGCTTCTCAGCGAGATCGACGGTGTGGAAGGCCTGGAGAACGTCATCGTCATCGGCGCCTCCAACCGTGAGGACATGATCGACCCGGCGATCCTGCGGCCCGGCCGGCTGGACGTGAAGATCAAGATCGAGCGGCCGGATGCCGAAGCCGCCCAGGACATCTTCAGCAAGTACCTCACCGAGGACCTGCCGGTGCACGCCGACGACCTCGCCGAGTTCAACGGCGACCGCACGGCCTGCATCCAGGCCATGATCGTCAAGGTCGTCGACCGGATGTACGCCGAGATCGACGACAACCGGTTCCTCGAGGTCACCTACGCCAACGGCGACAAAGAGGTCATGTACTTCAAGGACTTCAACTCCGGCGCGATGATTCAGAACGTCGTCGACCGAGCCAAGAAGTACGCGATCAAGTCGGTGCTGGAGACCGGACAGCCCGGTCTGCGCATCCAGCATCTGCTGGACTCGATCGTCGACGAGTTCGCCGAGAACGAGGACCTGCCCAACACCACCAATCCCGATGACTGGGCGCGGATCTCGGGCAAGAAGGGCGAGCGGATCGTCTACATCCGCACGCTGGTCACCGGCAAGAGCGGCAGCGCCTCGCGGGCCATCGACACCGAGAGCAACCTGGGCCAGTACCTGTAACTCCGCTCTGGTCCTCTCTGGCCCCTTCTGGCGCGAGCGTGCGTGTCTGCGGGCGACGCGCCGTGTCTCAGTAGGAGTTTGCGCACGCTCACACCCGGGCGGCGGCCGGTTCGGGGTACGGCGACTCTCGCGGCCTGCCCTTCTCGACGTCCCGCGAGCGTGCGCAAAGTCGCAAACTTTTGCGGCGTGTCGGCCGCAGACACGCACGCTCGCGGGAAAGAGGGGAAAGAGAAGGGGGGCGGGTCAGGTGCTGCCGTCGCGTTCCATCTGCAGGTAGGCATCGCGGCCGGCCAGGCTCACCGCCACATCGGAGATCAGGGGATCGAAGAACCGCTCGCGATACATCGGGTCGACGCTGGTGCTGACGGTGAAATACAGACCGGACAGCACCGCGACGAACAGCGAGACATGCACCACGGTCTGGGGTACCGGCACGTGCACGCCGAACCATGTTCCCGGACACGGGGGTTCACCCGTGCGACAGCCCAGTTCCGCCGACCACAGCACGGCGACGTCGTCGGGCACCGCGACGATTCCCAACGCCAGGAAGAAGGCGAACAGGCCCGCGGTGAACAGCACCACCTGGATGGCCTGGGCGACCACCATCACCGCCACCACGTTGGCCTGTTCGGCGAGTGAGAGCGGAACGCGCGCCGGCGGGGGACCGTCGGCACCGGCCAACGGGGTGTCCTCGAGAAGTTTGGCCGGGTCCGTCTGCTCGGCCCGGTCCTCGCGCAGCGCGAGCACCTCGTCACGGATCGTGGTCACCATGAACGCGATCGCCACCGCGGCCAGAAATCCGATGGTCTGCCACAGCCTTTCGCGGGACATCCGGGCGGCCAACTGCCACAACTCGCCGGTGAAGTAGACGACCACGGTGAGCATCAGCAGCGGAAGCGCGCGGCTCATCAGGGTGCCCAGCGCGCCGAGCTGCACCCACGCGAACCGGAACGCCCACAGCACAATTGAGCCGATGCCCAGGTAGGTCAGCCAGATCGCGAGCACGGCGATGATCGCGAAGCCTGCCGTCTCGGCCACGGTGATCCCGGACAAGCCGCTGTCGACCACCGGAAGCGCGACCACGAACAGCGCCATCACCAGCAGGGCAGCGGATCGCCGGCCGAACTCTCCGAGCGTCGTACCGGTGCGGTGCAGCAGATACAGCCCGACCGGCGCGCCCGCCAGCACCACGCCGAACACCCCGAGACGCAGGGTCAAAGCGATGTCGGGATCACCGGCGGTCAACTCGGCCAGCATCATCGTCAGCGCGATCGCGGCGCCGATGCCGCTGACCGTCGGGGCCGACCTTTCGATCAGGGCGTGCGACCGGACCCGGCGGGTCAACACCAACGGCAGCCCGCGGTGCAGAAACCACTCGTGGACCTTCCGCATGTCGGGCACGCGCAACATTGTGCGCCGAAACTCGCCCGCGCCACCGGTCATCTCGCCGGTACGGCCGCCCGGTAACGGTTACGTGCGGCCAGCGTCAGGCGCAGGCCGTCGATCAGCGGGTCGAAGAAGTGCGTGCGGTAGTCCTCGTCGCCCATCGCGCGCGCGGCGACGTACATGAAGGTGAGGCCGCTCAGAAACAGGGTGATCTGAATCAGCGCCTCGGGCACCGGAATGGTCATGCCCAGCACCTGCCCGTCGGGGGCCCCGTCGCGGGTCCAGGCCGTCAGCAGTTCCGGGGACAGCAGGATCAAACCGAGCACGAAGAAGAGCAGCCCGGTGACCACCGCGACCACCAGGATCTGGGCGACCTGCGAGGCGGCCAGCACGAAGTAGACGTTGAGCTGTTCGGGCCGGTTGAGGGGTTTGACGCGGGTCGGTTCGGGCATGGCGGCGAACGGGGTGCCGGCCAGGCGCTCCGCGCTGTCCGGGACGGGTTCGGCGGCCGCGATCATCGGGCGCACCCGGTCGACGGTGACCGACACCACGAACGCCCCGGCGACCAGGCCGAGGAACAGCAGCGCCAGCCACAGCCGCGTCCGTGAGATCGTCGCGGCCATCAGCCACACGGGGGAGTTGAAGAACACCAAAAAGGTCAGCAACAGCACCGGCAGTGCGCGCAGCACCAGCGATCCCGCCGCGGCCAGGCGGGACAGCGTCATGTGCACCGCCCAGCCCGCGATCGAGCCCGCCCCGGATGCGGTGAGCGCCAGGATGATCGCGGTCATCGCCGCCACGGCTACCAGGTTGACCAGCAGCCGTGAGCTCGGGCCGCCGAAGATCGCGCCGAGCCCCACTACGACCACCGACACCGCGGCCGCGGCGGTGCGCCCACCCAGCCGCGGAATCCGCGACACCAGCCAGCCGGCGAGCGATGCGACGGGCAACACCAGGATCAGCAGAAGAAGCACGAACCACTCGTTGCGGGTCGGCTGGCCGTCGATGGCGATGGTGTGTTCGCCGGTCAGCGCGACCACCAACACCGAGTTGGCCATCGTCACCGCGAACGCGGCCAGCGCGGGCGCCGAGCGCGGCCACAGCCGCCGGACCAACCGGCCGGGCCGCAGCACCGCGGGCAGCCCTCGCTGCAGGAACCACCCGTCGGCCGCGCGGCGAACTTCGACGTCAATCATCAACGGCCCTCTGTCGGTGTCGGTGCTGCTGCGTTGGCACGGTCGCAGGCTACTGCGCGGCGTCACCTAGGCTTGGGGTCATGCAAAGGATTATCGGAACCGAGGTCGAGTACGGCATCTCGTCGCCGTCCGATCCGACCGCGAATCCGATCCTGACGTCGACGCAGGCAGTGCTGGCGTACGCGGCGGCCGCCGGGATCCAGCGCGCCAAGCGCACCCGCTGGGATTACGAGGTGGAGTCCCCGCTGCGCGACGCCCGCGGATTCGACTTGAGCCGCTCGGCGGGCCCACCGCCGGTGGTGGACGCCGACGAGGTCGGCGCGGCCAACATGATCCTCACCAACGGCGCGCGGCTCTACGTCGACCACGCCCACCCCGAGTACTCGGCACCGGAGACCACCGACCCGATGGACGCGGTGATCTGGGACAAGGCCGGCGAACGGGTGATGGAGGCCGCCGCGCGGCACGTCGCGAGCGTTCCCGGCGCGGTCAAGCTGCAGCTCTACAAGAACAACGTGGACGGTAAGGGCGCCTCCTACGGTTCCCACGAGAACTACCTGATGTCGCGCCAGACCCCGTTCTCGGCGGTCATCGCCGGGTTGACGCCGTTTCTGGTGTCCCGGCAGGTGATCACCGGATCGGGTCGGGTCGGTATCGGCCCGTCGGGTGACGAACCGGGTTTCCAGCTCTCCCAGCGCGCCGACTACATCGAGGTCGAGGTCGGCCTGGAGACCACGCTCAAGCGCGGGATCATCAACACCCGCGACGAACCGCACGCCGACGCCGACAAGTACCGCCGGCTGCACGTCATCATCGGTGACGCGAACCTGTCGGAGACGTCGACCTATCTCAAGCTCGGCACCACCGCGCTGGCGCTGGACCTCATCGAAGAGGGCCCGCACTTCAACATCGACCTCAGCGACCTCGCGCTGGCCCGGCCAGTGCACGCGGTGCACGTCATCAGCCGAGACCCGTCGCTTCGGGCCACCGTCGCCCTGGCCGACGGTCGGGAACTGACCGGCCTTGCGCTGCAACGCATTTACCTGGACCGGGCGGCCAAACTGGTGGACAGCCGCGATCCGGATCCGCGCGCTTCCCACATCATCGAAACCTGGGCCAACGTCCTGGACCTGCTCGAGCGCGATCCGATGGAGTGCGCCGAGCTGCTGGACTGGCCGGCCAAACTGCGGCTGCTCGAGGGGTTCCGCAACCGGGAGAACCTGGCCTGGTCGGCGCCGCGGCTGCATCTGGTGGATCTTCAATACTCGGATGTGCGCCTCGACAAGGGGTTGTACAACCGGCTGGTCGCACGGGGGTCGATGAAGCGGCTGGTCACCGAACAGCAGGTGCTCGACGCGGTGGACAATCCGCCGGCCGACACCCGCGCGTACTTCCGCGGCGAATGCCTGCGGCGGTTCGGCGCGGACATCGCGGCGGCCAGCTGGGATTCGGTGATCTTCGATCTGGGCGGCGATTCGCTGGTACGCATCCCGACCCTGGAACCGCTGCGCGGCAGCAAGGCGCACGTCGGGGAGTTGCTGGATTCGGTGGACAGCGCGGCCGAACTGGTGGAACAGCTCACCACCTGACCACCGCCGCGGCGCGCTATCCGGGGCGAATCGGCGGTAAAACGGTAGGGTAGAGCCAGCGGCGGGCACAAGTGAGCCCGCCCGCGACAGGTTTGGACTTAGCAGGAGGCGGCGATGGCGCAGGAGCAGACCAAACGTGGCGGTGGTGGCGGCGACGAGGACGATGTCACCGGCAGCACGGCCGCCGGTCAGGAGCGGCGCGAGAAGCTGGCCGAGGACACCGACGATCTGCTGGACGAAATCGACGACGTGCTGGAGGAGAACGCCGAGGACTTCGTGCGCGCATACGTCCAGAAGGGTGGACAGTGACCTGGCCAAACCGCGAACAGTTGGCCTTTCCGTCACCCCTACCAGGAGCGCCCTCCCTCCCTGTGGATCTTTCCTCTTTCTCTGAACTGTTGCGCCGCCAGGCGCCCGAACTGCTGCCGGTGAACCGGCACGCCGCCGGCCCGCCGGACGCCGCGTCGGACGCGCTGCCGCACGGCACGACGATCGTCGCGCTGAAGTATCCCGGCGGCGTGGTGATGGCCGGTGACCGCCGGTCGACGCAGGGCAACATGATCGCCGGCCGCGACGTGCAGAAGGTGTACATCACCGACGATTACACGGCCACCGGCATCGCGGGCACCGCGGCGATCGCGGTGGAGTTCGCCCGCCTCTACGCCGTGGAGCTCGAACACTACGAGAAGCTCGAGGGTGTCGCGCTGACGTTTGCGGGCAAGGTGAACCGGTTGGCCACCATGGTGCGCGGCAACCTGGGCGCCGCGCTGCAGGGTTTCGTCGCGTTGCCGTTGCTGGCCGGCTACGACCTCGACGATCCCAATCCGGTGGCCGCCGGTCGCATCGTGTCGTTCGACGCTGCGGGCGGCTGGAATTACGAGGAAGAGGGCTACCAGTCGGTGGGGTCGGGCTCGATCTTCGCCAAGTCGTCGATGAAGAAGCTGTATTCGCAGGTGTCCGACGCGGATTCGGCGCTGCGGGTGGCCGTGGAGGCGCTCTACGACGCCGCCGACGACGATTCGGCGACCGGCGGCCCGGACCTGGTGCGCGGCATCTATCCGACCGCGGTGGCCATCGGCGTCGACGGCGCAGAGGAAGTGGCCGAAGAGCGCATCGCCGAGATCGCCCGCCAGGTGATCGAAAACCGTTCCCGCGCCGACACATTCGGCCCGGATGCAGTCCACCGTTCCACTGACGCGCGGGGAGACTCGTGAGCTTTCCCTATTTCATCTCGCCCGAGCAGGCGATGCGCGAGCGTTCCGAGCTCGCACGCAAAGGCATCGCACGCGGTCGCAGCGTCGTCGCGCTGGCCTACGCGGACGGGGTGCTGTTCGTCGCCGAGAACCCGTCGCGGTCGCTGCAGAAGGTCAGTGAGCTCTACGACCGGGTGGGCTTCGCCGCCGTCGGCCGGTTCAACGAGTTCGACAATCTGCGTCGCGGCGGCATCCAGTTCGCCGACACCCGCGGCTACGCCTATGCCCGTCGCGATGTGACCGGTCGGCAGCTGGCCAACGTGTACGCGCAGACCCTCGGCACCATCTTCACCGAACAGGCCAAGCCCTACGAGGTGGAGTTGTGCGTGGCCGAGGTCGCACACCACGGCGAGACCAAACCGCCGGAGATGTACCGCATCACCTACGACGGCTCCATCGCCGACGAGCCGCATTTCGTGGTGATGGGCGGCACGACCGACCCGATCACCGCCGCGCTCAAGGAGTCATACGTCGAGAACGCCCCGCTGTCCGACGCGGTGAAGATCGCCGTCGACGCGTTGAGGGCCGAGGTCAACGGCGCCGCGGGGGCCGAACCGCGCACCCTGGGGCCGTCGACGCTGGAGGTGGCGATTCTGGACGCCAACCGTCCGCGCCGCGCCTTCCGGCGCATCACCGGGCCCGCGTTGGAGGCGCTGCTGCCCGAAGACCAGCCTGCGCCGCAGCCCGAGAATCCCGGCGACTGACGTCCTACCCGCAGGCGTCGGGTTGGGCGCGGATCAGGATCAGCTCGGCGAACTGCGCCGGACACTCCAACGGCGTGAAATGGCCGGCGTCGAAGGCGACGTGCAACGCCACGTCGGTGAAGTAGTGCTCGAGTTGGTCGGACCATGCGGACGGGAACAGCGGATCGTGGTGGGGCCACAGCACATCGGTGGGTACGTGGATCTTGATGGCGCGCTGGGGCGGTAGTTCGGTGAGCGACTGGGCGATCATCCCGGCGCCCGCGCGATACCAGGCGATGGACGCCATGAACGCCCCCGGCAACGCGTAGTCGGCGACGAGTCGGTCCAGGTCGCTGTCCGAGAGCGCGAAGTTAGGTCCGGACCAGTGAGTCCAGAAGTGCTGCAGATAGCTTCGGACCGCGTCGGGGTTGCCGTCGATCAGTTGGCCCGCGATGGGCAACTGGTGAAACGCCTGATACCAGAATTCGCTCTGCGCCTGCGCGGTCAGCACCCGGTCCCCGGCGCCGGGCAGCGGGGGAGAGAGCACCAGCGCGGCGACGAGGTCGGGTTGCATGCGCGCCACGCTCTGCGCGATGCGGCTGCCGACGTCGTAGCCGGCGAGCACCACCGGGCCGAGCTCCAACTCCCTGATCAGGCCGATGATGCTGTCGGCCTGGGCGGTGGCGCTGTAGAAGTGGCGCACCGCGACGGCGTGTTTGTCGGAGCCGCCGAAGCCGCGCAGGTCGGGGACGACGACGTCGGCCGCCCCGCTGAGCAGGGGGACGACGTCGCGGTAGTCATGACGGTTGCCGGGCCAGCCGTGCAACAACACCACCGGTGGGGCGCCGCGGGGACCGAAGCGGTCGAACGCCAGCCGGAACCCGTCCACGGGCGCGCTGCGTGACCACATCGGCCTATTTTGGCGGTCGATCAGCCCGCTCGGTGCAGGGTTTCGGAATCCCCGGTGATCACCGCGAGCACGGTGCGCCAGGAGTCCGACGGCGAGTTGAGCATGTCGGTGTGCGCCCGCCAGCCCGCCATCAACCGGCCGTCGTCGTAATGGCCTGTGCGCAGCCGGATCACCCCCGGCATCTCGTCGGGGTCGGCGCCGTGCGGCCCGCCGGGCAGCCCCTGGACAGCCTCGATGAAATCGCCGGGAGCGGTCATCGAGAAGCGCAGCACGTGCGGATTGCGGTTGTGCCAGTCGCCGGGATCGTCGACGCCGACGCCCGCACCGGCCGCCGCCGCGTAGAGCGTGCGGTCGGCGGTCAGGCCCTGCGCCTCGGCCGTGCCGAGGATCGAACCCCCGTAGGAGTGACCGATGTAGGTCACCGGCACCGGCCGGGCAGTTTGTGCGGTCTGTGCGCTGACGGTGCGGTCGACGTCCTCGCTGAACGCCACCAGCCGCGGCGCCATCTGCAGCGCGTAGCGGGGATCGGCGGCGTCGAGCAGGCCGGTGACCGGGTTGCCTTGCGGGAACGGCCCGCCCAGGTAGGTAATGACGGCGACGTCGCCGCGGGTGGCTGTGACGAACCGCCGCGCGGTGGCGGTGTTGGCCGCCGATCCGGTCAGCGTCGTGTTCATCCCGGGCACCAGCACCGCGACGCTTTTGGCCTGCGACAGCGAGCCGTTGAGTTCGACGAGCGAAAAGCGGCCGGGGTCGAACGCCACGATCTGGCGGTCGATGCGGCGCCCGCTGCCCGTCGGGTCGTCGACCTCGGCGAGCAGCGTCCGGTAGAACGCGATCCGCTGCGGGTCCTGCTCGTCGAGGATGGCCTGGGCGATGTTGGTGCGGTTGGCGGCGATGCGCATTTCCCATGGCACGCCGTCGGTGTTGCCGACCTGGCGGGGAAACTCGGTGATGAGCCGCTGCCGCTGCTCCGGGCTCATCGCGGCGACCTGCTCGGCGATTCGGTCCTGGCTCATCGCCTGCCACCCGGCGACGACATCGCCGGCCACCACCGGCCAGGCGCCGGCCGGCAGCGTGGGCGGAGGCAGGGCGACGGGTGTGGCGAGCGCTTCCTCTATGTCGGCCGCCGCGTCGGCGTCGGCGGCGCCCAGGCGATCCAGCGCCTGATGGATCAGCCGGGTCAGTTCGCCCGCCCGCACCACCAGCATCTCGCGCGCGACCGCGCTGTCGCCGCCGGACAGCGCGATCAGCAACTTTTCCGGGTCGGCCCGAACCGACACCGTGCCGTCGTCGTCGACCGACAGGCCCTCGGTTTCGGCGGTGCCCACCAGGGCCAGCACCTCGGCCCGCGCCGCCTCGATCTGGTCGGCGCCGTCACGCGCGGCGACCGCGGCCAGCACCACCGCCCGCGCCAACGCCGCGGAGGCTCGGCCCGTCACGAGCGATTCACGGCGTGCGGCCTCGGCGGCCGAGCCGGTCCAGAACTCGCGGGTGGCCTCGACGCCGTGCACCGCGGTGTCGAGCCTGGCGTGTATATCGGCGGCGGCGGTGTCCCAGTTGGCCGCGGTCTCACGCAGCCAGTCCGGGCGCCACTCCCGGGCCTGCCGAAGGGTCGGGCGGCTCACCGCGGTCGGCGAGCCTGGTGGCGCTCCAGGGCCAGGGCGATCACCCCGGCCCGCGACGCCCAGACCTGCAGCCGTTCGACGACGGACTCCGTCCACAGCCGCGCGCTCTCGACGTGCACGTCGAGCGCCGTGAGCACCGATTCCGGCGGTTTTCGCGGCCAGTTGAGGTCCGTCAGCAAAATGTCGGACGCCGCGTTCTCCAGGCACTCGGCGACGGCTTCCATCGCGAACGCGTCGACTCGGATGATCTCCCCCATGCCTCATGCTGGCAGATTGCCGAACAGGCCCGCCGCGGTTATCCACAGGCCAGCGGGCGCGGTCCGGCTAACCGGACCTCGACGTTCGGCGCGGCTTGCGCGCCCTGCCCGGCCGGTAACCAGTAGGCTCGAAGACGTGCAGCGACGAATCATGGGCATCGAGACCGAATTCGGTGTCACCTGCACGTTCCACGGCCACCGTCGGCTCAGCCCCGATGAGGTCGCCCGGTATCTGTTCCGGCGGGTGGTGTCGTGGGGCCGCAGTTCCAACGTGTTCCTACGCAACGGCGCGCGGTTGTATCTGGATGTGGGCTCCCACCCCGAATACGCCACCGCCGAATGCGACAACCTCACTCAGCTGGTCACCCATGACCGCGCGGGCGAACGGGTCCTCGAAGATCTGCTGATCGACGCCGAGCAGCGGCTGGCCGACGAGGGCATCGGCGGTGACATCTACCTGTTCAAGAACAACACCGACTCGGCGGGCAACTCCTACGGCTGCCACGAGAACTATCTGATCGTGCGCGCGGGCGAGTTCTCCCGGATCTCCGATGTGCTGTTGCCGTTCCTGGTCACCCGCCAATTGATCTGCGGCGCAGGCAAAGTGCTGCAGACTCCGAAGGCGGCGACGTTCTGTCTGTCCCAGCGCGCCGAGCACATCTGGGAGGGCGTGTCGTCGGCCACCACCCGGTCGCGGCCGATCATCAACACCCGCGACGAACCGCACGCCGACGCCGAGAAGTACCGCAGGCTGCACGTCATCGTCGGCGACTCCAACATGTGCGAATCCAGCACGATGCTCAAGGTGGGCACCGCCTCGCTGGTGCTGGAGATGATCGAGGCGGGCATCGCGTTCCGCGACTTCTCGCTGGACAATCCGATCCGGGCGATTCGTGAGGTCAGCCACGACCTCACCGGCCGGCGTCCGGTGCGGCTTGCCGGCGGCAGGCAGGCCAGCGCACTCGACATTCAGCGCGAGTACTACGCCCGCGCCGTGGAGTACCTGCAGAGCCGGGAGCCCGACACCCAGATCCAGCAGGTGGTCGACCTGTGGGGCCGCCAACTCGACGCGGTCGAAAGCCAGGACTTCGCCAAGGTCGACACCGAGATCGACTGGGTGATCAAGCGCAAGCTGTTCCAGCGCTACCAGGACCGCTACGACATGGAGCTGTCCGATCCCAAGATCGCCCAGCTCGACCTGGCCTACCACGACATCAAGCGCGGCCGCGGGGTGTTCGACCTGCTGCAGCGCAAAGGGTTGGCCTCGCGGATCACCACCGACGAGGACATCGAGGCCGCGGTCAACACTCCGCCGCAGACCACCAGGGCCAAGCTGCGCGGTGAGTTCATCAGCGCGGCGCAGGAGGCCGGCCGCGACTTCACCGTCGACTGGGTGCATCTCAAGCTCAACGATCAGGCGCAGCGCACGGTGTTGTGCAAGGACCCGTTCCGGTCGGTCGACGAACGGGTCAAACGGCTGATCGCCAGCATGTAGCTCCGCGCCCGGGCCCCCTGGGCGCCTGGCCCCTTCGGCGCGAGCGCTCACTCACGTACAGTTTTCCCGCCGAAATCCGTACCTCGGTGAGCGCTCGGCAGTTATCCACAGGCGCTATTAGCCCTCGGGCCGCGGTTCGTCCGACAATTCCGGGATGCCGCCGCAGCTCTGCGCTCTGTTCGCGGCCCAGGGCGGAGTCGCGACCTTTGTGCAGATCCTGCAGCACCTCACCCGTCGTGGGTTGCAGCGCGGATTGCGCACCGGCGAGCTGGTGAAGATCCTGCCCGGCATCTACAGTGCCGGCGCAACCGACCACTGGACCCGCCTGCGCGGGCTTGACCTGCGTTGCGGTCGGCCCGTTCCGGTCTGCCTGGGCACGGCTGCGGCGCTTTTCGGCTTCGACACCGAGGGCGTACAGGATCTGCACGTCCTCAACCCGGATGGTCATCTACTACGTGACCAAGCGGGTTTGAAAGTGCACCGACGGGACGGGGCGCCGCTGATCGGCTTACGCGGTCGACCCGTCACCGCTCCGGCGTGGACAGCTGTCGAGGTCGCCCGCGGCCTGCGTCGGCCCCGCGTACTGGCGACACTCGACGCAGCTTTGCGCAGCGGGACCTGCGACCGTGATGAACTTTGGCTGGCCGCGCTGGCCCAGAGCGGTCGGCGCGGGATCGTGGTCGTACGTGAACTCATTCCGCTGTCCCGGCCGGAGGCGGAGTCGCCGATGGAGAGCGAAACCCGACTCGTCATGCTTGACGGCGGATTGCCGGAACCGTGTCTGCAGCTCGAGATCGTCGACCGGGACGGGCGAGTGTGGCGCGTCGACTTCGCGTGGCCGGATGAGAAGGTCGCCGTCGAGTACGACGGATTCGACTGGCACAGTTCGCCGGAGGCCCTGCGCAACGACCGGCAGAAGCGCGCCGCGCTGGAGGAGATCGGCTGGCGGGTGATGAGCGTCGTCAGTGACGACGTCCGACGGCACCCGGATGCGATGGTGCGCCGCATCGACACCCTGCTGACGCGGACCGCGGCCGCGTGAGCGCGCGCCTGGGTACACGGTTTCGACGCGACATTGGCGTACCGCAGTGAGCGCTCGCCGGCAGAAGGGCACAGCCTAAGCTGAGTCGAGTGGCGATCTCCAAAGTCGAACGATTGATGAACCTCGTCATCGCGCTGCTGTCGACCCGTGGCTTCATCACCGCGGAGCGGATCCGCGAGACCGTGTCCGGCTACTCCGACAGCCCCAGCGACGAGGCGTTTGCGCGCATGTTCGAACGCGACAAGAACGAACTGCGCGACCTCGGCATCCCGCTGGAGACCGGCCGGGCGTCGCACTTCGACCCGACCGAGGGCTATCGCATCAATCGGGATGCCTATGCGCTTCCCGAGGTGGACCTGACCGCCGACGAGGCCGCCGCCGTCGCGGTGGCCACCCAGCTGTGGGAGTCCCCGGAACTGATCACCGCCACCCAAGGCGCGTTGCTGAAGTTGCGCGCGGCCGGCATCGACATCGAGGTCGACGCGCCGCACGCCGATGTCGCGATCAGCTCGACCGCGGCCCTGCCGGGCCTTCGCGGTTCGGAGGAGGTGCTGGGCACGCTGCTGGCGGCCATCGACACCGGGCGCGCGGTGCAGTTTCCGCACCGCTCCACCCGCAGCGAGCCCTTCACCACCCGCACCGTCGAGCCGTGGGGCGTGGTCACCTACAAGGGCCGCTGGTATCTGGTCGGACACGACCGCGACCGCGACGCCACCCGCACCTTTCGGCTGTCCCGGATCGGATTGGACGTGCGGCCGCTGGGCGAGGCGGGTGCGGTGACCCGCCCGGACGGGGTCAACCTTCGCGAGATCGTCGATCGCGCGGTGGGCGAATGGCCGGCGACCGGTTCGGCCAAGGTGTGGGTGGCCGACGGCCGCGCCACCGCGCTGCGCCGCCGCGCGACCGTGATCGGGCCCCGCACGCTGGATGGGCGCGACGGTGAGGAGATCACCGTGGAGGTCGACATGCTCGACCGCCTGGCCCGCGAGATCGCCAGCTACGGTGCCGACGCCGTGGCGCTGGAACCCGAATCCCTGCGTGCGGACGTGCTGGGGCGTCTGCGCGCGCACGCCGGCCAGCAGGAGAGGGCGCGGACATGACCGCCGTTTCCGCGCGGCTGGTGCGGCTGCTCAACATGGTCCCGTATTTCCAGGCCAACCCGAAGATCACCGAGACCGAGGCGGCCTCGGCCCTCGGTGTCAGCGTCAAACAGCTACGCGACGACCTGAACCAACTGTGGATGTGCGGGCTGCCCGGCTATGGCCCCGGTGATCTGATCGACTTCGAATTCTCCGGCGACACAATCGAAGTGACGTTCTCGGCGGGGATCGACCACCCGCTGCGGCTGACCTCGCCCGAGGCGACCGGCGTGCTGGTGGCGCTGCGGGCGCTCGCCGACGTACCGGGCATGGTCGACCCGGAGGCGGCGCGCAGCGCGATCGCGAAGATCGAATCCGCCGCGGGCACCGTCGGCCCCGACACCGGCGCGGTGGCGGCCGTCGACGATCCGGCGCCTGCCGAAAGCGATGCCGCCGCGGCGGTGCGCTCGGCCGTGCGCGACGACCGCGCGTTGACCATCGAGTACTACTCGGCTTCCCGCGACGTGCTGACCAGCCGGGTCGTCGACCCGATCCGGGTGGTGCTGGTCGCCGACCACAGTTATCTGGAGGCGTGGTGCCGCTCGGCCGAGGGGGTGCGGTTGTTCCGGTTCGACCGGATCGTCGACGCCACCGTGCTCGACGAACCGTCCGCGCCGCCGCAGCCCGCCGTGGCCGCCGAACCCGACACCTCGCTGTTCGACGCCGACCCGTCGCTGCCGTCGGCCAAGCTGCTCATCGAACCGTCGGCGGCGTGGATGTTCGACTACTACCCGTTGCGGGTTCTCGACGAATTGCCCGACGGTTCCTGCGAAGCGGCGATGACGTATGCCTCCGACGACTGGATGACCCGGTTCGTGCTCGGGTTCGGGTCGGCGGTACGCGTGCTCGAACCCGCAGAGCTGGCCGCCAGGGTGCGAGAATCGGCCGCTGCGGCGCTGAACGCCTACACCGTCGGCGGGTAGACTGGCCGCGACGTCTGGAGGTAACCAAATTGGGCGGACTACAACCCTGGCACTGGGTCATCGTCATCGCCGTGTTCGTACTGCTCTTCGGCGCCAAGAAGCTCCCGGACGCGGCGCGCTCGCTCGGCAAGTCGATGCGAATCTTCAAGTCCGAGATCAAGGAGATGCAGGCCGACTCCAAGCAGGACACGCCCGCTACCCCCATCGCTTCGGAACGGGCCGACACCCCTGCGCCGCCACCTGCAACCGAGCAACGCTCGGACCAGCGACCGGCCTGATTGACGCGTCCACGTGACCGCGGCGTGACGCCGCGTTAGTAGGCACTGCGTGCAGACCCCCGCATTCCTGAAGAAACTCGATGTGCGACGGCGTCGCTCGAGGGTGAACCCCGACGGCACGATGTCGCTGGTCGAGCATCTGCAGGAACTGCGCAACCGGTTGTTGATCGCCGTGGCGGCGATCGTGCTGACGACGATCCTGGGGTTCCTCTGGTACAGCCACGGGGTGTTCGGGTTGCCCAGCCTCGGCGACTGGCTGCGCGGACCGTACTGCGAACTGCCGCCGTCGTCGCGCGCCGACATCACCGCCGACGGGGCCTGCCGGCTGCTGGCCACCTCGCCGTTCGACCAGTTCATGCTGCGCCTCAAGGTCGCGCTGACCGCCGGAATCGTGCTGGCGTGCCCGGTCTGGCTGTACCAGATGTGGGCGTTCATCACCCCGGGCCTCTACCGCAGGGAGCGGCGCTTCGGCATCGCGTTCGTCACCGTGGGCGCCGCACTGTTCATCGCCGGCGCGGTGCTGGCCTACCTGGTGCTCTCGACCGCATTGGGCTTCCTGCTGACGGTCGGCAGCGACGTGCAGGTGACCGCGCTGTCCGGTGACCAGTACTTCGGCTTCCTCATCAACCTGCTGCTGGTGTTCGGCTTCAGCTTCGAGTTCCCACTGTTGATCGTGATGCTCAACCTGGTCGGAATCCTCACCTACGAGCGGCTGAAGGCGTGGCGGCGGGGCCTGATCTTCGGCCTGTTCGTCTTCGCGGCGATCTTCACGCCGGGGTCGGACCCGTTCTCGATGTTGGCGTTGGCGTTGGCGCTGACGCTGCTGCTGGAGTTCGCGATCCAACTGGCCCGGTTGCACGACAAGCGCAAGGCCCGTCGCGAGGCGCAGCAGGAGATTCCCGACGACCAGGCGGCACCGATCGGACACCCCGATCAGATCGAGGAGCAGGACGTCGTGCCGTCCTCGGCGCGGCCGGTGGTCGATGACGACGCCACCTGACGGCCAGCTGGCGCTGTTCGCCGAGCAGCTGCCGTTCCGGCTGGATCCATTTCAGCAGCGGGCATGCGAGGCGCTCGAACGCGGGCACGGGGTGCTGGTCTGCGCGCCCACCGGTGCAGGGAAGACGGTGGTCGGCGAGTTCGCCGTGCATATGGCGCTGGCCTCGGGTGGAAAGTGCTTCTACACCACCCCGATCAAGGCGCTCAGCAATCAGAAGCACACCGACCTGGTGCAACGCTACGGCGCCGAGAAGATCGGTCTGCTCACCGGCGACCAGTCCATCAATGGTGATGCCGACGTGGTGGTGATGACCACCGAAGTGCTGCGCAACATGCTGTACGCGAATTCCTCGACGCTGCACGGTCTTTCCTACGTCGTCATGGACGAGGTGCACTTCCTCGCCGACCGGATGCGCGGCGCGGTGTGGGAGGAGGTGATTCTGCATCTGCCCGACAAGGTGCTGCTGGTGAGCCTGTCGGCCACCGTGAGCAACGCCGAGGAGTTCGGCGGCTGGATCCAGACCGTGCGCGGCGACACCACCGTCGTCGTCGACGAGCACCGCCCGGTCCCGCTGTGGCAGCACGTCCTGGTGGGCAAGCGGTTGTTCGACCTGTTCGACTATCGCGCGAAGCGTCGGGACGGTTCCGCGCGGGAGTTGACCGTCGACCAGGAGTTGACCCGCCACATCGCGCATCGCCGGGAGGCCGACCGGTTGACCGACTGGCAGCCCCGCGGCCGGGGCAGGCAGGGCCACCGCGGCCGCCCGACCATCTTCCGGCCGCCGAGTCGACCGGAGGTGATCGCCATCCTCGACCGCGAGGGGCTGCTGCCCGCGATCACGTTCATCTTCTCGCGCGCGGGCTGTGACGCCGCGGTCAAGCAGTGCCTGCGCTCACCGCTGCGATTGACCGATCAGGACGAGCGCCGACGCATCGCCGAGATCATCGACCGGCGCTGCGGCGACCTGCCCGAGGCCGACCTGATCGTGCTGGACTACCACGAGTGGCGCGAGGGGCTGCTGCGTGGCCTGGCGGCCCACCACGCGGGCATGCTGCCCGCGTTCCGCCACACCGTCGAGGAACTGTTCACCGCCGGGCTGGTGAAGGCCGTATTCGCCACCGAGACATTGGCGTTGGGCATCAACATGCCCGCCCGGACGGTGGTGCTGGAGCGGCTGGTGAAGTTCAACGGCGAGCAGCACGTGGCGCTGACACCGGGCGAGTACACGCAGTTGACGGGGCGTGCCGGGCGGCGCGGCATCGACGTGGAGGGCCACGCCGTGGTGTTGTGGACCCCCGACGTGGACCCCGCCGAGGTGGCGGGCCTGGCCTCCACCCGCACGTTCCCGCTGCGCAGTTCGTTTGCGCCGTCCTACAACATGACGATCAACCTGGTCGCGCAGATGAGCCCAGAGCAGGCACACCGGTTGCTGGAGAGTTCGTTCGCCCAGTACCAGGCCGACCGGTCGGTGGTCGGGTTGGTTCGCGGTATCGAGCGCGGGGAGCGCATGCTCGACGAGATCGCCGGCGAACTCGGCGGTCGAGACGCCCCCATTCTGGACTACGTCCGGCTGCGGTTGCAGATCTCCGAACGCGAACGGGCACAGTCGCGGGCGTCGCGGCTGCAGCGCCGCAGGGCCGCCAACGACGCGCTGACCGCGTTGCGCCGAGGCGACATCATCGCGATCACCCACGGCAGGCGCGGCGGTCTGGCGGTGGTGCTGGAGGCGGCGCGCGACAGCGACGATCCGCGCCCGCTGGTGCTGACCGAGGACCGGTGGGCGGGCCGGATCTCCTCGGCCGACTACCCGGGGGCCTCGCCGCCTTTGGGCTCGATGTCGCTGCCCAAGCGCGTCGAGCACCGCAACCCAAAGGCCCGCCGCGACCTCGCGTCGGCGCTGCGGTCGGCGGCGGCCAAACTCGACGTCCACTCGGCGAAACGCAAGCGCAGCGGCGCTCCGAAGGAACCCGACGTCGACCCCGAATTGGCTTCGCTGCGTGAGCAATTGCGCCGCCACCCGGCCCACCGGCTGCCCGACCGCGAGGAAAAAGCCCGGCTGGCCGAGCGGTTCCTGCGCATCGAGCGCGACAACGAGCAGATCCGCCGCAAGGTGTCGGCGGCCACCAACTCGCTGGCACGCACCTTCGACCGCATCGTGGTGCTGCTGACCGAACGCGGCTTCATCGACGACTCCGGCGAGGGCGATCCGACGGTCACCGACGACGGCCGGTTGTTGGCCCGCATCTACAGCGAAAGCGACCTGCTGGTCGCCGAGTCACTGCGCGCGGGCATCTGGGAGGGGCTACAGGCGGCCGAACTGGCCGCGGTGGTGTCGTCGGTGGTGTTCGAATCGCGCGGGGACACCCCGGTCCCGCCGGGCAGTGTCGACGCGCCGACCGGCAAGCTGCGCCGGGCGCTCAACCAGACCCGGCGGCTGTGGACCGAGTTGCGCGCCGACGAGCAGCGACACCGGCTCAGCGGAAGCCGGGAACCCGACGAGGGATTCGTCGCGGCCATCTATCGCTGGTCGACCACCGGCGATCTGACCACCGCGCTGGATGCCAGCGACGTGACGGGTTCTGGATCACTGCTGTCGGCAGGCGATTTCGTACGCTGGTGCCGCCAGGTGCTTGACCTGCTCGACCAGGTGCGTAACGCTGCCGAAGACCCGGCGTTACGGGCCGCCGCGAAACGTGCGATCGGCGACGTTCGACGCGGGGTCGTCGCTGTTGATGCCGGGTAGTGTGTTGCCAGCAGACTTTGACCATGACGCGGCACGGCCGTGGCGATCGAGGAGAGAGATGAGCGGACCGCAGGGATCTGATCCGACGCAGCCGTGGCCCGGTCAGCAGCCGGAGCCCGGGGCTGATCAGCCATCGGACCAGCCGTCGGCTGATCAGCCGTGGCAGCCGCCGACCACCGGCGGCGAGCCCACGCCGGCGGCGCCGGCCTGGCAGCAGCCGCCCGCCTATGACCCGCAGCAACAGCAGCAGTATCCGCAGCAGCCCTATCAGCAGCCGTATCAACAGCAGTATCCGACGGCCGAACACTACGGTCAGCAGCCCGCCGAGTACCCCCCGCAGGCGTATCCGCCGCCGGGTGCGTATGGACAGCCGGGCCAGCCGCCCTACGGCCAACCGGGCCAGCCCGGGCAGCCGGGCCAGCCGCCGTACGGACAGCCGTACGGGCAGCCGCCGGGTCAGTACGGGCAATATCCCGGCTACCCCCCGCAGGGCACCGAGGAGGGCTCCAAGCGCTCGTTGGCGGTGATCGGCGGGGTGATCGGCCTGCTGGCGGCGATCATCGTCGCGGTGGTGCTGGTTCTCGGCTTCTGGAAGCCCGGCTTCTTCGTGACCACCAAGCTCGACATCGACGCCGCCCAGGACGGCGTGCAGCAGATCCTGACCGACGAGGCCAACGGTTACGGCGCCAAGAACGTGCAGGACGTCAAGTGCAACGACGGGCAGAACCCGACGGTCGAGAAGGGCTCCACGTTCGACTGCGAGGTCAGCATCGACGGCACCAAACGCCAGGTGACGGTGACCTTCCAGGACGACAACGGCACCTATGAGGTCGGTCGGCCCAAGTAGCGGTCAGCCGGGCAGGCCGTCGAGCGCCTTCTGCAGCCTGCCGATCGACGACGTCACGCCGTACCGTTCGGCCAGTTCGGCCACCTTGCGCGGCTTTTCGGCGGCCAGCGGCAGGGTGTCGTCGGAGGTGGACCAGTCCACCTCGACATCGGTGGCGACCCGCACCACCGGGGCGGCCCTGTCGATGTAGTCGGTGGCCGCGAGCAGCTTCTTGCGGTAGGCCTTCGACATCTTCGACGTGGGGTCGTGGGCGGCGGTCAGCACCGCTTCCAGTGAGCCGTGCTGGGCCAGCAGCGTGGCCGCGGTCTTCTCGCCGACCCCCGGCACGCCGGGCAACCCGTCGGACGGGTCACCGCGCAGCAGCGCCAGTTCGGCGTAGGCCGGCCCTGCCCGATCCACCGGCACCCCGTAGGTTTCGGCCACCTCCTGCGGGCCCCACTTGGTGGCCTTGGCCAGGCCACGGCCCAGGTAGAGGACCCGAACCGGCACCGGTTCGTCGCGCACCAACTGCAGCAGGTCGCGATCCCCGCTGACCACCACCACCGGGTCGCGGGTCTCGCGGGCGGCCAGTGTGCCGAGCACGTCGTCGGCTTCGTAGCCCGCCGCGCCCGCCGTGGGGATGCCGAACGCGTCGAGGATCTCCATGATCATGTCGACCTGCGGGGTGAGGTCGTCGGGCACCTCCTCGATGTCGGGCTGCCCCTGCGGTTGTGGCTCCTCCACGCGATGTGCCTTGTACGACGGGATCAGGTCCACCCGCCACTGCGGGCGCCAGTCGTCGTCGCGGCACACCACCAGCCGCGTCGGGCGTTCGCGGGTGATCACCGTGGCGACGGCGTCGAGGAATCCGCGCAGCGCGTTGACGGGCCGCCCGTCGGGGGCCGTGATCGACGACGGCACACCGAAGTACGAGCGAAACCACATGCTGGCGCCGTCGAGCAGTAACAGGGGAGCGGCCACGGTCACTGACAGTAGCGTGCGACCACTAGCCTCGACGGTATGGCAGCGAGCCGATTCGACTCCGACGTGTATGCCCGGCGACTGCGGGCGGCCGCCGACGCCACCGCCGAGGCGGGGCTGGCCGGTCTGGTCATCTCGCCCGGTTACGACCTGCGCTACCTCGTCGGCTCACGCGCGCAGACCTTCGAACGGCTGACGGCGCTGGTGCTTTCGGCCGCCGGTGAGGCGGCGGTGGTGGTGCCGCGGCTCGAACTCGCCGCGCTGCGCGAATCCGCGGTGCCCGAACTCGGGGTGTCGGTGCGGGACTGGGTCGACGGCGAGGACCCGTACGCGATGGTCGCCGAGGCGCTGGGCGGGGCGCCGCGCAAAACGGCGGTCACCGACGCCATGCCGGCGCTGCACCTGCTGCCGCTGGCCGACGTGCTCGGCGAGGTGCCGGTGCTGGCCACCGACGTGCTGCGACGGTTGCGGATGATCAAGGACCCCGCCGAGATCGACGCGCTGCGCAAAGCGGGCGCCGCGATCGACCGGGTGCACGCCCGGGTTCCGCAGTTTCTGGTGCCCGGCCGCACCGAGGCCGACGTCGCCGCCGGTATCGCCGAAGCCATTGTCGCCGAAGGCCATTCCGATGTCGCTTTCATCATCGTCGGATCGGGCCCGAACGGCGCCGACCCGCATCACGAGTGCTCGGAGCGCGAACTACGCGACGGCGACATCGTCGTCGTGGACATCGGCGGCCCCTACGAACCCGGCTACCACTCGGACTCGACGCGCACCTACAGCATCGGCGAACCCGACCCAGAGGTGGCGCGACGCTACGCCGTGCTGCAGCGCGCCCAGCGGGCCGCGGTGGAGGCAGTGCGCCCCGGGGTGACCGCCGAGCAGGTCGACGCCATCGCGCGCGATCTGCTGGCCGCCGAGGGGTTGGCCGACGCGTTCGTGCACCGCACCGGCCACGGCATCGGGTTGTCGGTGCACGAGGAGCCCTACATCGTCGCCGGCAACGACCTGCCGCTCGAGGAGGGCATGGCGTTCTCCGTCGAGCCGGGCATCTACTTTCCCGGACAGTGGGGCGCCCGCATCGAGGACATCGTCATCGTCACCGCCGACGGCGCCCAGCCGGTCAACAACCGCCCCCACGACCTGATCGTGGTGACCTAGCCTCGCCCCACCTCACCCACCTCGCCCCACCTCACCCGGCGAGCAGACGCAAAGTACGCCATTTTCACGGCGTGTCGGCACAATTTGCGTCTGTTCGCCAAGAGATAACGCCCGCGAGCGGCGGGTCAGGGTCAGGCGTCGCCGCGGATGAGCAGGTCCGAGGAGCCGAGCACCCGCTCGACGCGCACCTCGATCACCACCCGCTTGGGGTTGGGCCGCGGGGTGCGGTAGCGCTGGGCGTAGCGCAGTTCGGCGTCACGCACCGCGTCGGGCTCGGAGTTGACGACGGACTTGCCTTCCAGCGACAGCCAGCGCGCGCCGTCGACCTGGCTGAGCACCGCGATGCCGCGGTGCTCAGCGTTGAGTGCCTTCTGCGAACCCCCGGAGGTGATCACCCGGGCGATGTGCGTAGCCGGGTCGAAGGTGAACCCGACGGCGACGACGTGCGGCGAGTTGTCCGAACGCAGCGTCGTCAACATCGCGAGATGGCGCTCGGTGAGGAACGCGATCGCGTCGTTGGTCAGCCGGGTCGTTGCCCGGCGGCTGGACTGGGCCATCCAGCCCAACCTAGCGCAGGTGATAATCACAGCCGTGAGGGACACGGAGGCGACCGGGCTTGTCGTGATCTTCGGCGGGCGAAGCGAGATCGGCATCGAGCTTGCGACGCGTCTGGCGCCGGGCGCGACCGTGGTGCTGGCCGCGCGCCGGGCCGACGAGCTGGCCGGCCAGGTCGCTGCGGTGCGGGCCGCGGGCGCCGCGGCCGTCCACACCCGCGAATTCGACGCCGACCTGCTGGAGTCTCACGAACCTCTGCTCGCGTCGATCGTCGCCGAGCACGGGCCGATCGGCACCGCAGTGCTGGCCTTCGGCATCCTCGGCGACCAGGCGCGCGCCGAGAAGGACCCGGCGCATACCGCCCAGATCCTGCACACCGACTTCGTCGCGCAGGCCGCGTTGCTCACCGCGCTGACCAACCTCATGCGGCAGGCCGACCGCGGCCGCATCGTGGTGTTCTCCTCGGTGGCGGGGGTGCGCGTGCGGCGCGCCAACTATGTCTACGGCTCGGCCAAGGCCGGCCTCGACGGGTTCTGCAGCGGCCTGGCCGACGCGTTGCACGGATCGGGGGTGTCGCTGCTGACGGTGCGGCCGGGGTTCGTGGTGGGCCGGATGACCGAGGGCATGGCCCCCGCACCGTTCTCCAGCACGCCTGCCCAGGTGGCCGCGGCCACAGCACGGGCGCTGGCCAAGGGCCGCCGCACGGTGTGGGTGCCCGCGATCCTGCGGCCGGTGTTCGCCGGTATGCGGTTGCTTCCGCAGTTCGTGTGGCGGAGGATGCCGCGATGATCACCGTCGTGGGCATCGGGGCCGACGGTATGGCGGGGCTGGCGCCCGCTTCTCGTTCCGAGCTGACAAGGGCCACAGTCATTTACGGCTCACCACGTCAGCTCGCCCTGCTCGACGACACGGTCACCGCCGTGCGGCGCGCCTGGCCGTCGCCGATGCTGCCCGCATTGCGCACCCTGTTCGACGATGCCGAGGGTGACGTGCACGTGGTGGCCAGCGGCGATCCGCTGCTGCACGGCATCGGCGGAACGCTGATGCGCCTATACGGTGCCGACCGCGTCGCCGTGCTGCCGCACGTGTCGTCGGTGACGTTGGCGTGTGCACGGCTCGGGTGGCCGGTGCAGGACACCGAGGTGATCAGCCTGGTCACCGCCGACGCCCACACCGCGGTGCGACGGGGCGGACAGGCGGTGGTGCTGTCTCGCGACGCGAACACCCCCGCGACGCTGGCCCGGCTACTGGCCGAAACCGGGCGGGGCGACTCGCAGTTCACGGTGTTCGAACAGCTCGGCGGACCGGCCGAACGCCGACGATCGGTCACCGCCGCGCAGTGGGCCGCGCGCCCACCCGGCGACGTCGACGCCCTCAACGTCGTGGCGGTGCGGTACCTGCCCGACGACCGGGTGTGCGCGGTGCTGCCCGACGACGCGCTGGCCCATGACGGTCAGCTCACCAAGCAGCCGATGCGGGCGGTGACGATGGCGGCGCTGGCTCCGCGGCCCGGTGAACTGCTGTGGGACGTGGGCGCCGGGTCGGGAAGCATCGCGATCGAATGGTGCCGCAGCGGTGCCGGTTGTCGCGCGGTGGCGTTCGAACGTGACGAGCAGCGCCGCAAGCGGATCGTCGACAACGCCGTGACCTTCGGCGCCGCGGTCGAGGTGCACGGTGACGCCCCGGACGAGTTCGACGGCCTCGCGGCGCCCGCGGCGGTCTTCGTCGGTGGCGGGCTCACTCGCCACGGTCTGATCGACGCCTGCTATCAGCACTTGGCCGCGGGTGGCCGGCTGGTGGCCAACGCGGTGACTGCGGAATCGGAAGCGGTTCTGATGCAGTGGTATTCGCGTCTCGGTGGCGAGCTGCGCCGCTATCAACACTACCGCGGCGAGCCGCTCGGCTCGTTCACCGGTTGGCGGCCTGCGATGCCGGTCAGCCAGTGGGCGGTGACCAAGCCGTGACCGTCTACTTCATCGGTGCGGGACCCGGCGCCGCCGACCTGATCACCGTGCGGGGTCAGCGTCTGTTGAGTCGCTGTCCGGTGTGTCTGTACGCCGGGTCCATCATGCCCGACGAACTGCTGGCGCTGTGCCCACCGGGAGCCCGGGTGATCGACACCGGGCCACTGACCCTGGACCAGATCGTCACCGAACTCGCCGACGCCAACGCCGCCGGCCACGACGTGGCGCGCCTGCACTCCGGTGACCCGTCGATCTACAGCGCGCTGGCCGAACAGTGCAGGCGCCTCGACGCTCTCGGTATCGAGTACGAGATCGTGCCCGGCGTACCGGCTTTCGCCGCGGCGGCCGCCGTGCTGGGTCGCGAGCTCACCGTTCCCGGTGTCGCGCAGAGCGTCACGCTGACCCGGGTGGCGACGCTGTCCACCGCGATGCCGCAGGGCGAGGACCTGAGGACCCTTTCGGCGCCCGGCGCCACGATGGTGCTGCACCTGGCGGCCGCCCAGGTCGACGCGATCGTCCCGGAGCTGCTGGCCGGGGGCTATCGTCCCGAAACCCCATGTGCCGTCGTCGCGTTCGCGAGCTGGCCCGAACAGCAGGTGCTGCGCTGCGAGCTGGCCGAGCTCGCCGAACAGGTGCGCGCCGCGGGGATCACCCGCACCGCCGTCATCGTGGTCGGGGAGGTGCTCGCCGCGGAGGGGTTCACCGACAGCTACCTGTACTCGTCAGGCCGGGTGCGGCGGGGACGGCACTGATGCGGATCCTGTTGCTGGGCGGGACATCCGAGGGGCGCGCGCTGGCGGCTCGGCTACATCCGGACGTCGAGGTGATCAGTTCGTTGGCCGGTCGCGTGCCCAACCCCGCGCTGCCGGTCGGACAGGTGCGTGTCGGCGGCTTCGGCGGGCCCGACGGGCTGCGGCGCTGGCTGCTGGACGCCGAGGTCGACGCCGTCGTCGACGCCACCCATCCGTTCGCCGCCACGATGACCGCGACCGCCGCGGCGGTGTGCGCCGAGTTGGGGTTGGCGCACCTCGTGTTGGCCCGGCCCGCCTGGCCGACCGGTGACGCCATTGTGGTCAGTTCCGATGCGCAGGCCGCGCAAGCCGTGGAAAACAGCGGCTATTCGCGGGTGTTTCTCACCACCGGCCGCTCGGGCAGCGCGGCGTTCGCCGGTGTCGACGCGTGGTTTCTCATCCGCACGGTCACCGCGCCCGATGCGGGCGATCTGCCCGCCCGCCACCGGCTGGTGCTCTCCCGCGGGCCGTATCACTACAACGACGAACTGCGGCTGCTGCGCGAGCACCGCATCGAGGCGCTGGTGACCAAGAACAGCGGTGGGTCGATGACCAGGGCCAAACTCGACGCCGCCGCCGCGCTCGATGTCGCGGTGGTCATGGTCGAGCGACCGCCGCTGCCCGCCGGTGTGCACACCGTCGGCACCGTCGACGCGGCCGTCGAGTGGGTCAGGTCGACTGATACTCGGCGATGAGTTCGAGGGTGTCCAGGTCGCGGATGGCCCGGCAGCCCCGGCTCAGCATCGCCAGCATCATCTCGTCGCCACGCTCGGTGGTCGCCGCGAACGCGGTTCCCAGTGCCACCAACAGCGGCGCCTGTACCACGCCGAGCCGGTAGTCGCGCCAGCACGCCTCCAGGTCGTAACCGTCGATGCCATAGCCCAGCAGCGCGCGGTGATAGCACGCGACGAGGTCGCGCTCGAGGTCGGCCCGGACGCCGGAGTCGAGGCTGGTCGCGGTGAAGTAGGCGAGATCGCGTGCGGGAAGGCCGATTCCGACGGTCTGCCAGTCCACCACGGTGATGCAGGTGCGGTCGGGGTCGAACAACATGTTGTCCAGCCGGTAGTCGCCATGCATCAACGCGTACCGGTTCGGCTCGGCCATCAACCACGGCGTCACCGACGCCATCGCCGCGACGAGGGTGTCCTGATCCGCTGCGCTGATGCGGTCGCCCAGCCGGTCGATCACGATGTCGGCGGCCATCTTCGACACGTCGCCGAGCCCGCGTGCCCCGTCGTCGTCACCCGGTTTCGGCATGGCGATCGCCGAGAGGCCCATCCACTCGGGCGCACACCAACTGGGGCCGTGCAGGCCCGCGAGGGCCTCGACCGCGAGGCGCGCCTCGGCCGGTGAGCAGCCCGCGATCTGGTCGCCCTGCACGGCGGGGGCCATATCGGCCAGCAGCAGCACGAAATCGGCGCCGTCGGCCGAGATGTCGCTGTAGAAGCAGGCGGGGACGGGCACGGCCATCTGGTCGGCGATGGCGTCGTAGAACTCCACCTCGGAGCGGTACCCGAGCGCGACGCGCTCACGGACGGCTTCGTCCTGGGAGGACAGCTTGAGCGCGAACGTGGTTGGCAGCTCGGCTTGTTGATCGGTGTAGGTCGCCGTCACCCGGTAGGTCGCGCCGGTCTGCCCGGTGCCGATCGGCACCACATCGGTGCCGTCGATGCCCACGCCCAGCGCCGCAGCCAGCCAGTCGGGCGTTACATCTTTGGGTCCGCGTGGAATGCCGGTCACGCGCCGAACATAACACCGCCAGTCGTCACGAGCGCTCACCCACGTACGGAACGGAGCACAGATTCCGTACCGGAATGAGCGCTCGCGGGGCGGCGATCAGAGCCGGGTGAGCCGCAGCCGCCAGGCCTCCGGTCCGCGTTCGACGTATTCGACCGCGACCCGGCCCGCCGTGCGGTCGTGCAGTTGGCGCAGCAGGGGCACCGGGTCGTGGGGCGCGATGAGCACCAGCGTGCCGCCGACCGGGACGGCGTCGAATGCGCCGAACACCGTCGCGTGGCGGATCGCGTGCGGCACTTCGCGCGCGTCGAGCACCGGTTCAGGGCCGTCGGATTCGCCGCAGCCGCACTGATGGCCCGCCTCGGCGTGCTGGTGGTCGCCCAACAGCTCGTGCATGCCGTGGGTGACCTCGGCCAGCGAGACGTCGCCGTCGGCGGCCACGATCGGCAGGATCCGCTCGTTCTCGTCGTCGAGGTGCGCCTCGAACAGCACACGCAGCGCGTGGGCCGCCGCCGCGGCGCGCACCGGTGACTTCTCCGAACGGACCCGCTCGACGAGGTCGCCGATGATGCGGTGCACGGCGATCATCGACTCGAGCAGCGGGCGCGCCCGTTCGGTGCGGGCGGCGGCGGGGTACAGGGCGGCTTCTTCGGCCGCGGCGTGCGGCATCAGCTCACCCGTGAGGAACTCGGCGGCCGCGGTGCGGGCGGCGGTGATGTCGGCGCCGCGTTCGGCGGCCGCCAGCATCGCATCGGTGAGGGCCTGGATGCGTCCGGCCAACTGGGCGTGATGGTCTTTGATCGTCTCGGCCGCCTCGGCGTCGGCCGGTGTGGACGCGACGATCACCTCGTTGAGTGTCATGGCCGGTTCCTTCCTCGAGTGTTCTGGTCCGACGCCCGCCAATTTACTACAATAAATTCCGTGGAAAATACCGCTCCGCCCCTCGGCCCCGCGCCCGCGGCTTCCGGCGCAGGTCAGGTGCCGCTATCCGGGCAGCGACTGCGGGTACTCGAGCACGTCCGCACCCACGCACCGGCCCGGACCCCCGACGCGGCCCGCGCACTGGGCCTGCACCAGAACACCGTCCGCGAACACCTCGACGCGCTGGTGGACCTCGGCCTGGTGGAGCGCACCACCGAGGCGGCGACCGGTCGGGGGCGACCGGCAGCGCTGTATCGACCGTCGGCCGCCGATCCGGCCGTTCCCGCGCGCGACTACGCGGGTCTGGCCACCGCACTGGCCGGCCACCTCGCCCGCAACAGCGCCGACCCGGAACGCGACGCCCGTGCCGCAGGCGCCGAGTGGGGACGCGAACTCGCCGACGGAGCGGCGGGCGTGGGCGGCGATCCACGACGGACTGTGCTCGACGTGTTGACCCGATTGGGTTTCGCCCCCGACGAGGACGACCCCGCGCGCGGGGTGGCGCTGCGACGGTGTCCGCTGCTCGACGCCGCGCGGCGCTACCCCAGCGTCGTCTGCCGCGTCCATCTCGGCATCGTCGAGGGTCTGCTCGAAAGCGTCGCCGCGCCCACCGGTCCGGGCCTGGACCTGATCGCCTTCGCCGAACCCGGCGCCTGCCGGCTGTTCCTGCCGGACCCGATCGTAAAAGGCGCGTGAAAGGTGATGGCTGACAGTCCCATTCCCCCCAGAGCCGTGTTGCTGGTTCCGGGCGGGGTCGCGCTGCTGGCCGGGCTGGACGCCGGTCTGCTACGGCTGGGGCTACCCGCACCCGTCGAGACGACGCGGCTGGCCGAGGTGCACGGCGTCGTGTTGGTACTCGGCTTCGTCGGCACCGTCGTCGCGGTCGAACGCGCCGTGGCCTCGGGCCAGCGGTGGTGTTACCTCGCGCCGGCGCTGCTGGGGCTGGGCGGGGTGGCGCTGACCACGCCCGCGCCGCGGCGGGTCGCCGACCTCGCCCTGCTGGCCGGTGCGGCGCTGCTGGTGGCGGTGTACGTGCCGCTGTGGCGACGAAACTTCGATCCGGCGGTGGTGGTACAGGCGGCGGGGGCGGTGCTGGCGACGGGCGCGGCGCTGCTGTGGGCGGCGGGGGTGCCGGTGCCCGACCTGATGGGCTGGCTGGCCGGGTTCCTGATCCTGACCATCGCGGGGGAGCGCCTCGAACTGGCCCGGGTGACGATGGCAGGCACCCGCGCCGAGGCGCTGCTCGGGGCCGCGGCGGCGATGGTGGTCGCGGGTGCGCTCGCGCAACTGCTCTGGCCGACAACCGGTTACATGCTGCTGGGCACGGGCGTGCTGGCGGTGGTGTGCTGGCTCGTGCGGTTCGACGTGGCCCGGCGCACCGTGCATGCGACGGGCCTGCCGCGGTACATGGCGGTGTGCCTGCTGGCCGGCTACGTCTGGCTGGCGGTCCCCGGGCTGGTCTGGTTGCTGGCCGGTCCGGTGCGCTCCGGCGGCGGCTACGACGCGATCACCCACGCGGTGATGCTCGGTTTCGTGCTGTCGATGATCATGGCGCACGCACCGGTCATTCTGCCCGCGGTGCTGCGCCGGCCGCTGCCATACACGCCCGCGATGTATGTCCCGGTCGCGCTTCTGCATGCGTCGCTGCTGTTGCGAGTGGTCGCCGACGTGCGAGGCCCCGACGTGGCGGTGCAGGCCGGCGGCGTGCTCAACGTCTCGGCCGTGCTTGCCTTCCTCGCGATCGCCGTGCATGCCGCGGTGCGCCGTCGAATCGAGGTGTCGGCATGAATCGCAGTCGGTGGCATCTGCGCGTCGGGTCGGTGGTATTCGGTTGGCTGGCAGCGCTTGTCGTGGTGGCCCTGGTGCATCGATCGGTGCCGATCTCCGGGTGGCTGCTGATTCATCTGCTCGGTCTGGGTGCCGCGGGCAACGCGATCCTGATCTGGAGCCGACATTTCACCGATGCGTTGCTGCGCAGGCCGGCCGACGCGTCGCGGGTGGGGCAGGCCTGGCACATCGCGGTCTTCAACGCGGGAGCGCTGGCCGTGGTCACCGGCATGGTCGGTGGCTGGTGGCCGGTGGCGGGCATCGGCGCAACGCTGGTCGCTGCCGTCGCCCTCAGTCATGCCGTCACGCTGATCCGGCAGATGCGCAGCGCGCTGCCGTCACGGTTCGGCGACACCGTCCGCTACTACGTCGCCGCGGCGGTGATGCTGTCGATCGGCGCGGGACTCGGCGCGGCGATGGCCAACGCGGATCTGCCCGGGACGCTGCACGAGCGGTTCGTCGTCGCCCACGCTGCGGTGAACGTGTTCGGGTTCGTCGGGCTCTCGGTGCTCGGCACGCTCGTCACGCTGTGGCCGACCATGTTGCGCACCCGCATGGCCGACGGCGTCGAGGTCGCGGCCCGCCGCGGGCTGCCAGCCCTGGTGGCTGCGCTGGCCCTCACGGCAGTCGGTGCGACGGCTGGATCACCGCTGGTCAGCGCCGCGGGTGCGCTCGGCTACCTGGTCGCCGCCGGTTTCGTGCTCCGACCCCACATCGACGAGGTCCGCCGCAAGCGGCCGCGTGACTTCCCGACACTGTCGGTGCTGGCGGGCGTGATGTGGCTGCTCGGGTCCCTGACCTACGCCGTCGTCGCCTTTGCCACCGCGCCGTCGTGGACCGTGGTGCTCGACCGTGCGGGCGCGCTGACCGTCGCGGTGCTCGCGGGCTTTCTGGTGCAGGTGCTGTTGGGCTCGCTGACGTTTCTGACGACCGTGGTGGTGGGGGCCCGGGCGTCCGCGCTGGCGGCCTCAGCCGAACTGGAACGCGGTGCGCCGTGGCGGCTGGCGGTCGCCAACCTCGCGCTGCTGCTGTGTGTGCTGCCGACGCCGAGCCTGGTTCGCGTGGTGGCGTCGGTGCTGGTGCTGGCGGCGTTCGCGGCGTTCCTGCCGCTGCTGGCGCGGGCGGTGTGGCAGGCGTGGAAGAAGCGCGACACACCGTCACCGGTCGGCCCGCCGCCGTCGGGGCCGCCGCTGCGACGGCAGCTCGCGGTCGCGGCCGCAGGTGCCGGTGTGGTGGTGCTGGCGGTCGCGGGAGCGGTGGCGGCCGATCCCGCCGCCGTCGGGATCGGCACTGCACCAACGAATTCCGTTGTCGCCACCGGGCAGACCACCGAGGTCGAGGTTCGCGTCGAAGGCATGCGCTATGTGCCCGACACCATCGAGGTGCCTGCGGGAAACCGGTTGGTGGTCACGTTCGTCAACACCGGCTCCGACCGTCACGACCTGGTGCTGGCCAACGGGACCAGCACCGGGCGCCTCGCGCCGGGCGAGACGGCCGTGCTCGACGCCGGGGTGGTCGGGGCCGATCTCGACGGGTGGTGCTCGGTGGCCGGTCACCGGCAGATGGGCATGACGATGTCGGTGCGGGCGATCGGTGCTGCCGCGCCCGGACCGCATTCCGGACATCACCAATCGGACGGCGCCGCATCGGTTTCCGCCGACGAGCTCGCGCGTAGCCTCGCCGCGCAGCCAAACCAAAAATTCGTACCGTACAACGCTGCGCTACCGGCAGCGACACCCGATCACCGCATCACCTTGGCGGTCACCGAAACCGAACAGGAGGTGTCGCCGGGAATCACCCAGCGGCTGTGGACATTCGGCGGCTCGGCGCCTGGTCCGACGCTGCGAGGCAGGATCGGCGATGTCTTCGAGGTCACCCTCGTCAACGACGGCAGCATCGGGCATTCGATCGACTTCCATGCCGGCGCGCTGGCCCCCGACGTGCCGATGCGCACCATCCAACCCGGCGAACGCCTGGTCTATCGCTTCACCGCGACGCGCGCCGGGGTATGGCTGTATCACTGCTCGACGATGCCGATGTCGCTGCACATCGCCAACGGCATGTTCGGCGCGGTGATCATCGACCCGCCGGACCTGCCGCGCGTCGATCGTGAGTACCTGCTGGTGCAGTCCGAGTTCTACCTCGGCCCGCCCGGTGGTGAGGCCGACGCCGGGAAAGTCCTCGCCGAGAAACCCGATCTGGTGGTGTTCAACGGATACGCCAACCAGTACGACCACGCGCCGCTGACCGCGGTGGTGGGGGAGCGGGTGCGGGTCTGGGTGCTGGCGGCCGGACCCAACCGTGGCAGCTCCTTCCATGTCGTCGGCGGCCAGTTCGACACCGTGTGGTCAGAAGGCGACTACCGGCTGCGGCCGGGCCCCGGCGGCGCCCAGAGCCTCGGATTGTCCGCGGCCCAAGGTGGATTCGTCGAACTGGGCTTCGCCGAGCCGGGACGCTACCCGTTCGTGTCGCACGCGATGGTCGACGCCGAGCGCGGCGCACACGGCGTCATCGAGGTCACTGCTGCCGAGTAACTGCCGCGAGCGCGCACTGAGGTACGAAATACGGGGTCCAAACCGTACCTGGATGAGCGCTCGCCAGAGAAGCGACAGCCTCAGCCGGGGTAGCGGCGCGGCGTGTACACCCGGTCGCCGTACCACTGCGTCTGCGAGGATCCGACGATCAGCAGGCAGCGCATATCGACCTCGGCGGGATCCAGGTCGCCGAGTCGCACCACGTCGACCTGTTCGCGTGGGCCCGACACGTCGCGGCCGATCACCACCGGCGTACCGGGATCGCGATGCTCGAGCAGCAGGTCGCGCATCGCCCCCACCTGCCAGGTGCGGGTCTTCGACGCCGGGTTGTAGATCGCGAGCACCAGATCGGACGTGGCCGCGGCGGTCAACCGATTCGCAATCACCTCCCACGGTTTGAGCCGGTCGGACAGCGAGATCACGGCATAGTCGTGGCCCAGCGGCGCGCCGACCCGGCTCGCGACGGCCTGCGCCGCGGTCATCGCCGGAATCACCCGCACCTGCACACCCGGCCACTGCTTGGCCTCTTCGAGCACCGCGGTGGCCATCGCGAACACGCCGGGGTCCCCGGAGGACACCACCGCGACCGCGCGGCCCTGCTCGGCCAGCGTGCAGGCCAGTCGGGCGCGGGCCGGTTCGTCGGTGTTGTCGCTGGGGTGGCGGCGCTGACCGGCCCGAGCGCCGATGCGGTCGAGGTAGGGGCCGTAGCCGATGAGATCGGTCGCCGCGGCCAGTTCACGGCGGCTCTGTGGGGTCATCCAGTCGGGGTCACCGGGCCCGAGGCCGACGACCGCGACGCTGCCGACGGCGTGATCGGGCGCGCTGCCCGCGGTCGGCAACCGCGACGCCGATCCGGGCAGCATCACCAACGAGAAGTACGGCACCGACGCCTCGTCGACCTCGGCGGCGGGTGACACCCGCTGCGCGTCGGTGCTCGCCCGTTCGACATAGAAGGCGTCCTCGAGACGGCCGGTCGACGAAAGTGCTTCGCGCACCGCGGGGTAGGACCGGCCGAGCTTGAGGACGACGGCGGCGTCGGCGTCGGCGACCCGCCGCCGGAGTTCCTCGATCGGCAACGTCCCCGGCAGGATCGACAGCACCTCGTCGCCCTGCACCAGCGGGGTGCCGGTGGCCGCCGACGCGGCGCTCACCGACGTGACGCCCGGAACGATCACCGCGTCGAAGCGCTGCGTCAGCCGGGTGTGCATGTGCATGTAGGAGCTGTAGAACAGCGGGTCGCCCTCCGCGAGCAGCGCCACGTCGCGGCCGGCGTCGAGGTGTGCGGCGATCCGCTCGGCGGAGTCGCGGTAGAAGTCCTCCATCGCGCCCGCGTAGCCGCCGGGATGGTCGGTGGTCTCGGTGGTGACCGGGTAGACCAGGTGCTCCTCGAGCTGGCCGGGCCGCAGGTACCGGTCGGCGATGCCGCGCGCGATGCTGCGGCCGTGCCGCGCGCTGTGGTAGGCCACGACGTCGGCCTCGCCGATCACCCGGGCGGCCTTGACCGTGACGAGTTCGGGGTCGCCCGGTCCCAGGCCGACGCCGAAGAGGGTCCCTCGGTTACTGCTCATTCGCGCTCGGATGCCATCGCGTTCACCGCCGCGGCCGCCATCGCGCTGCCGCCGCGGCGACCGGTCACCACCAGGTAGGACATGCCGCGTGGCCGCTCGATCAGTTCCTGCTTGGACTGCGCGGAGCCGACGAACCCGACCGGCCCGCCCAGCACCGCGGCCGGGGTGGGCGCACCCTCGTCGATCAGCTCGAGAAGGCGGAACAGCGCGGTCGGCGCGTTACCGATGGCCAGCACGGCGCCGCCGAGCCGGTCGGCCCACACGTCGACCGCGGCCGCCGAACGGGTGGTGCCCATGCGGTCGGCCACCTCCGGTGCGCGCGGGTCGGCGACCAGCGAGACCACCTCGTTGTCCGCGGGCAGCCGCGACCGGGTGATGCCCGCGGCCACCATCGAGGAGTCACACAACACCGGGGCTCCTGCGGCCAGCGCGGCGTGGGTCTTGGCGACGACGTCCTCACTGAAGGCGATGTGCCGGGTCAGATCCACCTGCCCACAGGTGTGGATCAGCCGTACCACCGCCCGCGCGACGTCGTCCGGAAACGCCGACAGATCGGCCTCGGCGCGGATCGTCGCGAACGACTGCCGATAGATCTCGGCGGCGTCGCGGATGTAGTCGAGCACGCGATCACCCTACGGGGACGCGCTGCGCAGCCGGTATCCGTCTCCGGTTGCCACCAGCACCTGCGCGCCCAGGGGGCTGCCGCAGGCACGGTCACAGCCGACGAAGTGACGATGGCCGACGGCGGGTTCGGCCACGGCCGCCTCGGCGTCGGCGCGCACGTCGGCCGCCGAGTGCGCACACCCGGGGCGGCCGGTACACGCGCTGACCGCCAGCCACGGTGAGGTCTCGTCGAACACCAGACCCATCGGCGCCAGCACCCGCAGCGCGACGTCGGCCGCGTCTTCGGACAGGTCGAAGATCAGCACCGAGCGCCACGGGGTGACGGCCAGCGGTGCGCTGACCGCGGCGAGGTACTCGGCCACCCGGGCCCGCAGCACGCCCAGCGGTACCGCCGCGCCGAGCGTGACGCGGCCGTCGTTCTGCGGGATCCAGCCCACCGGCGGGCGGGTGACCGGTTCGTGTCCGGCGCCGGGGGGCGCGGTCGCGGTGAACCCGGCCAGCAGTGCGCCGGTGTCGGTGAGCTCGCCGATCCGCCAGGCCGTGCCTCGAAGCCCGGCGAACCGGCATGCGATCTCGACGACGGCGGGCACCGCGTCGGCCAGGTCGACCCGCACACCGGTGTCACGGCCGGCGAGCAGCAGGGCGGCCGGACCGTCGTCGCCGTCGCCGAGAACGTGCACGCCGACGTCGGCGCCCAGTCCGGAGATGTCACCGCGGCCGTCGTCGACGCCGAACAGCACCCGGCCGGGAAGCTCGACCAGTTCGCTGCGCGCCTGGATCGCCCGGTCCAACTCCTCGACCAGCCGGCGCACGTCGACGTGCGGGCCGACACGCCCGGACAGGGGGGAGGCGACGATGTTGCGGACCCGCTCGTGGGTCTCGGACGGCAGCAGGCCCGCCGCGGCGACCGCTTCGGCGACCGCCGCCGTGCCCGCCGGATCCCTGATGCCGCGGATCTGGATGTTTGCGCGGGAGGTGAGTTCCATTGCCTGCGAACCCCAGTCGGTGGCCGCCCGCGCCAGCGCCTCGAGCTGCGTGGGAGTGATCACCCCGCCGGGCAGCCGTACCCGCGCCAGGGCGCCGTCGGCGGCCGGATGCAACTGCAATGCACCCGGGCAGGCGTCCTGGTCGCGCGTTCTGGCCATCCACCCACGGTACGCCCGCGGTGCTGGTCAGCCCGCCAACGGTACCGGGCTCACCACGTCCGAGTAGGCCGACGCGTCGCCGGCGACACTGCGGCTGCGCCTGCCGTGCACGTCGACCGGGATGTCGCCGGCCAGGGTGACACGGGTGAGCCGGCGATACTGGTCGTCGTAGTCGGACACGGCGTAGTGCTGGGTGGCCCGGTTGTCCCAGATCGCCAGGTCGCCGGCCGCCCAGTTCCATCGGATGGTGTTCTCCAGCTTGGTGATCCGCGCCTGCAGCAGTGCGAACAGCGTGGCTGACTCGGTGCGGCCCAGGCCGACGAACTGCTTGACGAACTGGCCGAGCAGCAGCACCCGTCGGCCGGTCTCCGGATGTATCCGCACCACGGGGTGTTCGGTCTCGTAATACTCGGAGACGAACTCGCGACGGTATTGACCGACGGTGTCGGGCAGCGGTTCGCGTCGACTGTCGATGTCCGCGGCGTAGTCGTAGGCGTTGGTGTGCACCGCCCAGAGGTTGTCGGCGAGCGCACGCAGCGGGCCGGGCAGCGCGTCGTATGCGGTCTCGGTGTTGGCCCACGTGGTGCTGCCCCCGTAGGCGGGAAGGGAAACCGCCCGCAACAGCGAGGCTTTCGGGATCCGGTCGACGAACGTGACGTCGCTGTGCCAGGCGTCGGCCTTGTCGTAGCGGGAATCGATCGCCAGCGACCGGGTTCCGTGAGACCTCACCGTCGGATGCGCGCCGGTCGGGACGCCCAGTCGCGCAGCGAGTGCGAGTTGGCCGTCCTCGTCGAGGCCCTGCTGGTCGCGAAAGAAGAGCACCTTGTGCTCGAGCAGCGCGGCGTTGATCAGCGACGCGGTCGCGGCATCGACATCCGTGCCCAGATCGACACCGTCGATGCGCGCGCCGATGTGCGCGCCGAGTTTCACCACCCGTACCGGCCAGGCCAACGCGACCACCCCCGTCTGTCAGAGGAACACTGTCGTTTCCACCGCCCGTAAACCATGTTTCTGCTCAGCACGAATCGAATGACTCGGGTTTGGCGGCCGTCGGTTCTGGGTAGGGTCTGCGCCGTGAGGCCGCTGTGGGAGTACGCCACCGCCCACCGTTCGCAATTGCTGTTCGACTCGTTCCAACATGTCAGCGCCGTGGTGCAGAGCGTGCTGATCGCCACCGTCGTCGGAGTGGCCGTCGGTGTGCTCACCTACCGCAGGCCGCTGGCCGCGAACCTGGCGACGGCGAGTTCGAGTGTCATCCTGACCGTCCCCGCGTTCGCCCTGCTGGGCCTGCTCATCCCATTGTTCGGGTTGGGTGTGGTCCCCAGTGTGGCGGCGCTGGTGCTGTACTCGCTGCTGCCGATCGTGCGGAACACGATCGTGGGGCTCAACGCCGTCGACCCGGCGCTGACCGACGCGGCACGCGGAATCGGCATGGGCGGGCTGGGCACCTTGGGCCGGGTGGAACTGCGGCTGGTATGGCCGTCGATCCTGTCGGCGATGCGGGTGAGCACGCAGATGTCGATGGGTGTGCTCGCGATCGCGGCCTATGTCAAGGGCCCGGGGTTGGGCAACCTCATCTTCGCCGGATTGGCCCGGGTGGGCAGCCCGACGGCGATTCCGATGGCACTCACCGGAACACTGCTCATCGTCATCCTGGCGCTGCTCCTCGACGCGATCCTGGTGCTGACCGGCCGGCTGACCACATCGAAAGGTATTCGGTGACAATACAATCCGAAGCCAAGGCGGACGCGGCACAATCCAGCGGCGAGCGCATCGTGCTGGACCACGTATCGAAGGTCTATCCCGGCGCCGAGCACCCCGCGGTCGATGACACCTCGCTGGACATTCCCGCGGGCGAGATCGTGATCTTCGTCGGACCGTCGGGATGCGGGAAGACGACGATGATGCGGATGATCAACCGGCTCAGCGAGCCGACGTCGGGGCGCATCCTGATCGGGGAGCGGGACGCGTTGTCGATCAAGCCGACCAGGTTGCGGCGCTCGGTCGGGTACGCGATCCAGCAGGCCGGCCTGTTCCCGCATATGACGATCCGCCAGAACGTCGGCCTGGTGCCCGGCCTGCTCAAGTGGGACCGAAAGCGGATCGCCTACCGCGTCGACGAACTGCTCGACATGGTGGGGCTCGAGCCGGGGCAGTACGCGGACCGCTACCCGCGCCAACTGTCGGGCGGCCAGCAGCAGCGCGTCGGGGTGGCTCGTGCGTTGGCGGCCGATCCGCCGGTGTTGTTGATGGACGAGCCGTTCGGGGCCGTCGACCCGATCACCCGAAGCACCTTGCAGGACGAGTTGTTGCGGCTGCAGAACGATCTGCGCAAGACCATCGTGTTCGTCACGCACGACTTCGGTGAGGCCGTCAAACTCGGCGACCGGATCGCCGTGCTGGGCCAGCAGTCCAAGGTGCTGCAGTACGACACCCCGCAGGCGATCCTGGCCAGCCCGGCCGACGAGACGGTGGCGGGTTTCGTCGGGTCCGGTGCGTCGCTGCGCCAGCTGAGCCTGGTGCGGGTCAAGGACGTGACGCTACGTGCCCACCCGAGCGTGCGGCGCGGCGACAGCATCGACGCCGTGCGAAACCTACTGGCCGGCAGCGAATTCGACTGGGCGGTGGTACTCGACGACCGTGACCGCCCGGTGAGTTGGGTGCGCGAGAGCCGACTGCGCAATGCCGACTCGCTGAGCGACGTGTCCGAGCCACTCGACGTCATCAGCACGCAGTCCACGCTCGAGGACGCGCTCGAAGCCATCCTGGCCGAGCAGCACGCCTCGGCGGTGGTGACCGGACCCGGCAGCAGATATGCCGGCGTCGTCACCTTGGACACGCTGATCGACACCATCACCCGACTGCGCGCCGAGGCCGATGCCGACTCCGAGGACCAGGACGACCCGTGAACTCTGTCGAGGCCGCTGCGCCGAAGGTGAGCGCCGCCGAACGCATTCGGCTGTGGGCCCAACCGGTGCTGGTGATCGTCGTCGGGGCCGTGGTGACGTTCTGGGCGTTCAACCGGACCCTGACCGCCACCCAGCAGGAGAACATCAACGTCGGCAACGTCACGACGCTGATCTGGCAGCATCTGCTCATCACGTTCGCGGTGACCGCGATTGTGGTGGCGGTCGGTGTTCCACTCGGGGCGTTGGTGACCCGGCCCGGCGCGAAGACGTTGCGGCCGCTGATCGTCGGGATCGCCAACATCGGTCAGGCCGCCCCCGCGATCGGTCTGCTGGTGCTGTTCTTCTTGTGGACGGCCAAGACCGGCTTCTGGATCGGGGTGCTGCCCATCGCGCTGTACTCGTTGCTGCCCGTGCTGGCCAGCACCATCCTCGGTCTCGACCAGGTGGACCGGTCGCTGATCGACGCGGGTCTGGGGCAGGGCATGTCCCGTAGCGCGCTGCTGTTCAGAGTCGAACTGCCGCTGGCGGTTCCGTACATCCTCGGCGGTCTGCGCACGTCGCTGGTGATCGCTGTCGGCACCGCGACGCTGTCGTTTCTGGTCAACGCCGGCGGGCTGGGCATCCTGATCGACACCGGCTACAAGCTGCAGGACAACGTCACCCTGATTCTGGGCAGTGTGCTCGCAGTGTGTTTGGCGCTGATGGTCGACTGGCTCGGTGGGCTCGCCGAATTCTTCCTCAATCCTAAGGGCCTTCGGTGATGCGCGCCGTGCGCGACTGGGCAGCCGTCACCGTCGCGGTGTGCGCGGTGGCACTGGCCGGCTGCGGGCTGGGGTCGGGGAGCACCGTGCCACTGGGGGTGGGACCCGGTTCGGTGCAGCCCACTGCGGGGCTCGAGGGAGTGAAGATCACCGTGGGCTCCAAGGAATACACCGAGCAGGTCATCATGGGCTACATCCTGGAATACACGCTGGCCGCCGCGGGCGCCGACGTCCGGGACCTGACCGGCATCGTCGGATCGCGCAGCACCCGCGAGGCCCAACTGCGCGGGCAGGTCGACGTCGCATACGAATTCACCGGCAACGCCTGGATCAACTACCTCGACCACGAGAAGCCGATCCCCGACAGCCGCCGACAGTACGAGGCGGTACGCGACGAGGATCTCGAGCGCAACGACATGGTGTGGTTGCCGCCGGGGCCGATGGACGACACTTACGCGCTGGCCGCGAGCAGAAAAGTGGTGGAGCGCACCGGAGTACACACTCTTTCTCAGTACGCCGATCTGGTCCGGACCGACCCGGCGGCGGCGAAAACCTGCGTGGACACCGAATTTCGGGCCCGTCAGGACGGCTACCCGGGGATGGCCGCCGCATACGGTTTCGACCCGGTGCGCGCGCAGACGCCGATCCTTCAGGTCGGCATCATCTACCAGGCGACCGCCGACGCGGACCAGTGCGATTTCGGCGAGGTGTTCACCACCGACGGCCGCATCGCCGCCCTCGACCTCGTCGTGCTCACCGACGACAAACAGTTCTTCGCGCACTACAACCCGTCGGTGACGATGAAGCGCGAGTTCTTCCAGGCGCATCCGCAGATCGCCGAGGTCACCGCGCCGGTGACCGCCGCGCTGACCAACGACGCGATCATCGAGATGAACAAGCAGGTCGATGTCGAGGGCCGCGAGCCCGCGGTGGTCGCCCGTGACTGGATGGTCACAGAGGGCTTCGTCACCGAACGGTAGGCCCACCGCGCGTCGGTCAAACTTGTTGCAACAGACAATATCTCAGTACCGAAGGTGACGGTCGTCACATTAGAGGGCGTAGTGATCTGTCCCACACACGTCATTCCGTTTCGGCCCTGACCGGCTCTACCTTTCAATCACTGCACGCAGGTGCGGTGAGGGGTTGTCAGGGAGGAACAACGATGTTCGAAATCATCACCTTCGGCGGCTTACTGGTCCTGCTCGTTGCCGCGCTCGTGCTGCCCTATCCGGACATGTGGTACCGGCGCTGGTACCCGCCCCGCTAACCGAGGCGGGGCCGGTAGGTGCCGAAGCTCCAGACGTTGCCGTGGGGGTCACGTGCGGCGAATTCGCGTGAGACGTACTCCTGGTCGGTGAGCCCCATGATGATTTCGGCGCCGGCCGCCACCGCGCGGTCGTGCAAGGCATCGGGATCCTCGACGACGACGTAGGTCACCACCGGCCCGGGCTCGGCGAACGGGCTGTCGGCGCGGTCGGCGTCGTTGATCATCACGATCCCGGTGCCGACCCTGACCTCGGCGTGCTGCAGAGGCTGGTCGTCCTCCGGTGGCACCAGCAGGGCGGGGATGGCGCCGAATGCCTGCTCAAGCCAACGGATTCCGGCGCGAGGGTCGCTGAACGGGACGATGGGCACCGCCCCGTTTATCGTCAGTGTGTCAGTCATGCACCCGATGCTAGGCGGGCAGTGGGCTGGTGTCTTGGACGAAATTTACGGTCTGCGCGCGCAGTTCGGTCGGGGTCAGGTCGGCCAGGTCACGCACCTCGCGGGCCAGATGGGCCTGGTCGAAGTATCCACACGCCGCGGCGGCACTCGCCCAGTCGGCGTGCGGGTCGGTGGCGAGCAGCGCTGTCAGCCGCTCGAACCGCACGATCCGTGCCACCAGCTTCGGCGGCAGGCCCACGGCGTCGCGGTAGCGCGCGATCAGCCGCCGGTGGCTCCAGCCCAACTCGCCGGCGAGTTCTCCGATCGACGACGCGCCGCCGCTGGTGACGATGCGGTGAAGCGACCACTCGACGCCCGGGTCGACCGGGTCGGCGTCGGCGAGGCGAGCGCGGATCACGTCGTCGATGATCGCGAAACGCGTGGCCCAGGTCGGGGCCTCGCCCACCCGCTGCACCAGTTCGCCGCCGAACCGGCCGAACACCGCGTCGATGGGCACCGAGGAGTTGGCCAGTTCGCTCATCGGGATGCCGATCAGCCGGCGCGCCCCCAGCGGCGTCAGGTCCACCTGAAGACACTGCGCCGAGCCGGCATGGCCGACGAGCACCGGACCGTCGGTGACCCCGGCGACGAACGAGCCGAGTCGAAGCGGATCGCCTGCGGCATGCTCGCGGTGCGCCACGGTCCAACCCGCGTCGAGGTCGATGATGATCGGTACGAACGTGCAGGGCAGCTCGCGGAAGGTGACCGGCCCCGGCGTCCGCTGCGCGTAACCCTCGTAGCGCAGCACCACACCGCGCAGCGACGGATGCGGTGTGCCCGTCTCGAACGTCGCGCTCACCGCACCCACGGTAGTGCTTACCACCGAGAAGACCACCGAGGAAACGGTGGAAGCAGTGGGGGCCCACGAGACCGGATGGGGTAGTAATGGTGCGTGCCAGATCCCACCGTGCTTCTGCTCTCGACCTCGGACACCGACCTGATCGCGGCCCGCGCCTGCGGGGCCGAATTCCGCTGGGCCAACCCGTCGCGGCTGGTCGACGGTGAACTCGACGAGCTGCTGGACGGTGCCGATGTCGCCGTGGTCCGCATCCTGGGCGGTTACCGGTACTGGCAGGAGGGCATCGACGCGGTGGTGGCCAGTGGGGTGCCGACCGTGGTGGTCAGCGGCGAGCAGACGCCCGACGCCGAGCTGATGGAGCATTCGACGACGCCTGCCGGGGTCGCCGTGCAGACGCACGTCTACCTGGCCCAGGGTGGGGTGGAGAACCTGCGCCAGTTGCATGCCTTCCTGTGCGACACGTTGTTGATGACGGGGTTCGGTTTCGCGCCACCGGCGACGACCCCGACCTGGGGCGTGCTCGAGCGGGCGGCCTCCGACGGCGACGGCCCGACCGTCGCGGTGCTCTACTACCGGGCCCAACACCTTGCCGGCAACACCGCCTACGTCGAGGCGCTCTGTGACGCGATCGAGGATGCCGGCGGGCGGGCGCTTCCCGTGTTCTGCGCGTCGCTGCGCACCGCGGACGCTGACCTGCTCGAGCTGCTCGGCACCGCCGACGCGTTGGTGACCACGGTGCTCGCGGCAGGGGCCGCCACCCCGGCGGACGTCACCGCGGGCGGCAACGACGACGCCTGGAACGTGGCGCATCTGGCCGCCCTGGACATCCCGATCCTGCAGGGTCTGTGCCTGACCAGCTCCCGCGCCCAGTGGCAGGGCAACGACGACGGGTTGTCGCCGCTCGATGTCGCCAGCCAGGTGGCCGTGCCGGAATTCGACGGTCGCATCATTACGGTCCCGTTCTCGTTCAAGGAGATCGACGACGAGGGGCTGATCTCCTATGTGGCCGATCCGGAGCGGTGCGCGCGGGTCGCCGGACTCGCGGTGCGGCACGCGCGACTGCGCGGCATACCCGCCGAGCACAAGCGGGTGGCGGTGGTGTTCTCGGCCTATCCGACCAAACACGCCCGCATCGGCAACGCCGTCGGCCTGGACACCCCGGCCAGCGCCGTCGCGTTGCTGCGCGCGATGCGCGCCGCCGGATATGTCATCGACGACGTCCCGGGCGTCGACGCGGGCGATGGTGACGCGCTGATCCACGCGTTGATCGAACGCGGCGGGCAGGACCGCGACTGGCTCACCGAGACCCAGCTGGAGGGCAACCCGATCCGGGTGCGCGCCGCCGAGTACCGCGAGTGGTTCGCGACCCTGCCCGCCGAGTTCACCGACGCCGTCGTCGAGCACTGGGGACCGCCGCCGGGCGACGTGTTCGTCGACCGCAGCGCCGACCCCGACGGCGAGATCGTGATCGCCGCCCTGCAGGCGGGCAACGTGGTACTGATGGTCCAGCCGCCACGAGGTTTCGGGGAGAACCCCGTCGCGATCTACCACGACCCCGACCTGCCGCCCAGCCACCACTATCTGGCCGCCTACCGGTGGATCGAGTCGGTGTTCGGCGCCGATGTGGTCATCCACCTCGGCAAGCACGGAAACCTCGAATGGCTGCCCGGTAAGACGCTGGGGATGTCGGCGGCGTGCGCACCCGACGCCGCACTGGGCGACCTGCCGCTGGTCTACCCGTTCCTGGTCAACGACCCGGGGGAGGGCACTCAAGCCAAGCGGCGCGCGCACGCCACCCTCGTCGACCACCTCATCCCGCCGATGGCGCGTGCCGAAACCTACGGCGACATCGCCCGATTGGAACAACTGCTCGACGAGCACGCCAACGTCTCGGCGCTGGACCCGGGCAAGCTGCCCGCCATCCGCCAGCAGATCTGGACGTTGATGCGCGCGGCGAAGATGGATCACGACCTCGGACTGGAGGAACGCCCCGAGGAGGACTCGTTCGACGACATGCTGCTGCACGTCGACGGATGGCTGTGCGAGATCAAGGATGTCCAGATCCGCGACGGCCTGCACGTGCTCGGCGAAAAGCCCACCGGCGAGGCCGAACTGGATCTGGTGCTGGCCATCCTGCGTGCCCGCCAGTTGTTCGGCGGCGAGCAGACCGTGCCGGGACTGCGCCAGGCGCTCGGCCTCACCGAGGATGGCAGCGACGACCGCGCCGAGGTCGACGCGGCCGAGGACGCCGCCCGTAAACTCGTTGCCGCCCTGCAGGAATCGGGTTGGGACGCGGGTATCGTCGACACCCTCACCGACGACGCCCAGGTGGCGGCCATCCTGCGGTTCGCGGCCACCGAGGTGATCCCGAGGCTGGCGGGGACCGCCGACGAGATCAACCAGATCCTGCGCGCACTGGACGGCCGCTTCATCGAGTCGGGGCCCTCGGGGTCGCCGCTGCGCGGTCTGGTCAACGTGTTGCCCACCGGGCGCAACTTCTACTCGGTGGATCCCAAGGCGGTGCCGTCGCGGCTGGCGTGGGAGACCGGGGTGGCGATGGCCGATTCGCTGCTGGGGCGTTACCGCGACGACTACGGCGAATGGCCGCGGTCGGTGGGCCTGTCGGTGTGGGGCACGTCGGCCATGCGCACCTCGGGCGACGACATCGCCGAAGTGCTCGCGCTGCTCGGTGTCCGGCCGGTGTGGGACGACGCGTCACGCCGCGTGGTCGACCTCGAGCCCATCGCGCTCGACGAATTGGGCAGACCGCGCATCGATGTCACGGTGCGGATCTCGGGCTTCTTCCGGGACGCTTTCCCGCATGTGGTGACAATGCTCGACGACGCCGTGCAACTGGCGGCGGGCCTCGACGAGTCGGCCGATGACAACTACGTGCGCGCCCACGCGCAGGCCGACCTCGCCGAACACGGTGACCAACGCCGCGCCACGACAAGGATTTTCGGCTCCAAACCGGGCACCTACGGGGCCGGCCTGCTGCAGCTGATCGACAGCCGCAACTGGCGTGACGATGCCGACCTCGCGGAGGTCTACACCGCGTGGGGCGGTTTCGCCTACGGCCGCGGCCTGGACGGCAGGGCGGCTTCCGACGACATGAACCGGCAGTACCGTCGAATCATGGTGGCCGCCAAGAACACCGACACCCGCGAGCACGACATCGCCGATTCCGACGACTACTTCCAGTACCACGGCGGCATGGTCGCCACCGTGCGCGCGCTGACCGGAAAGGACCCGGCCGCCTACATCGGCGACAACACCCGACCCGACGCGGTGCGCACCCGCACACTGTCGGAGGAGACCACCCGGGTGTTTCGTGCACGGGTGGTGAATCCGCGGTGGATCAACGCGATGCGCAGACACGGCTACAAGGGCGCCTTCGAGATGGCCGCCACGGTCGACTACCTGTTCGGCTACGACGCGACGGCGGGTGTGATGGCCGACTGGATGTATGAGCGGTTGGCGGGGGAGTACGTGCTCGACGACGAGAACCGCAAGTTCATGGCCGAGTCCAATCCGTGGGCGCTGCACGGGATGGCCGAACGTCTGCTGGAAGCCGCCGGACGGGGGATGTGGGCCGCCCCCGAGAAGGCCACCATCGACGGTCTGCAACAGGTGCTGCTGGAGGCCGAGGGCGACCTGGAGGGCTGAGCGTGCCGGTCACGGGCGCGCCGGTAGGTTTGATGACGTGTCTGACTCTGTCACCTTCTCCGACGTCGCCAAGGCCGACTACATCCTGCTGACCACGTTCACCAAGGACGGCAGGCCCAAGCCGACCGCGGTCTGGGCCGCGCCCGACGGTGACCGACTTCTGGTCATCACCCAGGAGAAGTCGTGGAAGGTCAAGCGGATCCGCAACACCCCGCGGGTCACATTGGCGGTGTGTGACATGCGCGGCAACCCCAAAAGTGAGGCGGTCGAGGCGGTCGCGGCCATCCTCGACAAGTCGGCCAACGCCGCGACCTACGACGCCATCGGCAAGCGGTACGGCCTGATCGGTAAGACATTCAACCTGTTCTCCAAGCTGCGCGGCGGAATGAAGAACAATGTTTCGATCGAAATCAGGCCGGTAACAAACACGGTATGAGCCCGACCGCCACGTTCGCCGATGTCGCCGACTCCGAATACCTGTTGTTGACGACGTTCACCAAGGACGGCCGGCCCAAACCGACGCCGGTGTGGGGTGTCGCCGAGGGGGACAAACTGCTGATCATCACCGATGACGGGTCGTGGAAGACCAAGCGGATCAACAACACTCCGCGGGTCACCATCCAGAAGGCCGGTCCACTGGGCAAACCCAAGGGTGAGCCGGTCGAAGCGGTCGCGCGGAACCTGCCGAGCGACCAGACCCGCCGCGTGTTCGACAAGGTGACCAGGCGCTACTGGTATCACGCGTGGTGGTGGATACCGCAGGCGATCATCCGTGGCGGTATCGACAAGGTGCACTCGGCCATCGAGGTGCGCGCCGCCGCCTGACCTGCCTCATCCCGACGGCCTCAGGTGCTCGTCGAAGAACGCGAAGACGCGACGGTACGCGTCCTCGGTCGCCGCCTCGTGGTAGCCGAAACCGGTGATCTTCATCAGCGGTTGAGCAGGTAGTTGGTTGGCGAAGCTGTGACCGGCGTCCGGGTAGACCTTGATGTCGGCCGGGATGCCTTTGTCGGCGGTGATCTTGCGCAGCCGGTCCGGCGCACCGATGCCCAACGGGTCGCGGCGGCCGAAACTCGCGACGATCGGGCATGCGCCGTCGAGTGTCTCGCTGAGCCTGCGCGGCAGCGGTGTGCCGTAGAACGGGGCCGAAGCGCCAAAGCCCTTGGCGGCCAGAACCAATGCGAACTGGCCGCCCATGCAGAAACCGACCAGTCCGACCGCGCCGGTGCATTCGGTCATGGCCTGCAGATGATCCCGGGCGGCCAGGATGTCATCGACGGCGCGGCCGCGCTGGCTGAGCAGTTCGCGAAACACCCGGGTGATGCATCGGGCACGGCCGCCACGCGAATACAGGTTCGGGGTCACCGAGACAAAACCCGCGGCGGCGATGCGCGCCGAGGTGGCTTCGTTGTCCGGGCCGTAGCCGATGGCATCGTGTACCACCACCACACCCGGCCACGGCCCCGCGCCGTCGGGCACACTCAGCAGCGCATCGATCGGACCTCCGGGCGTCTCAACGTTGATCGTGGGCACGTGGGCCAATCTACGGAACCTCACCGCACAGTCCGGACGTTCTCCACATATGGCGATGCGACTGGTGGCCCTCTACGCGATCATCGAGCTTGCGGTTCTGGTGGTCCTGACCTCGACGATCGGCTTCGGCTGGACGGTGGTGCTGCTGCTCGCGTCGTTCGCGCTCGGCGTGGCGCTGGCTGGTTCGCAGCTCAGACGCCAGATTCGCCGGTTGCGATCGGGCCTCGACGCCACGACGCTGCACGGAGCGGCGGCCGACGGCCTACTCGTCGCGCTCGGAACGGTGCTGGTCGTCATCCCCGGCCTGGCCAGTTCGGTCGTCGGTGCCTTGCTGCTGCTGCCACCCACCCGCGCTGTCGCGCGCCCGTTGGCCACGGCCGTGGCCGCGCGCCGGATGCCGCTGTTCATCGTCGGGTCGGCCGCAACCCACCGGGCCCGACACGGCGACTACATTGACGGCGAGGTCGTCGACGTCGTAGACCCTGACGACCCCGTCGAATTCAAGGCCGTGGAGCGCAGACCAGAGTAAGTGACCACCCTCCTGCTCAACGGTCGGGTGCACAGCCCGGCCATGCCCGACGCCACCGCGCTCGCGGTGCGCGACGGCGTCGTCGCCTGGCTGGGCGCCGACGGCGTCGGGCGGGCCCAGTTCCCCGACGCACGCACCGTCGACCTCGACGGCGCGTTCGTGGCGCCCGCGTTCGTCGACAGCCACGTCCACCTCACCGCCACCGGGCTGAGCCTCACCGGCCTGGATCTGCGGGCGGCCACCTCGCGCCGGCACTGCCTGCAACTGCTCGCCGAGTACTCACACGCCAATCCCGACGGCCCGATCTGGGGGCACGGCTGGGACGAGTCGGACTGGCCCGACCGCACCCCGTTGAGCACCGACGACGTCGACGCGGTCGTCGGGGAGCGACCGGCCTACCTGGCTCGCATCGACGTGCACTCGGCGGCCGCCTCGACGGGGCTGCGCCGGCTGGCGCCGAACCTGGCCGAGGCCGCCGGATATGCCCCGCAACGGCCGCTGACCAGCGATGCGCATCACCTGGTGCGCGCGGCCGCCCGCGACGGGCTGACCGCCGAGCAGCGGACCCGGGCCAGGCACGCCGCCCTGGACGCCGCCGCCGGGTGCGGGATCGTCGCCGTACACGAGTGCGCGGGCCCGCAGATCGGCGGTGTCGCCGACTGGGACGAGATCCGCGCCATTTCCCACGGCGTCGAGGTGATCGGCTACTGGGGTGAGCCGGCGGCCGACGCCGGGCACGCCCGGCAGCTGCTCGAACGCACCGGCGCGCGGGGGTTGGCAGGCGACCTGTTCGTCGACGGTGCGCTGGGCTCGCGCACCGCCTGGCTGCACCAGCCCTACGCCGACGCCCCCGACCACTGCGGAAACCGCTACCTCGACACCGAGACCGTCACCGGCCACCTTCGCGCGTGCACCGAAGCGGGTATCGCGGCCGGATTCCACGTGATCGGCGACGCGGCGGTCACCGCCGTCGTGGAGGCGCTGAGACAGGTCGCCGCCGAGTTCGGCGGACCCGCGCTCGCCCGGTGTGGACATCGGCTCGAGCACCTCGAGATGGTCACCGAGGATCAGGCGGCCCTGCTGGCGTCGTGGGGCGTGTTCGCCAGCGTGCAGCCCAATTTCGACGCGCTGTGGGGCGGCGCCGACGGCATGTACGCCCGACGCCTCGGCCCCGACCGGGCGAAGACGCTGAACCCGTTGGCGCTGTTAGCATCCCAAGGCGTGCCACTTGCCTTCGGCTCCGACAGCCCGGTGACGACCATGAATCCGTGGGAGACCGTGCGCGCGGCCGCCCGGCACAAGACGGCAGGCAGCGCGCTTTCGGCCCGCGCCGCATTCGCCGCGGCCACGCGTGGCGCCTGGCGCGCAGCCGGCGTTCGCGACGGGATCGCCGGCACCCTGGTCCCCGGTGCGCCGGCCTCCTACGCGGTGTGGGAAACCGGCGACTTGGAGGTACACGCCCCCGACGACGCCGTCCAGCGCTGGTCGACCGATCGGCGCTCACGAGTGCCCGCGCTGCCAACGCTCGACGATCCGCTGCCGCGCTGCGTGCAGACGGTCCACCGAGGCGTCGTCATCCATGGATAAACCGTCGCGCCTGCAGCGGTTCGGTCGCGCGGTGGCGGCCCGGTTGCCGCAGCTGATCACCGCGATCGTGGGCGGCGTGCTGCTGTGCCTGAGCTTCCCGCCGGTCGGCTGGTGGTTTGCGGCGGTGTTCGCCATGGCCGCGTTGGCCTGGGTGCTGACCCGTGAATCCACCACGCTGGCAGGCGGATTCGGGTACGGCTACCTGTTCGGGCTGGTGTTTTATCTCCCGCTTCTGCCGTGGATCAGCGGGCTGGTCGGGGCGGTGCCGTGGATCGCGCTCTCGGCGGTGCAGGCGCTGTTTCCGGCCATGTTCGGTCTGGCCGCGGTCGTGGTGCGGCGGTTGCCGGGCTGGCCGCTGTGGCTGGCGGGTCTGTGGTCGGCCCAGGAGTGGCTGAAGTGCACACTGCCGTTCGGCGGTTTCCCCTGGGGCGTGGTGGCTTTCAGCCAGACCGACAGCCCGCTGCTCTCGCTGGCGCAACTCGGCGGCGCCCCGCTGCTGTCCTTCGCGGTCGCGGTGACCGGGTTCAGTCTCACCGCGCTCACACTGGAGGTGACGCGATGGTTGCGGCGCGGCGGCACCGAACACGCACCGCCGCCCGCCGTCGTCGTGCCCGGGATCTGCATCAGCCTCGTGCTGCTGGTCACGGCGCTGACCTGGCCTCACGTGCGGCAGTCCGGGGTGGGGGCGGGGGAGAACCCGCCGATCAGCGTGGCCGCCGTGCAGGGTAACGTGCCGCGCCTCGGCCTGGAGTTCAACGCCCAGCGCCGGGCGGTGCTCGACAACCACGTCCGCGAGACGATGCGTCTGGCCGCCGACGTTCGGGCCGGACGCGCGCAGCAACCGGCGTTCGTGATCTGGCCGGAGAACTCCTCGGATATCGATCCGTTGGCCAATGCCGATGCCAGCCAACAGATTTCGGCTGCCGCCACCGCGATCAACGCCCCGATCCTGGTCGGTGGGGTGGTCGCGGCGCCGAGCCACACGCCGGAGAACCCGGCGGCGACGAACTCGGTGATCGTGTGGAACCCCGGGACCGGGCCCGCCGACCGCCACGACAAGCAGATCGTGCAGCCGTTCGGCGAATACCTGCCCTGGCGCGGTTTCTTCCGCCTGCTGTCGCCCTACGCCGACCGCGCCGGCTACTTCATCCCAGGCCAGGGCAGCGGCGTGGTACACGCCGCCGGCGTGCCGATCGGGGTGGCCACCTGCTGGGAGGTGATCTTCGACCGCGCGCCACGCGAGTCGGTGCGCAACGGCGCCGAGCTGCTGGCCGTACCCACCAACAACGCCACGTTCGACGAGGCGATGAGCGAGCAGCAACTGGCGTTCGGCAAGCTGCGCGCCGTCGAGCACGACCGCTACGTCGTCGTCGCCGGCACCACCGGGATCAGCGCGGTCATCGCGCCCGACGGCCGCGAACTGGCCCGTACGGCATTCTTCGAACCCGCCTACCTCGATTCGCAGGTGCGGCTGAAAACCCAGCTCACCGCCGCCACGCGGTGGGCTCCGCTGATCGAGGCACTGCTCATCGGCCTTGGCGTCGGCGCCGCGGTCGTCGCGATACTGCACAATGAGACTTTCGCGCGTCGTCGCCGACCGGTGACCGACAGCGGCGACCACAAAGGAGCCGAATGACTACGGGCCAGGGGACCCCACGGCCGAGTGAACGCACTCTGGTCATCATCCCCACCTACAACGAGCGGGAGAACCTTCCGCTGATCGTCGGGCGCATCCACGCCGCCTGCCCGGAGGTGCACATCCTGATCGTCGACGACGGCAGCCCCGACGGCACCGGGATGCTCGCCGACGAACTGGCGCTCGGCGACCCGGACCGCATGCACGTCATGCACCGAACCGCCAAAGCGGGTCTGGGCGCGGCCTACCTGGCCGGATTCGCGTGGGGGCTGAAACGGGAGTACTCGGTGCTGGTCGAGATGGACGCCGACGGCAGCCATCCGCCCGAGCAGCTGCACCGCCTGCTCGAGGCCATCGACGGCGGCGCGGACCTGGTCATCGGGTCGCGCTACATCAAGGGTGGCGAAGTGCGTAACTGGCCGCGGCGGCGACTGGTGCTGTCGCGCACGGCCAACGGCTACTCACGCGTGCTGCTGGGCGTGGACATCCACGACATCACGGCCGGCTACCGCGCCTACCGGCGCGAAGTGCTGGAGAAGATCGACCTGGCCGCGGTGGACTCCAAGGGCTACTGCTTCCAGATCGATCTGACCTGGCGCACCATCAACAACGGCTTCGTCGTCGTGGAGGTGCCGATCACGTTCACCGAACGCGAGTTCGGGCAGTCCAAGATGAGCGGCTCCAACATTCGTGAGGCCTTGTTCAAGGTTGCAGAATGGGGGCTGCGCGGGCGCCTCGACCGGGCCCGCGGGGTCGGCGTCACCCGCTGATCGACCTACCCGAGATGCGCGAGCGACCGCGGCGTCAGCTGCCGCGGCGCTTGGCCTTGATGATGTCGAGGCGCTCCTTGAGCAGTTCGTCGAGCTCCTCGATCGACCGGCGCTCCAGCAGCATGTCCCAGTGGGTGCGCGGCGGCTTGACCTTCTTGGGCTCCGGCGCCTCACCCTCGATCAGGGTGCCTTCCAGGCCGTTGCGGCACAGCCAGGTGTGTGGAATCTCGGCGTCGTCGGCGAACGGGACGTCGAACTCCTCACCATTCTCCGTGCGGTAGCGGGCGACCTGACGCGGCGCCAGATCATGGTTGCGGTCGGTCTCGTAGCTCACAGCTCCGAGCCGGCTGCCCCTCAGGACACGATCAGCCATCGTCAACACTCCTCAATCCACGCGTCTTGTCTGGATAGTCAACGCAACGACACGGCGCGCAGTTCCCGACTCGACCGACGATGATACCGGGATCCGCAGCCGCGTCGGTTTACAGTCTGGTCCGTGACAACCCTGATTCGCTCCCGGCGTCGTCCGCAGTCCTGCCGCTGGTGTGGTCGCGAAGTCGGCGACGCCGGGCTGGGCAGGCGGCGGCAGTACTGCAGGCAGTCCTGCCGTCAGCGCGCCTACGAGCAGCGTGCCCTGGTCAAGGGCACCGAGTTGGCCCCCGACGCGGTGGTGCTGAGCGCCGAGGAGGCCTCGCAGTTGTCCGACCGCATCTACCAGGTCCGATGCGCGGCCGAGGACGTCGCGACCGCCGTCGACGAAGGAGCGGACGGCGCCGAGTTGCGAAAGTTGTGCGACGCCCTGCTGCGGGCGGCCAAGGCGGCCGACGGCTGGCGCTGAACCTGCTGGGCCCTGGCTCAGCAGCTGAACTTCTCGCCGATCTGCGGCGGGGCGGGGACCGGTTGCAGGCAGCCGAACGGTTCGACGCCCGCGTCGCTGAACTTCACCGCCGACCTGTGCGCGTAATTGGCACAGAACAGCCCGGCGGGGTCGGCGCGGCATCCGTAGTCGCCGAACCTCAGCGTCTGGCCGTAGGACAGATCGGGTCCCAGCCCGGCGATGAACCGGCCCGGATCTCCGTGCACCGAACCGACCGTGACGCTGGTGCCGTCGTAGTCGACCCACCCGCCCTTCCATTCGCCGTAGGCGTCCTCGGGCCGCGGCGGCGGGTCGACCAGATCCACCAGACAGGCCAGCGCGCCGTCGCTGTGCGTGCTGTCGGTCATGCAGTTCGTCTTGCCCGACGGGGTGGCGAACGCGACGTCCTCGCCCAGATCTGTGGTCACACCCTCGCGTGTCGCGGTGTGATAGTCGGCGGGGTCGGCCTGCTCACCCGCTTCGATGAAGGCGATGACGTCGCCGACGGGCGCGGCGGGCCCGGGGGGCCTGACCTGCTGGGTCGTCGTGGTGGGCGACGTCGTGGTGGTGTCGGATCGGCTCGAGCTCGGCGGGATCGGTTCGATGCGTTCGGCTTGGCCGCCGACCGACTGTGAACATCCTGCGAGGAGCAGAGAAACGGCGATCAGCGCAGCCATTCGCATACCGGCCAGGCTAGCGGGCCGATCCGGGTGTGCCGTCGAGGCGCGGCCGCGCACGGTCATTCGCTACGGTCAGATCCCATGCACGAAAACACGGTCCGCGCGACGATCGCGTCCGGCACCGTCGAGGGATTCACCCGCGACGGGGTGAGTCGTTGGCGGGCGATTCCCTACGCCCACCCGCCGGTAGGCGCCCTGCGACTGCGCGCTCCACAGCCGGTCCAGCCGTGGCCGGGCGTGCGCTACTGCCACAGCGTGGGCAACTGCGCACCGCAACAGCGCAGATACACGCTGCTCGCGCCCGGCAAGTACCAGCCGATGAGTGAGGACTGCCTGACGCTCAACGTCGTCGCCCCCGAAGGCGGTGCCGACCGGGCGCTGCCGGTGATGGTGTTCATCCACGGCGGCGGCTACTTCATGGGCAGTTCGGCCACCCCGATCTACGACGGGGCGGCGTTGGCCCGGCAGGGCTGTGTGTACGTCTCGGTGAACTACCGTTTGGGCGCGCTGGGATGCCTGGACCTGTCGACGCTGTCCAACGCCGACCACACCTTCGACGACAACCTGTATCTGCGCGATCTGGTGATGGCGCTGCAATGGGTGCGCAAGAACATCGCGGTGTTCGGCGGTGACCCCGACAACGTCACCATCTTCGGCGAGAGCGCCGGTGCGCATGCGGTGGCCACGCTGGTGGCGGTCCCTGCCGCCGAAGGACTGTTCGCTCAGGCGATTTCGGAGAGCCCGGCGGCCGGTATGGTGCGTACCCCAGCGATCGCGGCCGAATACGCCGAAAAGTTCGCCGGACTGCTCGGCGCCGGCAAGGACGACGGCGCGAACGCGGTGATGGCGGCGCGTCCCTCCGAACTGGTGTCGGCTTTCGAACGGCTGCTCAAACTGGGGCAACGCGAGATGCTCGGCGCGTTTGCGGCGGGCCCCACCTCGGACACCGAGTACCTGCCGCTGGACCCGGTGGACGCGATGCGTGCCGGCAAGGCGCACCGGGTGCCGTTGATCGTCGGCAGCAACGCCGAGGAGGCCAGGCTGTTCGGCCGGTTCCTCAAGCTGCTGCCGATGACCGAACCGATGATCGAACGCTTGCTCGCCGACGCGGAACCCGATGTGCGGGCACGCATTACATCGGCATACCCGGGTTATCCGGATCCCGCGGCGTGCATCCAGTTCGGCGGTGACTTCGCGTTCGGTTCCGCGGTGTGGCAGATCGCCGAGGCCCACAGCCGCCACGTTCCGACGTATCTGTACCGCTACGACTACGCGCCACGCACTCTGCGGTGGTCGGGGATGGGAGCCACCCACGCCACCGAGTTGTTGGCCGTGTTCGATGTCTATCGAAGCGGCCTGGGGAGACTGCTCACCGCCGCCGGCGACCGGCGTGCCGCGCTGCGGGTCAGCAACGACGTGCAGTCACATTGGCACACCTTTGCCCGCACCGGTGCGCCCGCGGACGACTGGCCCGCCTACACCGACGACGACCGCGCGGTGCGGGTCTTCGACCGCAACCCGCGGGTGGAATACGACCCGCATGCCGAACGCCGCCTGGCCTGGGAAGGCTTCTCGCTGGCCGGTCGCTGACGCCCGGAAACGCCGGTCGTTTGCTGCGCTGTCCTCCGCGATTATTGTCGATGCCGATATTTTTGCTTTCCGCACGAGCGATGTGATTGCGTGGATGACGTGACCTCGTTTTTCACCACTGCCGTCGTGGAACGGCCGTCTGACCTGTCGGTCGAGTGGTTGACGTCCGCGATCGGCGCGCCCGTTTCGAAGTTCGACTATCAGCGCATCGGCACCGGTCAGATGAGCGAGTGCTATCGCGTCGACCTGGACTACTCCGACGGCGGCGCGGGGCCGTCCTCGGTGGTGCTGAAGGTGGCCGCGACCGATCCGGTGAGCAGGCAGACGGGCCTGTCGCTCGGCCTCTACGAACGCGAGGTGCGCTTCTACACCGACATCGCGCCGACCCTGGACGGGGGTCCGATCGCGACGTGCCACCACGCCGGCTTCAACGCCGACACCGGCGCCTTTCACCTGTTGATCAGCGATGCGGGTCCCGCCGTGGTCGGCGACGAACTTCGTGGTGCCACCGTCGAGCAGGCCACGCTGGCACTGACCGAGTTGGCCCGGCTGCATGCTCCGGCGCTCGGCAACGACTCGATGGCGCAGGCGGACTGGCTCAACCGCGACAACCCGGTGGACCAGGCGCTCGTCACGCAGTTGTACGCGGCCTTCCTCGAGCGCTACCAAGACCAGATCGCCCCCGAGCACCGCATCGTGTGCGAACGCCTGGTCGAGAGCTTCGACGGATACCTGGCCGCGGAGAGCGCGAGCGATCGGCCCAAGGGTCTGGTGCACGGCGACTACCGGTTGGACAACATGCTGTTCGGCCAGGCGGGCGCCGACCGGCCCCTGACGGTGGTGGACTGGCAGACCGTCACCTGGGGGCCCGCGATGACCGACGTCGCGTACTTCCTGGGCTGCGCGTTGCCGGATCCGTTGCGCCGCGACAATTACGAGGCGCTGCTGGCGGCCTATCACTCCGGCCTGGGGGTGGACGCACCGCTGCGCCTCGACGACGTGCGCGACGGGGTACGCCGGCAGAGCTTCTTTGGTGTGCTGATGGCGATCGTGTCCTCGATGCTCGTCGAGCGCACCGAGCGCGGCGACGAGTTGTTCATGACCCTGCTGAAACGGCACTGTCAGCACGTACTGGACACCGACGCGTTGGCGATACTGCCGGAACCCGTTGCGCTGCAACCTCTTGCCCCGCAAGCCGCCGATGAGGCAGCGCATCCGCCCACCGACGAGCCATTGTGGAACGAAAGCTGGTACTTCGATTTCGTCGACCCGGGCCAGGGCGTCGGCGGATGGGTGCGGTTGGGCCTGATGCCCAACGAGGACATCAGGTGGACGAATGTGTTGCTGTGCGGGCCGGACATGCCCACCGTCGCCCTTCTCGACTGGCACGACGGCGGCGACATCGAGTTGACCCTCGATGCCACCACGCCACTGCAGACCTACCGCGTGACCGCGCGCGGCACCGGCCAGGCCTTCGACGACCCGTCGGGGCTGCTCCGCGGAGAATCGGGCCGCCCCGTCCAGCTGGCGATGGACCTGGTCTGGACGACGGTGGGCGTCGGATATCAGTACCGCATCACGCCGCGCTACGAGATCCCTTGCACTGTAACGGGTTCAGTGACCATTGACGGGCGCGAGATTGCCGTGTCCGGTATGCCCGGACAGCGCGACCACTCCTGGGGGGTGCGCGATTGGTGGTCGATGGAATGGGTATGGAGCGCTCTGCATCTCGACGACGGCACCCACATCCACGGCGTCGACATCCGCATTCCCGGTGCGCCCCCGCTCGGCATCGGCTACCTGCAGCCGCCGAACGAGCCCCTCGTCGAACTACGGGCCGTCACCGCCGAGGCGACATTCGACGACAACGGGTTGCCCCTGTCGACAACGCTGGCGTTGACGCCCAGCGACCTCACCGTGACCATCGATGTCCGTGGTCACGCACCTGTGCTGCTGACCGCCCCCGACGGCCGGGCCAGCCAGTTTCCGCGTGCCTGGGCCGCGGTCACCACTTCTGACGGCCGCACCGGTGTCGGCTGGCTGGAATGGAACCGCCAACCCTAGAGTTCCGTCGTCGGCGCAGGCTCACCGAGGGGCGTACATGATCAGCGCCACGCCTGCCAGACACACGCCGGCGCCCGTCACGTCCCACCGGTCCGGCCGGAAACCGTCGGCCACCATTCCCCACAGCAACGACCCGGCGACGAAGACACCGCCGTAGGCGGCGAGCACCCGACCGAAGTGCGCGTCGGGTTGGAATGCGGCGACGAAACCGTATGCGCCCAGCGCGATCATGCCGCAACCCATCCACAGCCAACCGCGATGTTCGCGCACGCCCTGCCACACCAACCACGCCCCGCCGATTTCCAACACCGCGGCGAGAACGAACAACCCGATCGATTTGAGCACCGTCATGTTCTGGGCCTGCCACGAGCGCTGTCGTCGTCGAGATCGTCGCGGCTCAGGCCCATCGGCGTGACAACGGGAACGTCGCCGCCGGCGACCACCTTGCGGGTGATCGGGGTGAGACACCGAAACAGCGTCTCTACCTCGTCGTCACTCAACGCATCGAGCGCGGACAGCGCCAGCGCATCGGTGGCGTCCTCGAGACGTTGCTTGAGTTCTCGCCCCGCATCGGTGAGTTCGTCGCCCTCGGTGACCAGCCCCCGCCGCGTGAGACGACCGCGATGGTGGCTCCACTGGTCCTCGTCGTAATCGCGGCTGCGCATGAGCATCTCTTTGGGCACCCGACCCGAGGCGGCATGAAAGACATTGCTCTCCCGTCCGGAGATGCCATGTGCGACCAGCAGTGACACGTGTCCGTCGCCGCGGTGTTCCCGCAGCAGGGTGACGGCATGCCACAGCTTGGCCAGCGGCTCGTCGGGCCAATCCAGCGCGAGATTCGCGGCGAACAAAGCACGGCCGTCCAGAGACGCACTGCGGGCCGCATTGGCGGCGAGGTCCGCGGCGGCCCTGGTGTTCTCGTCGTCCTCGACGCCATAGCGGCGCAACGTCGCGACGGCGGTCTGCTCGCGGACCCGCAATGCATCGGCGGGGGAGGCGAATTCCCACGCCGCCGGCAATCCCTTCGCCACCCGGTGCGGGGCGAAGTTGTAGAACGCTGCGGTCACCACCTCGGCCGGCACGACACCGAACGGCGCCGAGCGGGCAGCGAGGTAGCCCATCCAGAAGCCACGGAAGCCCAACCCGTCCAGGCCGGCCCTGGCCTCGGGTGCGAAGTATGTGACGGCGTGTACCGGCTCCAGACGGTTGAAGAATCGGCGCGCGAGATCGGGTGTCCTGTCCACGGTGGCAGTTAACCATCCGGCCAACCAACCGTGACGACGGCCCGCAACGTGATCGCGAGAGTTGGGAACGGACAAAAGGTCTCGACGGGCAGGCATACCTGAAGCGTGAAAAGGCACGCGGTGGGTGCGGTCCACGTGCTTGACTATGGCCATTGGTTCGGCGAAATGTGACGGGACCGCGACAGGTAGGTGAGAAAATTGGTGTCACCCCTGGTCGTCATGGGGGTCTCGGGGTCCGGGAAGTCCACCGTCGCGGCCGCCTTGGCGCAGCGGCTGCGGGTGCCGTTCGCCGACGCCGACGATTTCCACCCGGCGGCCAACATCGCCAAGATGTCGTCGGGGGAGGCCCTCAACGACGACGACCGGTATCCGTGGCTGGAGGCGATCGGGGAGTGGCTGGCCGCCCGCTGCGACGACGGCGGCGTGATGGCGTGCTCGGCGCTGAAGCGCAAGTACCGTGACCAGTTGCGCCATCACTGTGCCGATGTCGAGTTCGTCTATCTCGCCGGCACACCGGAAGTCATCGGCAAGCGTCAGGCCAGCCGACCAGGCCACTTCATGCCCGCGTCACTGTTGGCATCCCAGTTCCAGACGCTCGAACCGCTCGAACCCGACGAGCGCGGTGTCGAGATCGACGTCGACCAGAGCGTCGACGCCATCGTCGACGCCTATGTCACCGAAAGCGGCAGGCGCACAGCAGAAGACGTGAAGCGTCCGGAGTGATCCAGGCACCCACCGGTCAGGAGGCCTCGTGGAAGCAATCGAGCCGGCATACGGCGCCACCGCTCTACTGCTGATCGCCGCTGCGGCGGTCGCCGTCCTGCTGTTCCTGATCATGAAGGTGAAGCTGCACGCCTTCGTGGCACTGGTGCTGGTGAGCGTGGTGACGGCGTTGGCCGCCGGCATCCCGGTGGGGGACATCCCCGACGCCATCGCCTTCGGTTTCGCCGACACCATCGGTTCTGTCGCCCTGCTTGTGGGTTTCGGCATCATGATCGGACGGCTTCTCGAGATCACCGGCGGCGCCCAGGTGCTCGCCGACACGCTCATCGGCCGGTTCGGTGAGAAGCGCGCGCCCGCCGCGCTTGGCGTCGCGGCGCTGCTGTTCGGATTCCCGATCTTCTTCGATGCCGGTCTGGTCGTCTTCCTGCCGATCATCTTGACCGTGGCCCGACGGTTCGGCGGCTCGCTGTTGCTCTATGCGCTGCCTGCCGCGGGCGCCTTCGCCGCGATGCACGCGTTGGTGCCGCCGCACCCGGGACCGGTCGCCGCCGCCGAGGCGCTCAACGCCGACATCGGGCTCACTCTTCTCGTCGGCATCCCGATCGCGGTCGTGTCATGGTATTTCGGCGTGCTGCTGGTCTCTCGCGTACTTGGCCATCGGGTGCATGTCGACGTTCCGGAGGCGTTGCTCGGGCCCATCAACGGCGGCCGCGACGAGAATCCCGATGACACCGACGCGAGCGGCGCAACGGTGACGCGGACCCGGACGCCGCCTAGCTTCGCGACGGTGATGGGGCTGTTGCTTCTGCCGTTGGTGCTGATCTCGTTCAACACCGTGCTGAACACGCTGATCACCGCCGGTGCCATCGCCTCCGACGCGGTGTGGGCGCAGTATCTGATGTTGCTGGGCAACACGACGGTCGCGCTGCTCATCACGGTGATCGTGGCGATCCTGGTGCTGGGTCTGCGCGACCACTCGATGGCCGATGTCGGCACCATTCTCGACAACGCGCTGGGGCCGATCTGCTCGATCATCCTGATCACCGGCGCCGGCGGGATGTTCGGCGGCGTGCTGGAGTTGAGCGGTATCGGCGACGCGCTGAGCGATTCCCTGTCAAACCTGGGAATCTCGCTCATCGTGCAGGCTTTCATCGTCGCGACGTTGCTTCGCGTGGCGCAGGGTTCGGCAACGGTGGCGTTGACCACGACGGCCGGTCTGCTCGGCGCGGCCGCCTCACAAGCCGATCTGAGCGGTCTTCAGCTCACCTTGCTGGTGATCGCCATCGCGGCCGGGTCCACCGTGCTGTCCCACGTCAACGACTCGGGGTTCTGGCTGGTGAGTCGGTTCTTCGGCATGGATGTGAAGACGACCCTCAAGACGTGGACGGTCATGGAGACCACGCTCGGGCTGACGGCCTTCGTGCTCAGCCTGGGATTGTGGATGATCGCGTGACGCCGCGGTAGCCCACCGCCGCTGTCAGGAACGCACCCGGCGGCGGTTGCGCTTGGCCTGCTTGCGTGCGGTGTCGGCGAGGTCGGTGGCCTGTGCACGCGCCGTCTCGGCGAACTCGGGCCCGCGTTCGCGCGCGACTTCGGCCAGTTCCGCGCCGCGTTCACGGGCGACTTCGGCGAACTTCGTGCCGCGCTTACGCACCTCTTCGGCCACCACGGGTCCGCGCTCGCGCGCGACCTCGGCGAGTTCGCCGCTCCGCTTGCGGGCGACCTCGGCCAGCTCCGGTGCGCGTTCACGTGCGACGTGCGCAAGTTCCCGCCCGCGTTCGGCGCCGACCTGCAACCCGTGGCTGACCTTCTCGGCGAGTGGACTGTCGGCCAGACCGGCCCCGGCGGCCGCACCCGCCGGAAGCGCCGCGGTCACCGCTTCGGAAACCTTGTGCGCGGCGCGGCGTCCTCGCCAGCCCAGCGACGGCTTGCCCTCGGTGTCGACCGCGGCGATGATCAGCCCGCCGATGAGGCTGACGTCGGTGACGAATGCGCGGCGCTCCTCGGCCTTGCGATGCGGATCGCTCTCGCTCCAGAACGCATGCCCGCCAAGGCTGCCGGGCACCACGCTCAATGCGAGCGCGGCGGAGGCCAGCCGCGGCAACTTGCCGGTCGCAAGCAGCAGCCCGCCGCCGATCTGCACCGCCGCGTTGACCCGGGCCACCGTTTCCGCGTCCGCGGGAACGTTGGTGCCCACGGGGTCGGGCAATTTGCTGAGTCCCTCGAGGGTCGGACGCGCTGCGTCGGCGGCCGGTTTCGGGCTGCGCAGGGCGTCGACGCCCCGGGCCACGAAAACCGCTGACAACATCGGACGGGCTATACGTCGGATCAACATGGGCCATGGGTTCCCCCGCCGGTGTGGTGACAAACGTCGTCAGTACGGGTCTCGCGTGGCTCGTCCCCGCAGCGGCAGGACATACCAGAAGGTACTGAGAGCGGCCAGGGTGCCCGCCATGGCCACCCACGCCGCGGGCCGACCCGCGACGGTGTCGAACACGATCGCGGCGACGCCGGCCAGCGCGATGCCCAGCAACAGCGTGCCGGTGACGGCCAAGGCGTGCGAGGTGGCCACCACCGTCTTCAGGCGGCGGCGCCGAAACAGCATCCGATGCATGTTGACCGGCGCGATGAGCAACACCGTCGCGCCGATCAGGCACGCCACCGTCGCCAGGTAGACGACCCGCATGACGGCGTCGAGCTGATCGAAATGATCGGTGAACGGCAGGATGAGCAGAAAGCCGGTCAGCAACTGGACCCCGGTCTGTGCTACCCGCAACTCCTGCAGCAGGTGTGACCAGTTGCGGTCGAGCCGCTGGGCCGGGGTTTCGTTGCGGTCGTTGTCCCAACGCTTTTCGGCGCCCGGACCTTCGCTGTCCACATGTGCGATTGTCCCAGCCACATTCATCCGGCGTGCCGGATTGGGGACGTGGTTGCCGAGCAACCGTGGCCGTCGTAAGGATGAAGGTCGTGAACTTCGAATGGGAACAACTGGATGACGGGGTGTTTCGCTGCCGCCTGCCTTTCCTGGACGTCACGATCGGGCTGGTGTGGGGCGGCACCGGCGCGCTTCTCATCGACACTGGCACCACACTCACCGAAGGCCGTGCGCTCAGGGCCGATGCGCAGGCTCTGAGCGGCCGCGATGTCAGCCATATCCTGTTGACCCACAACGATTTCGACCACATTCTCGGGGCGTCGGCATTCGCTGCCGCCGTCTATTGCGCTCCGCCGGTCGCGACCACGATGACCCGAGAAGCCACCGCGTTACGGGCCGACGCCCTGCGGCACGGCGCAGATCCGGGCGAGGTCGACGCCGCACTCGCCGCGCTGCGTCCGCCCCAGCACGAGGTCTGGGCGGCCGACATCGACCTCGGGGGCCGCACCGTGGCGATCAGGCACCCCGGCCGCGGCCACACCGACCACGACCTCATCGCGATCGTGGCCGGGACCGAGGTCCGTGTGGTGTTCTGCGGCGATCTGGTCGAGGAGTCCGGTGATCCGGTCGTGCAGACCGGCTCCGACGCCGCCGCGTGGCCCGCGACATTGACGCGTCTGCTGGAGGCCGGCGGCGACGACGCCCGCTACGTTCCCGGCCACGGCGCGGTGGTGGACGCCGAGTTCGTGCGTCGCCAGCAGCAATGGCTTCGAAGGCTGTGACGAATTTCGCGGCATTAGTGTGACCTCATTCATTGCGTGGCCGGGCCTTCGCACGGCATCCTCGCCGCTTATGTCTGACCTCGACTTCGCGTACGACCTCACCCGTGATGAGGTGCGCAGACGTGCCGCGGTGGTCGAGGCAATCGGTGACCGCTGGGATCCGGTCGCGGTGCTCGCGGCCGAGCAGCAGGCCTACGACATGTTGTATTCCGATCTCGACGACGAGCAGCAGCGGATCTACGACGACCTGGTCCGCGCGGGCATGCTGCCGGACCGGTCGTGATGTTCCCGATCGATCCCACCGCTGACCGGGCCCGACGGGCGTGGCTGCCGTGCCCCCGCTGCGACCATGCCGCCGGCTGCGGGGACTGCCGGGTCCGCAAGAACTGCGACACGCACTGGCAGTACCTGCTGAGCAACCGGGGCGCGCTCGTGCACCTGCAGTGCTCGGACTGTGGCCATCTGTGGTCGGCCGACACGCACCGACGCGCCCGCCCCAGGCCAGCTGCCTGACCGAGGCTCGCCGTTCAAATCGCGTGGACGCCGCGGGTTGCGGTGCCGTTCAATGCTGTGATGACCGCGAGCCAGGCGCGCACCGGCGCCGCCATGGCGATGACGGCGATGTTGTGCGTCCAGGTCGGCCTGGCGATCGCGGTGACGCTGATCGACAGGATCGGCGTGGAGGGAGCGGCCTGGCTGCGGCTGGCATGGGCCGGGCTGTTGCTGCTGGTGATCGTGCGGCCCAGGCCGTCGGCGTTCACCCGCAGGAGTTTCACGATGTGCGTGGTGCTCGGCGTGGTCACCGCGGCCATCACGCTGCTGTTCATGGCGGCACTGGACAGGATTGAACTGGGCACCGCCAGCGCCCTGGAGTATCTCGGCCCGCTCGGCGTCGCGGTGGCCCTGGGCCGGGGCAGACAACGGTTCGTGTGGCCGGGGATCGCGGCGGCCGGGGTGCTGCTGCTGACGCAGCCGTGGAGCGGGGCCGTCGATCCGGTCGGCGTGCTGTTCGCGCTCGCCGCGGCGGTGTGCTGGGCCTGCTACATCTTGCTCACACAGCGCGTCGGTGACGAGGTGGCGGGGATCAACGCGCTGGCGGTCTCGATGCCGGTGGCCGCGCTGGTGGCCACCGCGACCGTCGGCCCCGCCGTGCTGCCGCGGATGACGCCGGAGATTCTGCTGATCGGCGTCGGTCTGGCGATCCTGCTGCCCATGGTGCCGTTCGCGTTGGAGCTTCTGGCGTTACGCCGGCTGACCACCGCGGCGTTCGGCACGTTGATGGCCATGGAACCGGCCTTCGCGATGATCGTCGGTCTCATCGTCCTGCGCCAGGTGCCCGGCGTCGCCGCCGTCGTCGGAATCTGCTTCGTGGTGCTCGCCGGAATCGGCGCCGCCCGCAGCGGTGCACGTCCGCCCGCGGTGCCCGTCGAGGTCGGCTGAGTGGTCGCCCTCAGACCCGCCCGCTCCCAGAGGACTTGCGACGGTATAGCGTACCGGTGACCAGCAGGGTCAGGCTGACCACCAGGATCGCCGTGGCGAGCACGTTGATCTGAGGCGGCACCGCCGCCTTCACCGCCGCGTTCACATACAGCGGATAGGTCACCGTGGACCCGCTGACAAAATAGGTGATGATGAAGTCGTCGAGCGACAGCGCGAACGACAACATGGCCGCGGCGACGATGCCCGGCACGATCAGCGGCAGCGTCACCTTGAAGAACGTGCGGGTCGGGCTGGCGCCCAGATCCATCGACGCGTCTTCGAGCGTCCAGTCGAACCCACGCACCCGCGCGCGCACGGTCATGGCGATGAAGCTCACCTCGAACGCGATGTGCGCGATGACGATCGTCGTGTAGCCGGTGGCCCAGCCGAGGTCGAGGAACAGGGTCAGCAGGGCGGCGCCCATCACCACCTCGGGCGCCGTCAGCGGCAGCACCAGGAACGTGTCGACCGCCCGTTTGCCGCGCCACCGCTGCCGGACAAGGGCGATCGCCACCAACGTGCCCAGCACCAGCGCGACGGCGGTGGACACCGCCGCGACGTTCAGGCTGAGCTTGAGCGCTTCGGTCAGCGCCGGGTACTTGAACGGGTCGGCCCAATTGTCGAGGGTGAATCCCTGCCAGGTGTAGTTGAACTTGCCCGCCGGTTGGTTGAACGAGAACAGGATGATCACGAAGATCGGAACGAACAGGTACAGCAAAACCAGACCCGCGACGACCCGTAGCAGCAGATCACCCCATTTAGGGTGTCCCCGAACAGAGTTGGCCGCAGCCGGGCTGGTCGCGGAATCCAGAGCCTGTGTCGTCATACCAGGTCCTCCGTGCCGAGTGCGCGGGTGTAGAGCAGGACGCCGGCGAGAATGGTGAGCATCAGCACCAAGCTCAGCGCGGCCGCGGCGGGGTAGTCCTTGACCACCAGGAACTGCTTCTGGATGACGTTGCCGATCATCTTGGTCTGCGTGCTGCCGAGGTAGTCGGCGTTGATGAAATCACCGACCGCGGGGATGAACACCAGCAGACTGCCCGCCAGCACGCCCGGCATGGCAAGCGGCAGAATGACTTTGCGGAAGCTGCGCACATTCGACGAGTACAGATCCTTCGACGCCTCGATCAACCGGGGATCGATCTTCTCCAGGCTGACGTAGAGCGGCAGGATCATGAAGATGATCCAGTTGTAGGTCAGCCCGCCGATGACGGCCCAGCTCGTGGACAGCAACCGGCCCTCTTCGGGGAGCAACCCGACCGCCCCGAGCGTGCTGACCACCCAGCCCTCGTCGGCCAGAATCGTCTTCCACGCGATGGTCCGGATCAAGAACGTCACGAAGAACGGCAGGATCACCAAACCCAGAAGAAGGTTCTTGAACCGGCCCGCCTTGAACGCGATGACGTAGGCCAGCGGGAACGCGAGCAGCAGGCACAGCACGGTCGCCGCCAGCGCGTAGGTGAACGACCGGATGATCTGTTCGCGGTAGGTGCTGAACGCGTCGAGATAGTTGCCGAAGTCCCAGGCGAACGTCAGCGTCGGTAGGTACACCGATCCGCCCGACGTCGACAGCGACGTACCCGCCAACGACACGAACGGAATGACGAAGAAGACCGCGAGATAGGCCAGCGCGGGCAGGATCATCAAGTACGGGGCGACCTTGCTCCGCTCCCGGGTGCTGCCCGCGACGCCGGCCATGGCTCAGCCGCCGGTCACCGCGGCATAGGCCGTGTTGTACTCCTGTGTCTGCTCGTCGGTGAGCGCCGCCCAGGACTTCAGGTTGTTCAGCATCGAATCCGGCGGGTTGATCAGCGGGTTGCTCGCCGCGTTGGGGTCGACCTTCTTGAGCTCGTCGGTCATCTCGGACAACACCGGCACGAACTGCGTGTACGCAATGAGTTTCGCGTAGTTGGCCCGGTCGTAGATGTAGTCGATCCACGCCTCGGCGGCCGCCTGGTTCTGCGTGGTGTAGGGGATGACCATCGTGTCGATGAACCAGGTGCCACCGGCTTCGGGGACGATGAAGTCCAGGTCGGGATTGTCCGCCTTGAGTTGGACGACGTCGCCCGAATATGCCTGGGCCACAGCGATGTTGCCCGCAGCGAGATCGTCGGCGTAATCGTTGCCGGTGAACCTGCGAATCTGCCCGCTGTCCTTCTGCTCGCGGATCAGATCGACGGCCTGTTGCACGGCTTCGGTCGTCGGGTCCTCAGGCGAATTGCCCTGCGAGAGCATGACCATGCCCAACCCGTCCTGGGTGTCTGAGAGCAGGCTGACCCGAGCCCGAAACGCGGGATCCCACAGGTCCTCGATCTTGGTGATCGGGCGTCCGGTGGCGGCCCTGTTGTAGGCCAGCCCGACCATGCCGGTCATGTAGGGGGCGGTCACCTTGCGGCCGGGATCGACCTTCGAGTCGAGCAGGTCTTGGCGCAGGTTCTTCTTGTTGGGCACCCGGGCGTCACGAATCTCGTTGAGCCAGCCGAGATTGTGAATCCGCGCCGCCATGAACTCGGTGGGCACCACCAGGTCCGCGCCGATGTCCTGCTTGCGCGACAACGGTTCCTTGTTCTTGGCGAACCACTGCTCGTTGTCGTTGAAGTCCTCTTTGTAGTCCACCGTGATGCCGGAGGCGGTCTGGAACGCCGCGATGAACCCGTCGGCCATGTAGAGCGGCCAGTTCGACACCCGCAGTTCGCCGCTGGCCGCACCGCCCTCGTCGGGCGGAGCCGACGGACTCGGCGCGCTGCCCTGCTCGGACCCGCAGGCCGCGAGCACCGACGAGCCGAGCGCGAACGCGGCCGCCGCGGTCGCGCTGCCGCCGATGAACCGACGGCGCGACGTCCGGTTGGCCGCGAGTCGGGCGAGGGCTTCCGGGGTGTTGGGGGGCATCGCGAGCCTTTCGTCGATGTGCGAGAAGGGAATTGCGGTCGTCGACGGTCAGGAGTCGTCGAGCATCTCTTGGAGGTCCTCGGCGGTGGGAATGTCGGCGGCGGGTAGCACCAGTGACGCGTCGGGCGCCCAGCTGACATACACCTCGTCGCCGGGCCGCAACAGCGGAAGGTGCTGCTCGGGACCGATGTGCGCCACAATCGTGGACTCGTCGGCGGCGGCCAGCGACAGTCGCACCACCGGGCCTTGAAACGTCAGATCCGTCACCGTGGCCCGCACCGCCGCGACGTCGCCGGTCGGCGGGCCCGAGGACAGCACAGAGACCTGCACCCGTTCGGGCCGCACCATCAGCGTGGCCTGGCCACCCGGTTCGATCGTGATGTCGCCGGGGCGGGCCTTCAACGTCGTGCCGAGCACCTCGACCTCGACGAAGTCACGGTTGGCGCGGCCGGTCTGCCGCCCCGACCACAGGTTGGCCTGCCCGATGAACCCGGCGACGAACACCGTCGAGGGGCGGTCGTAGATCTCGGTCGGCGTGCCGATCTGGTCGACGTTGCCCGCGTTCATCACCGCGATCCGGTCACTCATCGTCAACGCTTCCTCCTGGTCGTGGGTCACGTAGACGAACGTGATCCCGACCTCGCGCTGGATGCGTTTGAGCTCGAACTGCATCACCTGGCGCAGCTTGAGATCCAGTGCGCCCAACGGTTCGTCGAGCAGCAGGGCACTCGGATAGTTCACCAGCGCGCGCGCCAGTGCGACCCGCTGCTGTTGGCCGCCGGACAATTGGGCCGGCCGGCGCTCGGCGAAATCGGTGAGCCGCACGATGTCGAGCAACTCGTCGACCCGTCGGCGGATCTCGCCCTTGTCCTTCTTCTTGCTGCGCGGACCGTAGGCCACGTTGTCCCACACCGTCATGTGCGGGAACAGCGCGTAGTGCTGAAACACCGTGTTCACGTTGCGCTTGTGCGGCGGGACCCGCGACACGTCGACGCCTTCGAGGCGGATGGCGCCCTCAGTCGGGCTCTCGAACCCGGCGATCATCCGCAGCGTTGTCGTCTTGCCGCAACCGGACGGGCCGAGCAGCGAGAAGAACTCGCCCGAGCCGATGGAGAAGTCCGCCTCGGTGACCGCCACGCAGTCGGCGAAGCGCTTGGTGACGTGATCGATCTCGATGACAGGTCTGCCCCTGGGACGGGGTGCCTCGTGCTGAGCCGCCTGATGTGGCACGGCGGTGGTGTGTGAGCCGGTCAGGGCGGTCCTCCTCACCTGCAGCGTCGAAGCTGTGGGTAAAACAATCGCTGATCAGCTCCGCCTTCGCAAGCGATTCCGTGACGAATTTACATTTCCACAATGGAATCCCTCGCCTGTTTCCGGCGAAACCGCGAGATTCCGCGAAGCGGCAGGCCGTCGTCGTTTACCGGGCGGGCCCGGCGGGGTAGTGCTGTGCCATGGCGAAAGTAGACGTGGCGGTCTCATCGGAGCTGAGCCCGGAGCAGGCCTGGTCGCTGGCTTCGGATCTGCGCCGCTTCGACGAGTGGTTGACGATCTTCGACGGCTGGCGCAGCGAGGTCCCCAGCGAACTGGAACCGGGGACCTGCGTGTCCTCGTGCATCAAGGTCAAGGGCTTCCGCAACGTCATTCACTGGCGGGTGACTCGCTACGACGAACCGAAGCTGATCGAGATGGTCGGCAGGGGCCGGCCCGGAATCCGGATCTCGTTGACGCTGTGTGTTCGTGATGACCCGCGGGGCAGCACTTTTCAGGTCATCGCTGACCTGTCAGGCGGGTTGCTCAGCACCCCGGTGGGCCGACTGGTCGCCAAGGTGCTGGAGTCCGACGTGCGCAGGTCGGTGTCCAACCTCGCGGCGCTTTACTAGCCCCACTCGTGGTTCATGGCACGGGTCTCGACGCGTGCCTCCACCGACTCGTCGGGTCGGTCGGTGCTGGGCCGGGAGAACGCGACCAGCACCATCGCCAGCGCGGCGGTCACCGCACCGCCGATGAAGATCGCGAAGAAGCTGCTCTCCAACGGCACCATGGTGCCCGCGATGTAGCGGCTGAGCAGCATCGCGACGAGCGCGGCCGACACCGAACTGCCGATCGTGCGCGCGATCGCGTTCATCCCGGTGGCCACCCCGGTCTCACCCGCGTCGACCTCGCTGACCACCAGCGCGGGCAGCGCGCCGTAGCCCAGGCTGATGTAGCCGTTGGCCAGGATGCTCGCGATGATGATCTGCCAGGTGGCCGAATGCGCGAACGCGATGAACAGGAAGCCGGCGATTCCCGCGGTGGTGGCGACGAGAAGAACCGGCCGCGCGCCGAATCGGTCGATGAACCGCCCGCTGACGATCGCGATCACGAAGCCGGCGAACGCGCCGGGCAACAGGTAGACGACACTGGCTTCCAGCACCGTCGCGGTGAAGCCGTATCCCGCGGCGCCGCTCGGAATCTGCACGAACAGCGTGAGTCCCAGGAAGGCGAAGTACAGGCCCATCCCGACGAAGATGGTCGCGAGATTGGTCAGCAGGATCGGCCGCTTGGTCAACATCGCTATGGAGACCAGCGGCTGCCTGACCCGCCGCTCCCAGCGCCACCACCCGACCAGCATCGCCGCCCCGCCCGCCGCGCTGCCCAGGGTGGCCGGTGAGCTCCAGCCCCACTCCTCACCCTGGCTGATCGCCAACAGCACCGCCGACAGCCCGGCGGCGAGTCCGGCGGCGCCGAGCCAGTCGATGGTTCCACTGGCGCTGCGCGGCCGGTCGGGGACCGCGGCCACCACGATGGCGATCACGAGCAGCGTGAAGCCCGTGCACAGCCAGAACACCCGGTGATAGTGGGCATCGCCGCTCATCAGCAGCCCGACCACGACCAGCCCGGTGCCGCCGCCGAAGCCCAACGTCCCGGACAGCACCGCCATCGCCGACAGCAGCCGCTCGGGGGGAAGCTCCTGGCGAAGGATCGCGATGCACACCGGATACAACGCGAAGGACACCGCCTGAAGGACGCGGCCGACGATCAGCAGCGGCAACGACGTCGTGGTGGCGGCCAGCAGCGAACCGGCCAACACGATGACCAGCACGATGAGCAGGATCTTCTTCTTGCTGTGCAGATCGGCGAGCCTGCCGATCAACGGGGTCGCGGCCACCGCGGCCAGCAGGTTGCCGGTGACCGCCCAACTGGCGCCCACGATCGACACGTCGAGCTGCTGGGCGATGATCGCCAGCACCGGGACCACCGCGGTCTGCAGAACGGCGACGGTGAGCACGACGATGCTCAGGCAGGCGATCAGCAGTCCGGGACGGGGAGTGGTCGACCGTTCCGCCTCGGTCTCGACCACGCACCCCTCCGATCGTTAGTACATCTTGGTTCTTCCCGATTATGCCTGCGGGTGGATCGTCAGAATGATGACACCACCATGCATACAGACTTCACGGCGTATGGCCCGTCGCACTGGGCGATGCTCGTGCTGTTCGCGGCCGGTGCGGTGTGGCTGGTGCGACGCGGGCGTCGGCAGACCCCGGCGCAGGCGCGGCGCTTCGGGCGCATCGTGGGCGCGCTGACCGCGGCGATCTACGCCGGGGTGTTCCTCTACGCGCTGTTTCCGTTCGACGTGCGGTGGTCGATGCCGCTGCACCTGACGGATTTCGCCACGATGGTCACCGCCTACGCCTGGTGGTCGCAGAAGCGGTGGGCGTACGCGCTGACCTACTACTGGGGCCTGGTGCTCAGCGTGCAGGCGCTGATCTCCCCGGCGCTGACCGGACCGGACTTCCCGCACTACCGGTTTCTGGCGTTCTGGTCGATCCACCTGCTCGTCGTGTGGGCGGCGATCTACCTGACGTGGGGGCGGGGCATGCGGCCGGGGTGGCGCAGCTACGGCTTCGTGGTGGCGGCGACGTTGTCGTGGGTGGCGGTCACGATGACGTTCAACAGTGTCGCGGGCGCCAACTACGGCTTCCTCAACGGCAAACCCGCCACCGCATCGCTGCTGGACGTGATGGGGCCGTGGCCGTGGTATCTGTTGGTGGCCGGCGCGCTGGTGGTGTCGGTGTGGGCGGCGATGACATGGCCGTGGGTCCGCCGTGCCACAGACACCGACTCTTGACGCCGCCCCGGTGTCACCCGGCAAGCTCGGGTGATGGGCGAATCAACGGGTGGATCAGAAGCACTACCGGTCAACCATCACGCCGACCACCCCGGGTTCTCGGGTGTCGCCGGCACCGTCATCGGCCTGGTTCTGCTGATGATGGGCCGCGCCAACGCACGGCTGGCCGCCGACCTCGCAGGCGTCGGGCAGGGCGATGTGGTGGTTGACGTCGGGAGCGGACCGGGCGGCGCGGTCAGAGAGGCGGCCCGCCGCGGTGCCCACGCCGTCGGCGTCGACCCTGCTCCGGTGATGTTGAAACTGGCCCGGATCTTCACCCGTGCTCGGCACGGCGACGTGGAGTGGCGCGTCGGCACCGCCGAGGAAGTGCCGGTGGCCGACGGGTTCGCCACCGTGTGGTGGTCGCTGGCCACGGTGCACCACTGGCAGGACGTCGAGCGCGGTCTGGCCGAGGCGCGCCGGGTGTTGAAGCCGGGTGGCCGACTGGTCGCCATCGAGCGTCAGGTTCCCGTCGGAGCCACCGGGATGGCCAGCCACGGATGGACTCGCCAGCAGGCGGAGTCGTTTGCGGCGCACTGCCGGGAGGCCGGGTTCGGCGAGGCCGCGGTCAGCGGGCACGGAAAGCGACGCCACGCGGTGTGGGCGGTGCGCGCCGTACGCGTCTGAGTCGCAGTGCGCGGCAGCCGCTGTGCGAGGATGCGCTGGTGCACGAAGAACCCACGCATTTCACCCAGGTCGAGCCGGGTGTGTTCGCCCCGACACGGTTTGCGCTGAGCCAATGGGGCGACGACCACCTCAACGGGCCCGCGGTGGTCGGTCTGGCGGCCTGGGCGCTCGAGAACGACTGCGGGTCTGAGGAGTTCATCCCCGCCCGGCTGACGGTGGACCTGTTTCGCGCGGCGCGTCGGGTGGCCACCACCATCGACGTGCGACTGGTGCGTGACGGCCGCCGGATACGCAACGCCGAATGCGACGTCCTGCAGGACGGACGCGCGGTGGCGCGTGCGACGCTGGTCCAGTATCGACGCTCGACGGCGCCGCCCGGGCGCCCGTGGACGGCGCCGACCTCCGCGCCGACTCCGCCACTGCCGGACGATTCGCCGCTTCCGTTCGTGGGCAGCGACGACGCGGGCTGGACGCGTAGCCCGGCCGCGCACCAAAACCAGTCCCGCAAGCGGTTTCACCAAAACCCCATCAATGTCGTTGCAGGAGAGAAGAACTCGCCCTTCGTTCAGGCGGTCATGGTCGCCGAGGGGACCAGCCTGGTGACCAATCTCGGCACCGAGGGCATGGGTTACATCAACGGGGATCTGACGGTGGCGCTGTCACGGTTGCCGCTCGACGACTGGATCTGCGTGCAGGGCGACTCGCACTGGGCGTCTGACGGAGTCGCCGTGGGCACCGCGTCGCTGTTCGACCACCAAGGGGCGTTCGGTTCCGCGACGACGACCGCGATCGCCAACCCCGACGCGCAGATCGACTTCACGAACCGCCCGTTCCCGGACCATCTCAACTCCGACTAGGCACGGGCGGATCACCAGAAGCCGCCACGTTTTCTGCGGCCGTCGCCCACCGTCGCCGAGGTCGGTGGTGTGCGCGACTCGGGGGCCACGCTGATCGGCGGCCGGGTCACTCCCAGCTCGGGTCTGCTGCCGACCTCGGGGCCCGCCGCGGGTGGGGACACCGGATATTGGCGCGTGACCGCCGGTGCGCCCTCGTCCGCCGGGGGCGGAGGCGGGGGAGGCGGCGCTGGTGGCGGGGGTGGTGGCGGAGCGGGCGCGCTGGTCAGCGTCGGCTGGCCGGTCGGGGCGGGCTGCGGCGTCGTCGGCGCCACGCCCACAGAGTCGTCGGCACCCGGGGCGGCGCCACGCGGCCACAGCGGCACGACGACCAGCGTCACGGCGGCGATCAGGACAACCAGCATGGCGATCATCGCCGGCTTCTTGCGGTACCAGGGCGGCGGCGGGGCCTTGAACGTCAGTGAACTGATCGGGGAGCCGGGACGCTGATTGATGAACGCGTCGGAGTAACTGAACTGTGGGGCGGGTGTCTCGAGGTTTCGCTGCTGGGTGTCTTGATCGGGGACGACGACAGGAAGCGGATCGGTGGTCGGCTCGTCGGATTCGTTGCCGAGGTGGCCCTCGGCGGGATCGGCCGTCGGCTGTTCGAGGTCCCACCCCCAAAGGGTTTCGCGCTCGGCCATCCATCGATGCTAGCGGTGCGCTGTGTCGTGGAGGCTAGGTGCAGGTGGCCGAGCCGGACCCGGTACTCGCGATGGAACATTGCGCCCCGCCGGTGATTTGCGCCCCGCCGGAACCGGACAGGCTTCCGTTGACGCGTTCGGTGGCTTCGAGGTTCAGGCTGCCGCTGCCGGAGAGCGATACTTCGGCGCGCTTGACCGTGAGCGTGCCCAACTCCGCCTTGCCGCTACCCGCGAGGCGGATGTCGGCGTCGTCGGCGCTTCCGCCCGCGCGAACGGCGCCGGAACCCGACGACGAGATACGGATCTCGCCGACGGTCAGATCCGGTGCCTCGAGTCGACCCGAGCCGCCGTGTTCGAGCGTCAGGGTCTCGGCGGAGACCGCGCCGATCCGCAGATCGCCCGAGCCGTCGAGGGCGGCGGCGCTCAGCGTCGGGGTGGTCGCGGTGACGGTGACGCGAGCGTTGTCCGGCCACGAGACATTCGGCTTGACCGCGGCGACCAGCGTGTCACCCTCGGTGTGGATGTCGAGCAGGTCCAGCGCTTCCGGATCGCCTTCTGCGCGCACCGATGCCGGGCTGCCGATGTCGACGACGAGGTCGTAGTGGGCCTGCAGGCGCACCGCGCTGAACGGGCCGACCGGGAAGTCGCGCGTGGTTTCGGCGGGTACGGACATGGATGTGGAGGTGGACGGCGGCTCGGTGACCGTGACCGTCGACGTAGTGACGGTCGACGAGTCGGTGGTGCAACCCGCGATGGCCACGGCCGCGGCGAACACGGCGAACAGCATCACCCGGTGACGTCCCAGCGGATTCACACCGCGATTCTGTCACGGAATGGGAGCGCTCGGAATCGGGTAGGACTGAAGGACGTGTGATTCAAAGCGACCGAGTAAGGCGGTGCATGGTGGAATCCCTCGAACGACTCGACGAAGACAGTTTGCGCGATCTCTCGCGCCAGACCGACGAGCTCGGCGTGTTGTCGGTCTATCTGGACACCGATGCCAGAGACGATCCCAATCTGCGTGGCACCGCAATCGATCTGAAGAATCGGTATCGCGAACTGCAACGGCGGTTGGGTGAGTCCGAATCCGACCACAGCGGCGCGGTGGTGGCCGCGCTCGAGCGGCTATGGCCGCACATGGAGCATCTGACGGCGCCCTTCGGGTCCGGCCGTAGCCGCATGGCGTTCGTGGCGCTGGACAGCGACTGGACACTGCAGTTGCACAGCGCGATGCCGGTGTCCAACCGGCTGGTCCTGGGTGACGGCCCGTTCCTGCACCCGTTGCTCGAAATGCTCGACGAAGGCCGCCCGGCCGGCGTTGTCGTCGTCGGCGCGGACCAGGCCCGGATATCCGAATGGCGGCTGGGCTCGCTGCACTCGCTATCCACGTTGGAGCAGGACTACGTGCAGGCGCCGCACGAGCGCGCGGGACACCTCGGCGGCGGGCCGGCAGGCCAGTTCAACTCACCCAAACGTGAACAGCGTCAGTCCCGTGAGCGGGTTCAGACCGAGCGGTTCGTCGATGAGGTCATCGAGGCGGCCGCGAAGTTGGCCGACGAGCGTCGTTGGGAGCGCATCCTGGTCAGCGGCGGTGACCGGTTGACCGAGTCGGCGACATCGAAGTTCCCGCAACCGCTGCGCGACAAAGTGTTTGCCGATAGTCGCGTGCTCAGTGGCCTGGATGACGCGGCGTTGGCGACGACCGTCACGAAATGGGCGCACGACCAGCACGCCGAGCGGGAGAGAGGGCTGTTGAGTCGAGTGCGCGACGCGGCCGGGACGGGTGCCGCAGCGGTGGGGTTGTCGGAGGTGGCCGCCGCGTTGAACGCTGGGCGGGTCGCGCACCTGGTGTACGACCCGGAGGTCAGATACGCCGGTACCGTCGGCGGCGACGGTGCGTTGTACGGCGGTGAGGAGGTCGGGCCGGAGGATGGCACGGCTGACCCGCGCTTCACCGAGCGGTTGATCGAGCGAGCGCTGGAGACCAGGGCCCGGATCAGCCCTGTCGAAGGCGCGGCCACCGGAATCCTCGGCGACGCCAGCGGAGTCGCCGCGCTACTGCGCTGGTGATGTGCTCGCGCATCAGAGCGTGGCGAGCACCTCGGCGGCCGCACGTTCGCCCGAGGACACCGCGCCGTCCATGTAGCCCATCGACTGCACCGCGACTTCCGCACCGGCCCAGTGGATGGGGCCGACGGGTGGACGCAGCGCCTGCCCGTGCGTGGTCCAGGTGTTGGGGGGCATGACGGCGCCGTAACATCCGCGCGTCCATTCGTCGGCGGCCCATACCTTTTCGACGTAGTCGACGGGGTCGGCGGCCCGCGCGCCGAACATCCGGATGAAGGAATCGACCACGGCCCGGCGGCGGGCGACCGCATCGAGGCGAGCGAACGTCCGAGCCTGGTTGCCCTCGAGGAACCCCAGCAGCACACCGGGGGTACCGGACGGCGGCGAGTTGTCGAAGAACACCTTCACCGGCCCGCTGAGCGAAACCCCTTGTCCGGACAGGCCGTCGGTGCGCCAGAACGGTTCGTCGTACACCGCCATGCATTTGATCACCGAGCCGTTCGGCATGCGCTGGGTGAGCTGGTCACGGTCGGCGGGCAGCGGTTCACGGTAGGCGAGGCGTCCAGCCAGCGTCGGGCTCATCGCCACGATGACCCGCCTGGCCCGCACCGTCGCCGTGTCGGTGACCACCTCGACGGCGTCGCGTCGGCTGACTTCGCGCACCGCGCAGTCCAATCGGACCGCGTCGCCGAGCTCGGCGGCCATCGTCGAGGAAATCTGCTGCGACCCGCCCACGATGCGGGTCTGTTGAGCTCCGCCGCGCGTCGAGATGAGTTGGGTCAGACCGTTGTTCGAACTGGTATAGGTCAACAGGTGCAGAAGTGACAGGTCGGCGGCGTCCGCGGCCCAGACGGCTTCACACGCCAACCCGATGAAGGCCCGGCCCAGCGACGTTCGCACGTGGCGCCGCACCCACGAGGCCACGGTCTGACGGTCCCAGTCGGCGGCACGTTCGGCGCGCCAGGGGGCGGCCGGATCGACCCGGCGCGCCATCCGTTCCAGCCGGGTCAGGGCGAGCTGCACGTCGGCCAGTTCCAGCGGCCCGGCCTTGGGCACCTCGCCGCGGTAGCGGCGCACGCGGCCGTCGTACTCCCACAACTTGGCGCCCTCGTCGTGGGTGTCGAACGTGGTGAGACCCAACTCGTCGATCAACGCGCGAACGCGGTGGTGGCCGGGACCGATCCACTGGCCACCGACCTCGACGACCGCGTCGCCGAACCGGTCACCGAGGTGATGATTCAACGTCCGCCCGCCGACTCGGTCGCGGGCCTCCAGTACGACGACGCCGACCCCGGCGCGGTGCAATTTGCGTGCGGCGGTCAGCCCGGCGAGCCCGGCGCCGATCACCGCCACGTCGGTCTCGATGCCCATTGGTGCCTCCTGGCGACGAATCTAGGCGAAGCGGGTATCCGGTTGGGCATGGCTGAACAACTGCAGAGCATCCTGCTGGAACTGGAGCGCGCCGGCTGGGAGTCGCTGTGCAACTCCACCGGGTCGGAGTTCTACGGCGCGGTCATGTTGCCCGACGCGTTGATGGTGGTGGCGAACGGCATGGTGCTCGACCGCGCGGCGGTGGTGTCGTCGCTGTCGCAGTCGCCGCCGTGGCACTCCTACGACATCAGCGACGTCCGGCTTGTCGAGGTCGACGCCGACACCGCGATCCTGGTGTACACGGGAAGCGCCCGCCGCGACGACGCACCGCCTTTCGTGGCTGCGATGGCGAGCACGTATCACCGCACCGAGAACGGATGGCGGCTGGTGCTGTATCAGCAGACACCGATTCCCGACAACTAGAAGTGGATGACCCGCGGACCGCCGCCGCATTCGGGAACACCGCCGTAGGGCAGACCGCCCTGGATCTGACCGTTGACCCACGCGCTGCACGAGGCGGTGCGGTGCCATGAGCCCGGCGCGAAAGGACCGCCCGCGCCGAAGCTCCAGGTCTGGGAATAGAACGATCCGTCGGGGAACGGTTCTCCGAGGCAGTAGCGCTGCCCGCCGTATCCCGACTTCTGACCGCCCGGGCACCAGTTGGCCTCTCCGTTGGGCACCTTCGGGTCGGGTTGGGCCGTGGCGGTCGGGGCCTCGCCGAACGTCAGCGCCGCGGACGCGGCAACGATCGCGAAGAGCTTGAACATGCGGTCTCCTCAGGACAGTTCAAAGGTTAGCTGGCGCGAAATGTTGGCGCCAGCAAATGGGTATGCGCTCAGGTGCGAGGTCGTGCTTGGTAGTCTCGGCCGTTGAGAGCGGTCGCATCCGTGCTATGTGCGGGTGTCAGGGAACCCGGTGAGACTCCGGGACTGGCGCGCAGCGGTATGGGAGATGGGCTCGACATAGGTCACTGGACGCCACTACAGGCGTCCGGGAAGGCGTCGAGTTCGGCACATCCCGAGTCCGAAGACCTGCCGTTCTCGGTTGAGTCCACAGGTGTCTCGCGCACAGATACCCCGGCATAAGAGGCAGACTTGCTGATCACCTGGCCAAGGTGTGAATTTCGGATGCGGTGCCCGTGACCGTCACCGAGACGACATCACGCCGCGCAGCCGACTCGCCCGTACCCACCGTTCGACGCGTGCCGTTTCTTCCGTTGACCGTGGTGCTCGGGCTGCTCACGATGGTGAGCATCGTGGTCTCGGTCGCTTTTGGGGCCGAAGACATTCCGCTCGATGACGTCTGGCGCACGGTAGTCGGCCGCTTCACCGGAGCCGAACGCGATGCGGGTTTCGACGTCATCATCTGGGACCTGCGGCTGCCGCGCTCGATACTGGCGGCGATCGTGGGGGCGGGTCTGGCGCTGGCCGGCGCTCTGATGCAGGCACTGGTGCGCAACCCGCTGGCCGAACCGTATCTTCTGGGCGTGTCGGCCGGTGCGGCGGTGGGCGCCACGGCGGTGATGACGCTGGGTGTGCTTTCCGCGCTGGGAATCTGGGCGTTGTCGGGAGGGGCCCTGCTGGGTGCGGTCGTGGCGACGCTGACCGTGTACTGGGTGGCCCGTGCCCAAGGTGGGCTCACCGCACTGCGGCTGATCCTGTCGGGGGTGGTGCTGTCCTCGGCGTTCATGGCGTTGTCGTCGCTGCTGGTGTTCACCGCCGGTGACCCGCACGCCGCCGAAAGCGTGATGTTCTGGATGCTCGGCAGCGTTGCAGGAGCCACCTGGGCCAAGGTCCCCCTCGCGGGCGCGGTGGTGCTGATCTCCCTGGTCGGGGCGATGCTGATCCATTCGTGGCTGGACGCCTATGCGGCGGGCTCGGACACCGCCATCTCGCTGGGTGTGCCGGTGCGAGGGCTTCGCAACGCGCTGTTCATGATTCAGGGCGTGCTGGTGGGTGTGCTGGTGGCTGTTTCCGGCGGCATCGGGTTCGTCGGGCTGATCGTGCCGCATGCGGCGCGGCTGATCGTGGGCGCCACTCATCGTGCGATGCTGCCGGTGACCGTGTGCGCCGGGGCGCTGTTTCTGGTGTGGGTGGATGTGGTCTCGCGGGAGATGGCGGCGCCGCGGGAGATGCCGTTGGGCATCGTCACCGGACTGATCGGCGCACCGGTGTTCCTGTTCCTGATGGGCCGTCGCCGTTACGAATTCGGAAACAACTCATGAGCGCGGGCTCGCTCAGCGCCCACGGCGTCGAGTGTCGCCGCGGCGCCAGAACCATCGTGTCCCGCGTGGACCTGATCGTTCCCGCGGCGACTCGGCTGGCGGTGGTCGGCCCGAACGGCGCGGGTAAAACGACGCTGCTGCGGGCGCTTTCGGGCCTCGACGTTCCGGCGGACGGAACGGTCCGGATCGACGGTGCGGACCTGCACCGGATGCCCGCCCGCCGCCGGGCGCGCAGCATCGCCGTGGTCGGGCAGGAAGAGCGGCCGTCGGGTGAACTGACGGTGGCTGAAGCGGTGGGGCTGGGACGCACCCCGTACCGGAATCCGTGGGCGGCGGCGGTGGTCGGGGAGCGTGACATCATCGACGACGCGCTGCGCGCCGTCGGCCTGGGCGGGTGGGGTGAGCGGCCCTGCACACAGTTGTCGGGTGGGGAGCGCCATCGCGTCGTGCTCGCGCGGGCGTTGGCTCAGCGCACGTCGGTACTCGTGCTCGACGAACCCACCAACCACCTCGATGCTGCATGGCGGCTGAGGTTCATGCAGATCCTCGACGACCTCGACTGCACGGTCATCGCCGCGATGCACGACTTGGACTTGGTGCTACGCCATTTCGACGCCGTGGCGGTGGTCGCCGACGGCGGGATATTCGCCCACGGGCCACCCACCGACGTCCTGGACTCCGACCTGCTGTGGCGGGTGTTCGACGTCGCCGGCGATGTGATCGCGCACCCCATGACGGGCCGTTCCCACCTCTTGCTCACGCACGCCGACCCGACATCCCACCAACGACGAGGAATATGACAGTGACACATCGACTTACCGGACCGGCGATCTTCGGCCTCGTGCTGGCCCTGGTTGCCGGTTGCGCCTCGCAGAGTGAACCCGCCGCGGCGACCGACACCGTGACCGTCACCAACTGCGGTGAGGAAGTCACGTTTAACCAGCCACTCGAACGTCTGTTCGTCAACGACGGCGGCATGATCGCGATCGCCCTGGCCGCCGGGGCTCGGGAGCAGATGGTGGCCGTCAGCTCGATGGCCCGCGACGTCGATGTGCTGCGCCTCGAATTCGGTTCGCAGGTGGACGACTTGAAGGAGGTCGCGCCCGCGCAGCCAACACTGGAGAACATCGTCGGGGCCAAGCCGCAGGTGCTGTTCGCGGGTTACAACTACGGCATGGGGGAGGAACGCGGAATCACGCCGGAAGTCCTCGCCGGGCACGGTATTGCCGTCTACCAATTGTCTGAAGCGTGCCGACAGATCGACGGCCAGGCCGTCCGCGGCACCATGGACCCGTGGGTGGCCATCGACACCGATCTGCGCAACATCGCGACCATCACCGGGGACGCCGAGCAGGGTGCGCGGGGTGCCGACGACATCGCGGCAAGGCTGGAAGCGCTGCGTGCCGCACCGCAACCCGAGCACAAGCCGATGGTGTTCTTGTTCGACAGTGGTACCGACACCATCTTTTCGTCCGGCGTGTTCGGTGGGCCGCAGGGCATCATCGACGCGGCCGGTGCACGCAACGCCACCGAGGACGTGCGGGACACCTGGACGACGGTGAGCTGGGAGCGGCTCGCGACGGCGGACCCGGACCTCATTGTCTTCGTCGACTACCCGGGCCAGTCGGTCGAGGAGAAGATCGAGACGCTGCGAAGCAACCCGGCGAGCAAGAACCTCAGGGCGGTGCGCGAGAACCGGTTCGTCAACCTTCCGTATGCGATGTGGGTGTCCAGTCCGCTGAACATCGACGCCGCGGAAACCCTACGGTCCGTGCTCGAAAAGCACGGACTCGCGCCGCAATCCGGGATTACGCCCAGCCTCGATGTGGCTCAGCTCAATCTCGCGGGCAACGACTGGCTGTGACCGGGTTTACCGGCGCCGAGCGCTCATCCTGGTACGGAATCTGCGGGCAAAACCGTACCTAGGTGCGCGCTCGTCGGGGTGGGCAAGCTATCGCGGCGCGAGCCGACTCACGGCAAAGACTGCCCCTTCATCGGCCAACCCGTTGACCGCATACTGCCCGTGCGCGACGCCGGGCCCTGGGCCGCGACCGCCCGAACACACCTGGTCACCGGGCGCGCACAGCTCCCGGGATTTCTTGGCGAATGCGGGTCCGACATCAAGAGCCGGTACGCGGTACTTCGGTAGCCGTGGACCGGATGGTTTGCCGAAGAGGACCACGGCGACCACGTGCTCGGCGATGTCCGCCGGCAGGGGTGCGGGGATGGCGTTCGAGCTCACACCGGCCGGCGCCACGCCCGACGTGACGAGCGCTGTCACGGCGGCTCCTTGGGAGTATCCGCCCAGCACCATCTCGGTTCGCGGGCACGCGGACACCACGCGGCGGACGTGGTTGGCTTCGTCGCGGACGCCGTCGACGACGTTCTTGGTGAACGCTGAACCGGCGGTGTAGTCACTGCTGGCGGGATAGTTGACGGCGTACACGCTCACCGTGCGAGGAGCAGCCTGTGTCCGTAGCGAATTGACGAATCGCTCGCCCGCGGCGCCGGGGCCCGGTCGCTCGGCGGTTCCTCTCGCGAAGACCACGCCGACGTCTGGGCAGGATTCGGCGGTCACCGTCGGGAACGCGCCCAGCGGAAACACCATCAGCGCGGTGGACACAATGAGACGGGCGACCCATCCGAGAGTCCAAATCATGTCCGCCCCCTTGCCAATCGGCGCGACGAGCTGATCCTAAACATGACGTTCGGCCGCACTTGTGAACGACACGGTCAGCGAGAGGTTCAAGTGAAGTTGCTGAGTATCAACATGTTTGGAGGAACGAGCAGCGCTGCGTTTCGTCACTGTGACGTAAAGCGAAGGAGCGCTCGAGGGCAGGGGATCGACCGTTTGTGCCGGGTGCACTCGTGTCGTTGCCGAGCGTCGGGAACACGACGCTCGGGCATCCGGCCGCCCGGCGGCGGCGACGGCAGGTAAGGCGCCGACTGCGTGGCCTGGCGACTATTTCGTCACAGTGACGTAATGCCTAAGGGTAGGGCGGGGAGTTCGGTGGGGGCAGTCGGTTCGGTAGTGCGCCGTGAGTACCGCCGACTGAGGTCGCTGCGAATCCACGGGGGCGGCATGCACGCGCGCATCCATCGCCAGCAGCAGGCGACGGATTGACGGTTGGGCGTGTGGAGTTTGTCGCTTTTCAGATAATCGCTGCTGACTGAATCTATTGACATCGTAGGAAGCGATAGATTGAAATGTATCTTGGCGAGGATTTGCAAGGAACTGGTGATTTGCAGGTGGACCGGATAACGAAACCGTCACCATTCGGTCGACGCCTAAATCGGATGTCACCCGGGCGGACTGTCGCTTTGGCTGGTCAGGTCGGTGTGCGATCGACACGTACGTCGACGACTGTTCGTTGGTAGACCAGTGTTCCTAACCGCGATGACCACGTTTCAGAGTCCTGGAGAACGTCCCGTGCAATTGACTCGAGTGGGACCATAATATTGATATTGTCGGTGAATTCGGGCAGTGCACCCATTTCTACGGCGGCTCGTCTGTGGCGCATGCCTTGGCCCATCAAGTTTCGTGCGACGGCGTTCGGCACACCGTACCGAAGGTGATCGGCAAATGCCGCAGCGATGGTGGAAAGCGCACTGCCCTGCTGTGCGACGTATTGCCCCAGCACTGCGATTGCTTGTTCCACCAAGGTAACAAAGTCGAACAGAACGACGCGTGTATGAATCCTAAGCAGCTGATCAACCGTGAGTCCCACGCGCTCTGCGATCTCTACGTGTGTGCTCCCCTCGAGCCATGCCTTGATGAGAGCGCGCAGCGCGGCGCGGGGGTCCGCGACATTGGTCTGTCTGAACGCCGCGTCGGCAGCGTCCGCGAAACCTGTCTGTTCGAAAGACCATTGGAGCAATGCGTCCAGTAGTTCATCGTCGAGAGGCGACTCCACTGTGAGCCAGTTGCTGTACTGCGGGTACAGATTGTCGATAATGGAGTCGACCAACCGAGGCCTGCCCCCTGTGGCTTGGGCCCATTGAAGTCGGCCAGACGAACGCATGCCTAGCAGCCTTGTCGCGCGCATGCGGAACACTTCAAGCAGGAGATCGTGCTGCGGGCCGTCAGCCTGTTGAGCTGCAAATGTCTCCTCCGCAAGCGATGCCGCGATCGCTAGAAACTCTTCGTCTCCTAGCTCCTCACGAATTAGCTCGACCAACGCAGCGTCAATCCCATCTACCAGAGAGAGTAGTTGGGGCGTTTCTTCAAGTGCGTCATTATTTAGATCTTGGGGTTGTCTTGCCAGTGCGTTCTCTAGGCGCCGCAGGAGCTCGATGAGTGCACCCGCGACCGGCTCGCCCGGCGCATTCTCGGCGACCGGCCGGATATGACGCCATTGACCTTCATTAGCGCAGATCACCAATCCACGTGTCGAGCTTCCGGCGCGACCCGCGCGGCCCACAAGGTTCTTAATATCGCGCGCCAGCATCGGAGTGGATTCGCCAGATGCAGATCCACGCGTGACCGAATACAGGATCAGCGTGCGGATTGGGAGGTTGACACCTTCTGCGAGTGTGCTGGTGCAAAGCACCATTGCTAGGTGGCCTTCCGACAGAAGCTCTTCGAGTACCTCGCGTGTCTCTTGCGGCAGGTCCCCGTGGTGAACGACCACCCCAGCCTGGAGGGCTCGGCTCCCTGTCCAATCAGATCCGTACTCTTGGTTCATGTATTGGACGGCGTCGGCGACAAGCGCGGAATCGCTTGTGTACGAAGCTGGTTCGGGCAGAGGAAGATCGCTTCCGACCTGTGAAATGAGCTCGTCGGCAAGCCCGATCACGCCTTGGTTGCCGGTTTTGGTTGCCGCGAAAACAGCGACGGTGCCCATTGCGAGTGCCTTGCGAGCCGCTGCGATCGCCTGAGTCTTCTTTGACCCGTAGTCGTAAGTGTTCGTCCGACCTGTCGACGTGTTCGTGAATTCAAAGTCCGCGAGGTCTAGAAATCCTGGCAATGTATGCGCAGGCACGGCAGCTGAGAGTTCCTGAAACTCAAGGGCAACGGTTCTCCGACGACCGGAGCCTTGTGGTCGAAGTATGGCGTACTCGGCGATCGCTGGCCTGTAGGTGCTCCGTACTACCGTAGCGTCCGTCCCGCCGAGCCATGCGTTGATCTCTTCAATATTTGGCACGATGGCTGACACGAACACTGTACGTGGGCTGGGTGTGCGCGCACGTAGACGGGCCAGTAGTAGTTCAAGACTGACACCACGTGAGTCGTCAGCCAGCAGATGACCTTCATCGCACACCACGAGTGATATCTCGGCAGCGATCTCCGGTTGTGCACCAAGCAAACCCATCAACGCTTCAGGTGTGGCGATTATCACGCGCACAGAATCGAGCGCCTCGCCCTCTTCTGGGGTGGGCACGGTGCCTCCGTAAACAGCCCGAGTCTGCATGCCCATCCGAGTCAGATTCCTACCGACCGTCTGGCGCAGTTCGCGCGCCAGCGCGCGATAGGGCACCAGCAGAACCGATTTGGCCTCCGCGTTCCTGGTGAGGTGACTGAAGAGGAGTGTCTCCGCAAGCGCAGTCTTGCCGGCTCCAGTAGGCATCTGAAGCGCGTAGGTATCAGACGTGCTCAGCAGGCCGGCTTCGATGGCTTCGATCTGCGATGGGAAAAAGTCCCAAACCGCTTGCCTCCGATCGAGAAACGATGACACCAACGGGTTCCACTGAGCGTTGGTACCGTCTGGCAAGACTGCTCGGAGATTGGTTTCCTGAAAGTTGCGGAGTAGTGCAGCGCGGATCTGTCGCGGGACCCATTCGTCAGGACCTTCCTGCAGTGCGGCAAGTGCTTCCCGCTCTGCTTCTTCGACAGCTGCGGAAATCACCGCGACTTCGCCGCTGCGGACGCTCGCAATCAGGTCTCTGACACTCTCGGAATTCGGCGCCGCCGGGCGTGACAGCATGTCGTAGCAGGCCAGGTAGATTTCGTCATCCCAGTCGCCAGAGCGAGTTTGACGCATGGTCAGAGTGGCAGATGCGGGAAATCCTCCGCAGTAGAAAGCAACCGCGCCGAAGAACAGTGAGTCCCGATGGCCATCCCGCCGAAGCTCTCGGCTTATGGATGCAAACGCCCTCCCTAATGTGGCCCAGGCTTCTCGGTCAGTTGTATCTGCACGTAACATGTCGAATAGCTCGCCGACCAACGAATAATAGAGGTCCAGTGTGCGGTCGTTGAGGTAAGTCAGCTCACTTAGCTGCAGTTGAAGTCTGAAATCGTCAACGGCGAAGCGAGTATCGGAATCAGCTATCCAGCGTCGTAGAACTTGTCTCATTCCGAATCGGTATCCTCGAGACCATCAAGAATCGAGTCGTATACCGCTTCATAATTCTGCTTAAGGTCGGGCACGACGATAAGAATGACAGCTCGGTCCTCTGTATCCGGAAGGTCAAGACCCTCCAGCTCGGATTCAACAAGACCTCCGCAAACAACAGCCACCGCGCGAAACTCGCGCTCGGCTGGGGGATGGTCGATCGCTTCAATGAAGCGATTCAGTTGATCGACAGAAACAGTTTCTAGCCCGGTATCCAACGCACGTTCACGCAGCCACACAAGGGTTTTGACGAGTCTGCCGTCACTATCCTTTTCGGAATCTGCTATCGCTTGCAGGATCGGAGAATTGTTGCTGGAAGTGGATTTGGTCTTGACTTCGGAACAAATTAGACGGTCCTCTGAGGATGCATCTGGCCATGTCGGCAATACGAACTGAACGACGTCCGACCGCGGTGCGGCTTTGGTCCGGTCGTTCTTAAGCCTCCACTTTCGCGGGTCCAGCACTTCAGTAGGGTGATCTTCGACGGCTTGGACGAGTGACGTGAGGATCTCACCGAAATCGCCTGCCATGACAGCTCCGCGATCAGGTAGCTTCACAGCGATAATTTCGCGCCGAGTCACCTTCGCCTCTGCTATCCGGCGGGAAACGGCATCGTCAGTGATGTAGCAGCGTCGAAACGCTATCCCAAGCTCTGGGCCGAGCTGTGCTACGAACTGGGCTGACACGTTGATGAGAACGTGGCGCGGCTGCTGCGTGTTAGTAAGAAGCTTTTTGAAGGCATCTGGATCCAGGCCGAGGTCACGCATAAGGAGCTCCCGTGCCGTTTCCCTGCATATTCGCGATCAAGCCGACTCGAACCCCGACTGGTCAAACTTCAAGGTCTTCGCGTTCTCCGACACCGTACGAATCTTGTTCTCATCAAAGCCTGTTGCGTCGACCGCTTCGATCTCGATCTTCACGATCAGGTTGATGCCCTGTTCCCGAAGGTTGGCGATCACCTCATCGGCGATGTTCTTGAAGTCCATCGCGATCTTGTCCGAGCTGAGCGTCTTGACTCCGTAGAACCGCGTGAACGCGATATCGATAGGGCCGGGGCCGGTTCCAGTTCCGGCGCTTGTCCCAGTCCCAGTTCCCGTCCCGGTGCCCTCTCCGGTTTCAGTGTCGGTGTCGGAACCCGTTTCATTTGGTTTCTCGTGCTCTCGCTGATGGATCGCGACGTCGGGACGCACCAAGAGCAGCGAGTCCGCCGGACTAGGTGCTGAATTCGTGTCTCCGGGGATCCAGAGTCCGACAAACCGTCCTGTGGCAGCGTCGATGCCGGTTGCCAGGGCAAACGCGTCGGTTTCCCAGATCATCGGAAGGTCGAGCACGCCCTCCTCCAGAACACGCCGATCCCGTAGGCGCGGCATGTACGGATACTGGCAATACAGCCCCCACAGCGCGCCGAGGGCGACGTGACCGTCCTTCCAGATCTGTGGCACCTTATTGATCGCGAGGCGAATCGTCACCGCGGCTTGGCGGACGGAAAGATCACCGTCGTTTCCGAGCCGGCGGGAGACCCGCTCAGCCAGCGACTCCGCCTGGCCTTCGACCTTTGTTTCCCGCACAACGAACGGAGCGCTCGCATCGGGTTGTGACGGGACCAGTGCCCACGTAAATGTCTGCAGCAGACGCGACTTCACCGTCTGGTCGGCTTGCGCCTGCCGAGTGGACGCTTGATTTTTCTGGTTCTGGGTGAGATCCAGGTCGGCCTCGTTGGTAAGCACGTGTGACCACCCGAGGTAGTCGCGCGCAGCGGCATCGAGTTCCTCAAGTCGCGCGTCGTCGGCTGCCAAGAACACCAGCATGTTGCGGTTGGTCCGATTGGCGGTCCCACGCTGCTCAGTTGCCTTCTGGGCGAATGCCTTGGCAGGTGAGTCCGATCCGCGTTTGTGCGCCACCTTCGGATGCAGTATTACCAGTCGGGCTTCGTCGGTGTCGGGGATATCCGCGTTCGATTCGGGGCACACATGCACACCTGCGAAGTCGCCACGAGTCTTGGCCTGCCCTTGCAGGCGACGGGCGATTTCGGCCCAGACATCTTCCTTATGCAGTCGCTCCGCCTGGTCCTTGGCGGTGCGGGTGATGTTGGCCTGCAGGTCGTACCAGTACTTGCCAGACCCGGAGTAGAAGTAGGTGGCTCGGTCGCCAAGTTGGGTGAGCGCAGAATGGAAGTTCCCAGGAACATCACCCGGGACCGCTGTACCCAGGAAGACCCGCTGGGTTTCGAGGCCCTTATGAGCCGACCCGATGGTGGGGGCGGCACCGAAGAACACCGTGCGGGCCAGCCGCTTGGTCAGCGACCGCTGACCGAAGACGGGCTTCTCCTTATCGATGCGCGCAGGTTCGGAGGTTGGCCCGTCGACATCGGCGTCGATAATAGCTTTCCACGAATCCTGCAGGTACTGGGTGAGTTCGGCGTTCACGTTGGCTGTGGACAGCGGGATGGACCCGGGCATGATCAAGGGCGAGGCGTCCTCACCAGTCCACAGCGCGTGAATGACGGTGCTCATTAACCGCAGCACGCCTCGGGTGCGCTGGAAACGCTCCAGCGAAGACCACTCTTCGTAGAGCCGGTCGAACAACTCCGGATGGATGGGGTATGTCCGTTTGATCCGGTCTTCGTAGGTGGTGTCACGGGATTCGCGGGGGAAATCGTCGGTGTACTTGCGGTACATATCGACGTAGGCACGCGCGGTGGCTCCGATCGACGCCAGTGCAGCTCCATCAGCTTGGACGAAGAGGCGTTGCCTGACGATCTGGTACGCCTCGGCTGAGGAGGCGGGGCGCCATTGTTCGGCGACGCGACGCACAACATTCTGCAACCTTTTGAGTGCTTCGAGGCCGTGCGCGCCACCGACTTCTTCGGCGTTGCCGGCGACGATCTTGTCGGAATCGTCACCTGTTTCCGACGCGGGGATCGAAATGACCAGCAGGACACCGCGAGTACCTTTGCCAGCCTCGGTGAGCGATTGTGCGAAGGTGAACTGGTCGTCGAAGGTACCGCCGGCCAGGTCGTCGCGGCCGACGAGCGAGCGGGCGTAGGCGACCCATTCGTCGATCAGGATGACCGCGGGGGAGTACTTCGCGAGCAGGTCGTGGAGCGCCTCCCCGGGTGTGGTGCGATCTCCGTCGGCCTTGGCGACCAGGGCGTAGGCCTCGGCGCCTCCGAGTTGCCAGGCGAGCTCGCCCCAGATGGTGTTGACGTGGGTGCCGTCGTCCTTGGTCGTGCCGGCCGGGCTGAAGTGGTTGCCGACGATGGCGACCCGGTTGACCTTGGCACCGGTGTAGCCGTTCTTGGTCAGCAGTTCCTGGGTGTCCTGGGGGAACTGCCCGACGGGCAGTCCTGCGGCGACGTGCCACAGTGCGAGCATCGAATGTGTCTTGCCGCCACCGAAGTTGGTCTGCAGGTTGATAACAGGCGGTGCGTTGTCGTCGCCGGAGAGCCGGCGAACTGCGCGGCCGACGAGGTCGGTCAGGCCTTCGGTGAGGTAGGTGCGGCGAAAGAACTCAACCGCGTCGGCATAGCCGGAATCCTTCTCGCCGCCGAAGGCGACTTTATAAAGGTCGGCGGCAAATTCGGAGGCGGCGAAGTTTCCGGTAGCGACGTCGTGGTGGGGTGGCAGCACTTCGCGCCAGGGCTTGAGGCCCGCAGCCTCGGGGTTGTCGACGGCGGCTCTGAGTGTCTTCTTGTCGTCTTTGTCGGCGGTGACACGGCGCAGGTTGAGGCGGATGGCGTGAACCTCGTCGGCCTCCTTGGCCGCTCCGATGAGCTTGAGCAGTCGCTCGCCGGTGTCCAACGCGCGGTAGGCGTCGTCATCGCTGAAGGTGCCGTTGTGGGCCCACGTGTTGCGGACTTCGCGGAGTTCGATGGCGAAGGACTCCCCGGCTTTGCCCAGTGTTTGGCTGAATGGGTACCAACCCGGCTTGAAACCGTTGGTGATGTTCGTTTCGGTGAGGATGCGGAATTGGACCTGAGGGTCGAGCGGGTTGTAGGTCTTGTCCGACGGCGCGCCCTTCTTCCCATCCTTGAGTTGAACCAGTTTCGTCCAGGCCGCTCCGAGTGCTGGATCGCCCTGCCCGATCACCGAAGCGATGAAGTCATCCAGCGGCGGTGCCATCGTCTGAAACATGCGGTCGATGCGGTCGCGGTTGCTTAGCGCCATCAGTCGTTCTCCATGCCTGCGTCGTTGGGAAACTCCTCGGGCTCAAACTGTGCCGAGTCTTCGTCGGCGAATCCCAAGTCGATGTCTCGCTGCACGGCCTTACCGATCGCCTTTTCGACCAGCTCGCACAGCGATTCGCGCCGCGTACGGAAGAAGTTCTCGAAGTGGTCCTGGCGGAGGAAGTCGGCCGGGATAAGGTGAGTGGCCACAAGGCCGTCGAGGTGAGTCGAGTCAATCTGCGCTCGCGCCTCGATCACCGGAAGGTACGCAGACGGGGCGACACCGCCGATTGTGCGGTTGGTTCGCGCGCTGATCGTCGTCTTGTTGACGATGCTCTCCCGGTGCTCGGCATCGATGCCGTTGGTGTCGCACCACTTCTGGGGGAAGATGTGATGGATGTCGACCGCGAGGTCGACGTACTGAACCTTGTCGAGCGCTTTGTCCTCCATCCAGTCCCGCGCACCTCCGGCCAGGATGAGTGCCGCGATGCCTTTGTAGGCTGCCGCATTGCGCGTGCGCAGCGAGTGCAGACGGGACTCGGTGAAGCTGGCGTCCTGTACGGTCCTCGGCACCGACGCGGAGCCGTCGGTGGCCCAGGACGGAACCATCTCGATGTCACGGGCGAACCGTGATTCGATTGCAGAGCCGTAGAGTTCGCCGAGCACGCCACACCAGAACCAGCGGACGAGACGCTCACTCACACTGATCAGATCTGCCTGTTTGCCCAGCACCACCTTGATGGCGGCCAGCGGAACCAGTTGTTTGGGGTAGGGCACGTCTCGTCGAGCAAAGATGTGCCGGTCAGCCAAGAATGTTGATGCCCAGATGAATGCCTCGCGCAGAGGTTCACGCCATTGTAGATAGTCGCTCAAGGTCAGCTTCAGGACGTCCTCGCGCTTGGCCGAGATGGCCGGCGGCCGGTCGGAGGTGTCGGCGAGATGGCGTTGGCGGGTGGTAAGCATGGTGACCGCTTGTAGGAAGTCGGTGTTCTCGACGGCCGCCAAGACCGGGTATGACGACCACTTGAGTTGGGTCTCCCGCCAGTCGTCGTTGAGCCGGAAGTCTTCGCCGCTCTTGCCGTAGTAGTCGGCGTCGCCGGCGAAGACGGCGGTGAGCAGTTCGAACACGTTGAGGGGCAGGCCACCAATGTTCACCTTCTCGAAGACGGTGGCCACGGCCGCCTTGTCGGTGTCCTCGTCCAAGATGATCGCGGGGATGTCGTAGGTGGTCGACTGCTTGATGAACTTGTCATGAAAGTGCTTGCCTAGCGCTGGGTTCTGCAGTTCCAGGATCCAGCTCATGTAGTCCCCGTAGAGCAGGTTCAGCGGGAAGTAGCCGTGCTCGTGTTGCTTGCCCTGGTCGCTGAGATCGAGCTCCACGTCTTTGCCGAAGTTCGACCGAACGACGCCGTCAGCCGGTACCGAGATCACCGCCTCGTCAACGCGGTTCGGGTCGCTCAGCGCCGTTTCCATGTGGACGAAGTAGCGTCGGTCGAGCAATCGTCCGCGGCTGTCTTTCGTTGCAACCACACCGTTCCCGCTGAGGGCTTGCGTCAGCGATGTCAGACGCTGCTGCCCGTCCAACAGAAGGTACTTCGCCTCGGTGCCTGGGGCGAGGTGAACACCCTCGATGGCGCGCGGCTTGAACCGCACCTGTGAGTTGCCGGTCTTCAGCAGCATGACCGCACCCATCGGATGTCCGCGCAGCACCGTCACCAAGAGCTGACGGATGCGTTCGTCTTCCCATTTGTATCCGCGCTGGAAGTCCGGTAACTGGATCTCACCGGAGCGAGTCCACTTCAGATACTCCCCCAACTCGTACATTGGTGTCAGGAATCCCATGTCAGTCGTCCTCTTCATCGAAGTCGAATGCACTCTGCGAGCTGCTTGCAGGCGTATCCGTTCGTGCGGCATCGGATATCTCGGGCCAACTGGTCACCAGAGTGTTGAAGCTCAACGCGTCTTTGGTCCAGGCATTGCTCTCTGCGATGCGGAACAAGAGGTGCGCCAGCTCTTTGATGAGGTCGGCGTCGACGGTGCCGTCGGGGCGACTCAATGCGGTGCGCAAGAAATCACCAGCCGCGCTGATACCCTCGCCTTCGAGCTTCCTGATCAGGTGGTGCAGCGCCTCCCAGTTGCTGGTGTGGAGGCCCCCGAGAATGTCGTAGTCCGTGCTCAGCTCTGACGGCCTGATGAGTTGGACTTTGCCGGCCCGACTGATCAGAATTCCGCCGCGGTCCATTGCATCGACGGTGGTATTACGGGCGTTGGCGAGGTTGTTCGCGTCCCCGAAAGTCCCAGTGCCGTAGCCATGCTGGCGATACCAGGCGATCGCGAACCGGCTGGTCGAATCGAAGTCGCCCTCCTGCTCATTGAGTACCTGGTCGAGTATCTCATTGATGCGGGCCAACGCAGAGCGCACCGACATTTTGGACCCGTCGGGTTCGAGCACCGCCGAATAGCGGGAGAACACTGCCATACCGGGACCGATAGCGGCTTGCGGAAGATCGACCGGTGCAATCGCGCCTTGCTGAAGTTCCTTCAGGGCGGCAGGGAGTTCCGCCTTGAGCATCTCGACAAACTGACGGCGGTCTGTCGGTGGTGCGTCTTGGGGTCGCGGTCGCAGCGCCAATACAATCGAGGACGCTAGTGCATTCGTATCTTTCGCGAGTAGCCGTCCGGCTCCCTCAGTTCGGATAGGCCAGGTGGCGGTTACTTCCCAAGAAGAACGAATCATGCTTTCCAACAACGTTTCCCAACCGGTCGAAGCCTGGCCTGATTCGTCGGCCTCGCTCTGCCGGAATGCGTAGTACACAGTGATGGGGAAGTTGGCGATAGCGGATTGTCGCGCCGAACGAAACACCGAACTGAAGCCGCTCTCGAAGAATTTCTTGGCGCCACCCTTTCCGTCATGCCGATATGGGTTCGCCACGAGTTCTTCAGCTTTGGGAACGAGCATTGTCGAGAGAAGCTGCGGTGCAATGGGACGAAGTGATCGGCGCAACCATACGTAAAAGAAGTCAGACAGATCGGAGTAGCCGATGTTGTCGTAGTAGGGCGGGTCAGTGCTTATCAGCAAACCGGAAAATGATCGCCGCGCTGCATCCGCTTGGTGAGCCTCGCCGCTCCCAGTAGGCAGAAATTGGATTGCCTTTGCTTGCTTATCGAGGAAGGTTTTCCACCCTCCGCCCGCATCGGAAAGTGTATTTGCCTCGGCGAAGTCCCATGCCATCGGTATCGCCTGACGCGCAAATGTTTCTCTGAACGCTCCGCGGTCGCTCATCCAAGTGGTGATTGAGGAGGACAGATTTGTCATCTTGCTTTGTGTGAAACCAAGATACGTCGCTACGGCGTCGGCGTACGAGGCTGCCCCCGTGCCGCCGGCTTCGAGGCGGTCGCCTTCGGGCATGCCTGTGGCGAGTGCGTCGGACAGCACACGGTCGCGGGCTTCGGTCACTAGGTCGCTGAATGTGGTGAGCGCGGTTAGCTGTCGCGGAGTAAAGAGATCGGAGAACGATGTAAGGCCGTAGCGGACGACATTGATGCGCCCGGGCCAGTCGAATAACTCGCCCGCGGGCACATCATCGGGAACGGCAACGGCTGCCGCAGCTTCGTGCGCCGGCGTAGGTGCTAAGTACAAGCGGGTGCGGCCGCCTTCCGCGACAGTCGCCATCAGCTGGGCAGCCATTCGGCCGGCTCGGCTCTCTGCACGGATGTAGTTCAGCTCCACCGCCGATTGGCAGCCGATGCAGACCGCACCCGTGCGCCCGACAGTGCCGTCGGTCTCACTGGTAGGCGCGCTTTTCGGGTCGTGGCCAATGCTGAAGTGCACTTTGCCGTCGGCGACCGACGGAACGACGAAAGCTTCTTTACCCTTCTTCTTGGCGAGCCACCAGGAGCGCACCAAGGGCATGGCAATGCCACAAGCGGGGTTGGGGCACGTGACAGTCCGCGCCCAGATCCACGCAATCACCGTCGCCTGCGAACCGTCCGGCAGCGTGGCCTTTGGATATAGGTGGCCGATGCGCTTGTCGGCTTCGTCGCGCATCCATTTGCCGTAGCGGCGTACATCCTCTGCCAGTCCAGTGGCGCGGGGCCACGGGTGTCCGAGCTGATCACGGGCAACATAGGGATGAATGGGTGGCTGTCCGGCGAATTTCGGCGGAATCTCTATGAGCGCCTTATTGATCAGTACTGCAACCGGATTCAAGTCAGATGCGTGTGCGTCGAGCCCAAGTCGCTGCGCCTCTAGAGGGATGGTCCCGCCGCCGGCGAACGGATCTAGGATCGGCGGGGGATTGCCACCGGTGGACTTCAGGATCTCGGCGTGGGCTTCAGCAAGTAGCTTCTCGTCCTGAATGTTCTCCCAGACGACCAGGCGCTCGATTAGCTTGTGGAGGCGTTCGCGTTCCTTGCGCTGCAGCTCCTCGGTGGGGAATTCCTCGGGATGCGAGGAGGGGTCGTCGACGAGTTGGGCGAACAGGACCGCGCGGGCTGCGGCGAGCGGGCGACGCGCCCACCACAGATGCAGAGTGGACGGGTGGCCGTGCCGGATCGACTTTTCGCGAGCTGACTCTCGGTTGATCACTTCCAAAGGCAGCGCGACTTCGATCAGTTTGCGTTTGGGCGCTTGGTTCTCGGACGTCATCAGAATGGCTCAGTTCCCTTGTTCCACATTTTGTTCCAGTCACCGCGGACGCCGGTGGCGTCGAAGTCGCCAAGATCCGTCGACGCGAACGGGTCGTCTAGATAACGGACTTGGTCATGGCCTGGGCCTCGCGGATCGACCTTGACCAAAGCCAGCCGGTAGCGGGGTGCTGCGTTCTTGCCGACCATCACCTCGTTGTGCGTAACGAAGAAGTCGGGGGCACCGTCCAGACGGGCTTTGACCTCGATGCGGTAGGTGTCACCGCTGGCATCGGAGGACAGGATGTCGAACCCCTTGTTATTGAACGCCTGTTCGACCGGTTTACGGCCAAGCGTTCGTTCCGTCGCCATCACTAGGTCGACACCTCGACGCTCGATCTCTTTGGTCTCTTTGGCATGCATAGGTGCCGACGCAGGCAACTCGCCGTCCACCATGGAAACCGGGAGTACAAGTGCGGCCGTCATGATGCGCGGTGGCTTGGTCGACATCAGCGCCTGCTTGTCGAGCAGGTCAAGGCGTTTGCGTAGACGAGCGTCGAGCTCGACTGCTTTCCGGTTAAGGCTCTCAGCCGACTCTTTCGGCTTCTCGCCCGCGCGTTCCTTCTCGGCTGCGACGGCAGCGTCCAGAAGGAGCCGGTCACGTTCTCCTTCAAGCCGTTTCACGACAAGCTCCCGAGCCTTGGCAAGTTCTGCCGCTCGGCGGGGTTGCACCTCGGTGAGGTACTCGGGCAGTTGGGTGGTGATGATCCAGCTGGTTGCGCGATCTTCAGCTTCGGTAAGCCAAGGAGACTGTCGTGCCGCGGCAACGGCTGGGGTATCGGGTGCGGCGACGCAATCCAGGTATGGTGCCGGGCCGGCGGGCGTCACGGTGCCGAGGCTGTCGACATAGGCGTAGCCGAATCGTCGGGACACTGCGGCACCGGTGGCGTCGGCGACCTCTTCGACGACACCGACCAGCAGATGGGGCTCCTCCAGCGTCGCCGACACGAGCACCGTGCCGCTGTTGAGAGTGCCGCCGAAATGCCGGATAGCTTCGTCCATCACCGCGTCATGAAGCGGGTGTCCTGGCGCGAGCAGGTCGGCGCGCGCCAGTTCCTCGGAGTGCACGTGTTCCAGATCGAAGGCGACTCGGTCGTACTTGGTCGCGATCGGCTGGTACTTGCTGGCTCTGATTTGTGCTGGGACGTTGGCGATCTCGTAGCGGCCGCGTTCGCGTTTGGCGATGCGGCCACCGAGCCGGGTGAACGCGGCCTTGAATGCGAGTTCGATGTAGTGCGGTTGTAGACGGCGGGCACGTGCTTCGTCCATGGCGGCGCGAAGCTTGGCGAGATCCGCGTCGGCGAGGTGATCCGACGCCAGCGCGCGTTCGTCGAGCAACTCTTTCAGTCCATCGGCCACCTTGTGGTCGATGACCTCGTGCATCTTGGCCTTCACGTCGTCGCGCTCACCGTAGCGGATCGCGTCTAGTAGCAGGTCACGTAAAGGTGTATCGGCAAAAGCCTCGCCGAGAACATCGAAGACCTTGCCGCCGTAAGCCTTTCGCTGTTCTTCGATCTTTTCCAGCAGGCGTTCGAAGACTGCGCCTTCGCGGGTGTTGCTGGCGACGAGATTCCATAGCCGGCAGACTTCTTCTTGGCCGATGCGGTGGATTCGGCCGAAGCGCTGTTCGATGCGATTGGGGTTCCACGGTAGGTCGTAGTTGACCATCAGGTGGGCGGCTTGAAGGTTGAGGCCTTCGCCGGCGGCGTCGGTGGCTAGCAGGATCTGGCAGTCGCGGTTCTTGGTGAACTCTTCGGTGATCATGCGCCGTTCCTTGCGGCGCACCCCGCCGTGGATGGCCTGTACGGCGTTGGGCTTGCCGATCAACGTCCGGATGCGGCCGGCGAGGTAGTCGAGGGTGTCGCGGTGTTCGGTGAAGATGATGAGCTTGCGCGGCCACCCGTTGGCGTCGACGGTCAGCGCTTCGTCTTGCAGGATTCTGCTGAGCTCGGTCCACTTGCGGTCGGTGCCGGAGTCGCGGACTTGCTTGGCAACCGTCGTCAGGTCTGCGAGTTCGAGGATTTCGGCGTCGAGTTCCTCGACGGTTTGGGCAGCGGTGGCAGCGTCGAGCAGTTCCTCTTCCAGTTCTTCGATCTGTTCGGAGTTGTAGTCGTCGGCGTCCAGGCCCTCGAAGTCGATGGTGGGTTCTTTATCGGTGTAGGTGCCGTTGAGGATTTCCAGCTTTTTGCGCTCCAGGCGCTCGGTGCGCCGGACCAAGCTCCTATAGATGGCTTCGGGGCTGGATGCCAGGCGACGCTGCAGCACGGTCAATGCGAACCCGACGGTGTTCTTTCGTTTGCCGCCCACCCGGTCGGCGCGGTTCATGCCTTCGCGCACGTAGTCGGTGACCTCTGCGTACAGCGAGTACTCCAGCTCGGTGAGCTCGTAGGGCACGGTTTCGGCGCGACGTTCGGGAAACAGCTTTTTGCCCTCGAACGTCAGAAGGTCTTCCTTGACCATCCGACGCATGATGCCGTCGGTGTTGGCGGTCTTGGTGTTCTTACCCTCGAAGCGGTCGCGGTCGAGCAACGTGAGGAAGAGCTGGAAGTCTTCTTCTTTGCCCGAGTGCGGCGTCGCGGTCATCAGCAGCAGGTGCCGGGTGATGCGCCCGAGCATTTCACCGAGCAGGAACCGTTTCGTCTTCTCCAGTTTGCCGCCGAAGTAGTGGGCGCCCATGCGGTGGGCCTCGTCGACGATGATTAGATCCCACTCGGTTTCTTTGAGTTGGGCCTGTAGCTCCTCGTTGCGCGACAGCTGATCCATTCGCGCTATCAATAGCGGGTTGGTCTCGAAGACGTTCAAGTTGACGTTGGCGTCGATGAGCTGGTTGGTCAGCAGGTCGAACCGCAGCCCGAACTTGAAGAACAGCTCGTCTTGCCACTGCTCGACCAAGCCGCCGGGGGCGACGATGAGGCATTGACGCACGTCGTCGCGCAGCAGCAGTTCCTTGATGTAGAGGCCGGCCATGATGGTCTTGCCGGCGCCGGGGTCATCGGCGAGTAGGAAGCGCAGCGGAGTGCGGGGGAGAAGCTCGCCGTAGACCGCACGGATCTGATGGGGGAGCGGCCGGACATCGCTGGTCGCCACGGCCAGCATGGGGTCAAACAGGCCCGCCAGCGTGATCCGCTGCGCCTCCGCGACCATCTTGAAGTCGGTGGCGTTGGCATCGAACGCGCGGCTGCCGGTCTGGGCGACGGTGAGGATGTCCTGGTCCTTGCGGAACACGACCTGCTGACCGAGTGCGCCGTCGTTGGTCTTGTAAGTCAGCTCCAGCGCGTCGGTGCCGTGCCATTGGGCGAAGATCACCGTGATCACCTGGGACGGGATCAGCCCGTCGATGCGCAAGCCAGGCTTCAGCTCTTCCAGCAGCACTGTTTGTCCTCCCCGTCGATAGCCGGCCCACGCTAGTCGACCCCTCCGACAGTATCGGGGGTAGTCCGCGAATCGTCGCTAGGTCCGCTAATCTCCCGCAAGGGAGCGAGTCGATCAACGGGGACCATGGGAAGCGACGAACAGCCGTCGACATCGGCAATTGGTGACGAAATACGAGGCTGGGTCGACGCCGCCACAGCAGTGACCGCGGCCCGCCACGAGATTGCTAAAGCGGCCGTCGCACAGTCCGCAGCACTGCGAGCGCGGACTGTGAAGGCCCGACGAAACAACCGCTACCTCTGGCACGTCATCCCGTTGCGCTCCACCGACCAAGCCGTCTTTCAAGCCACGGCGCGTTCGGCCTGCCTCCCGCCTATGCACCCCGACGTTCAACGAGAACTCGACCGGCTCACCACCGAGGTCGCTGCGGCGACGGCGGACTTGAGAAAGGTCACGGGGTTCGGCCGCCTGTTGATGTTCGGCGGCACACGGGACAAAGCCAACCAGGCTGCACAGTTCCTCACTGACTACCGCCGCTGGTTCCACACCAGCGGTATCGGCCAGGCTATCGACCAGGCCAGGCCGGTTGACGATCCGCGGATTCGGGCCCTGACCGTGAACGACGCGCTGGCCGACCGGGTGGGGTTCAAGCAGCAGCTACCCGACCACGGCCAAACCGCGACGCTTGAAGACTCGACGACCTTCGCGATCCTCCCGAACGCCACAGCTGTCATCCGGCGCGCAGCCGCCGAAGAGTCCAAGCTGCGCAGGTCTGCAGTTGACGCCGGCAACAAGGTCCGAAACAAAGAGACCGACCGGATGCTGGCAGACATGTCCGTCGAACGGCTCCGGGAAGCCACCCGCGACAAGATCCGCGTCGGGGCTCTGACGGACAACGGCATCACCAACGTGCTCGCCGTCCTGAACAACGAGGGCATACTCGAGTGCTTCGACGGCATCGGGGAGACCTCCGCCACCCGCATCCGCGCTGCCGCTCGGACACTGAGACAGAACACCTTCGATGAGATGCCGATGCGCATCGACATTAAGAACCGCACCCCAGAACACACTGAATTCCTGCGCCGCCTCCGCGCCTGGGATGCGGCACGTCGTGCTTCCACGTCGTCGGCGGACATGGCGATCGTCGAGGAACTGGCACCCGTTGCGGCAGCCATCGATAACACGGTCACCCATGCCATCGTCATTCCGACCGCATTGTCGACCGCCGAGGACTTCCGCGACGCCATTCAGATTGTGGCCCGGTCCGCGCGTGCGATCGCCGATGCGCAAGACGCGGCAACAAGCGGGGACCCGTGGGAGGACTTCCTCACCCGACCTGCAGACTACTTCGCGCTCCTCGCCGAACTGGGATTCATCACCGAGGATGACGAGAAGACCCACGGCGACCTGCCCACCGAAATAATTGAAGCGGTACGTGATTTCGAGCTGAAAGACGACTACCTCACAGCGTCGCTACGCGGATATCAAAGCTTCGCTGCACGCTTCGCTCTGGTCCAGCGGAAAGTCATCATCGGCGACGAGATGGGCTTGGGCAAGACCGTCGAAGCCATCGCAGCTTTGGCGCACCTTCGCGCGAAAGGCGAGCACAACTTCCTCGTGGTCTGTCCCGCGGCAGTAGTGACGAACTGGGTCCGCGAAGTCACCGCCAAATCGAAACTGCCCGCGCACCGCCTACACGGGCCCGACCGACAATGGGCGGCCAAGAACTGGGAGCGCAACGGCGGCGTCGGCGTCACTACCTTCGAGACCCTGCGTTGGCTCAACGACGAGGTCTCCACGCCAGCGCTCAGCTGCGTGGTCGTCGACGAAGCGCACTACATCAAGAACCCCGACGCGCTTCGTACGCAGCGAACGTCGCAGCTCATTGACTCCTGTGAACGAGCGATTCTTCTCACCGGCACACCGCTGGAGAATCGGTTGGACGAGTTCCGCAACCTCGTCGGCTACCTGCGTCCCGACCTAATACTGGATGCAAACGAGTTCGCTCCGAAGAAGTTTCGTCGCCAGGTGGCGCCAGCGTACCTGCGCCGCAACCAAGAAGATGTCCTCACCGAGCTGCCCGAACTCGTCGAGGTCGACGAGTGGATGCCAATGTCGGGCGAGGACACCTCCGCCTACCGCGCTGCCGTAGAGCAGCGAAATTTCATGGCCATGCGGCAAGCCACGATGAAGCAGGGCCTCAAGTCGACCAAAATGCAGCGCCTGGTCGAGATCGTTCAGGAGGCAGAAGCAAATGGACGCCGTGTTGTCGTCTTCTCACACTTCCTCGACGTCCTGAGCGACATCGCACGGCACATGCCCGGAAGGGTCTTCGGCCCATTAACCGGTTCAGTCGCAGCCAGCCAGCGACAGGTACTGGTGGACGACTTCTCCGCTGCCAAGAAGGGTGCGGTGCTGGTCGCCCAGATCGTCGCCGGCGGCGTGGGCCTGAACATCCAAGCGGCATCTGTCGTCGTGATCTGCGAACCACAACTCAAGCCCACCACCGAATGGCAAGCCATCGCCCGTGCACACCGCATGGGACAGCTGGAATCCGTGCAGGTCCATCGGCTGCTGTCCGAAGAAGGTGTCGATCAAAGGCTCCGAGAAATCCTCGCAACGAAGAAAGCGCTATTCGAAAGCTTCGCGCGCGAGAGCGATATGGCCGCAAGCGCTCCGGAAGCCTACGACATTACGGAAGCGGAACTCGCCCGCGACATCATTGCCGCCGAGCGCGAAAGGCTCTTTGGCCAACCGGCACAGGCCGCGCCCGCCCGAACCCCAGCCGAGACGAAGATCGGAGACAGCACGGCCGCTTCCGAGCAACCCCGCCGCGAGCGTCCGCCAGCTTCGCGGGGGCCGTCGACACCGGTACCTGTCATTCATCCGCCGCCAACGCCCCGTAGCCCGGCGGCCGAGCCTGGGCCTTCGAACCAGGAGTCCGCCCGCACTAGGGAGGGTACGTTTGCTGACCGGCCGCGCCGCGTCGCTCCGCAACAAAAAGAGTCACCCGCGTCTTTGAGCGCTATGCCGCAGGCGACCAGCCCTGGGCTTCCGGCACTGAAGACCTATCCTGTTTTCTCCGAAGCGTTGTCACCGATCTCGCAGACACCGGCCGACCGCATCATCGACAACATTGTTCGCATTGTCGGAGTCGAAGGTCCCGTGACTGGCTGGCGGATACACCAGGTGTACAGAAAGAGCGCGGGCAGCGCTGAGTCTCACGACGAATTTTCTCGACTAATCAACAGGGCTATCTCAGCGGCTGAGCGCCGGGAGAGGATCGTTTCGGAGAATCCTTTCAACCAAACCGGCAATAAGCCAAGGACTTTCAGGCTACCGAGCCAGTCCTCAGCAGTCGCACGCGAACTCGGTCCCCGGACCATTGACATCGTGCCCCCAAGCGAGGTGCTGCAGTACTGTCGGAATGCGTCAGCCGGTAAAACGCTGTCTGAAAACGAATTGGTTGACCGGGTGGGCAAGCTGCTCCGTACCAAGCAAGTACCAACTGAGCTCCGGAACGCCGTCATCGCGGCGCTGCGCCGGGATGCGAAGGCCAGCGAACAACGTGTCACGAGCCCCGCGCGTGCGTCGGCTTTAGGATCAAACGGTCAAGGTTCCCAGAGATCAGAAAGCGTCTGTCCCTCGTGCTTTACAGTCCATGCAGGTGAGTGTGCATGACCGCTTGCACTTACTCACTCGATTCCAGCGCCGCCCATCCGTCAGCTTGCTCGGCGGCGTCGAGCAGCATCTGAGCCAGCGCACGGGATTGTGCACCGGACAAGGGGCCGTCACCAGCGATATACACGTAGATTTCTGTGGGATTATCTCGGCTGAGCGTCCCATCCGGATGCTGGAGAGCAGACAGATGCACCCCATGTTCGCAGCCGTCCACGCGCTGCTCGTCGGTGTAAACAATCCTGTACAGCTCATCACCATCCAACTCCCATTCAGTGCAACCCGCTGCGCCCCACGGCAGCGCCGGCACACAATCATTGGTCGTCATCGTGGTCCTCCCTCTCCTTTGGTAGTTGCATCCCTTCGGCTATCGGTATCCAGCGCGGCCAGCTGACGAAGCCTCCACTCGTAGAGGGGATCCGCGGCGCGGTACGGCACATGGCCGTCAATGACGAGCTCGAACAGGTCGAGCAGGGATTTGCCACGCTCAGCTCTGCTCTCCGCAAGCAGTCGAGACTTCCAGGAAGGGTCGGACAACGCAGTTGCTAGGCGCACGATCTCCGGGTACATGGCTGCGTTGCGACATGCAGTGCCGGAACCCCGCTGGGTCTCGTCGGGTTCAAGCTCCGCCAAGCGGAAGCTGACGGCTTCCAACGGCTGCCAGTAGTTCCAGTGCTCCACTACCTCGTAGGCATCGGAGATCGCTTGACGAATCGACACCCGGCCATGGCTGCAAATAAGCCGTTGGTGACGTCGGTGTGCATGCAGTATGTCCGCACGTGAAGCACCAATGACTTTCGTGACCGGCCGCGTAGCGTCCACACGGAACGCAGTTCCGTTGAGCCACAGACTATGTACGCTGCAGAACACCTTGTCGTGCGTGGACCAGACTTGTGGGAATGTGATTCGTTCTCCATGCCTCGACGCGCAGTGTGGACAGCCTGGGCCGATGGACTCAACTTCGCGCCGGTGCAGCTGCGGGTAGATTGTCCAATCGGCAGGGACCCGCAGTTCAGGCAGTGCGAAGGCTACAGCGCGGTCACTCATCGACACGCTCTTGCACAAAGCAGCCCGCATCGTTGGTCCACGGCGGGTCAGCAGCGCTTCGAGGCGAGACCTACTGATGCCGTTCGCTTTCGCTAGGCGAGCGAGATATTCGGCAAGTACCTCGTTGGGGAGCGGCTTCACGGGGCGCGGAAGTGTCTGATTGCGACTGCTCGTCGTAAACGTCTGCATGGTTCGGCCTAGCCGGCTTTCGGCGCGCTTGGGTGACTGGTCGCGGACTCTGCCGCATGGTCGATGATGGCTGCGTCGAGCGACTCCCGGCTGACCGCATCTTCTCCGCTGAGGATTGCCGTGATCGCGGCTACGCGAATAAGGTGGCTCAGGCTGCTGATCGACCCGCCCGTTCTTTGATGCAGGTACTTGGAGTTGCGTGTCAGCGTCCCGTCCCTGTGCTTGTAAAGGCGCAGTGCTGACTCCATCGAAGCCACAAGGGATTTCCATTCATCGTTGAATGGAAAGTTGCCTGTCTTTATGAGGACCGAGCGCCCCGAAATCTGTCGGCCGCGGACTCCGGTGAACAGGCCGGAGCGCTCCACGTTGATGCCCGCGTAGACGAAAGTGGCCGGCATGTGCTCGCTGAAGTACTTCAAATGGTCGGACATGTCCTCGCCTGCGGCGCTGGCAAGGTTGAGGTTGTGTATCTCGTCGACGATGACGAGTTCTGTGCGGGCTTCGGTGAGCACATGGCACACGGCGTCTGCGATGTCGGTTGTGTTGTGGCGTTGACGCGTCGGCAGCCCGAGGAAGTTGGCGAACTCCGATGCGAGCTTGCGAGGGGACCCTTTCGGCGGCGTCGTGATGTAGACAACTGGTATGCGATCCTGGCCGGGATACCGGCGACGTACGTTCTGCTCGTGGATCTTCCCGAGCAGCTTGATGGTGGTGGTCTTCCCACTGGCCCAAGGCCCTGACACGATCATGGACCGCCGAGCGCCGCATTCGCGTTGATTGAGCAGGGTCAGCAGGCGTCCTTGGCGAGTGATGTGGCGGACCGTAGAGGTCTCGATGATGACCAACTCCGAGTGATAGGCCATTCGGCGGTCATCGAAGGCGAGCTTCTCCGCACCGGTGAGCGTGCTGTAGGTGTCGTGATTGAGCAAGTCAAACTTTGCTGGTTTCGCGTCGACGAATCTACGCCAGCCATCAAGCGTGACTGACGGCAGCTGGCGCGGGTCGAGGTCAGGTTCGGCGCACTGATCATCAACTGTCATCTTCGAATCACCATGTGTTGGACTCTTTCTCGGCGTCGAATACAGGGAGCGGAATGACATCGGCGATATCGTCGACGTCTTCTACTGAGGCCAGGAAGGGCGCAGGCGATTCTTCTGTCGGGGGGACAGTCGGTGGCAACTCCGCTGCAGCCCGCGTACGCGCGACAACACGGCGGTCCTTCGCAGTCCTGCGACGCCGACGTGGAGACTCCGGCGCGACGGACGCGCGTCCCAGAAGGTCCTCGACTGCTGCGGTGATCGCCTCTTGGGACGTTCGTCGCTCACCTCGACTTGTTTCGAGTTGGCGTGCATGGTCCCACAATGCTGATCCGAACGGTTGTGGTGCGGTCTGTAGCTGCGTCCAGCGGGCCATCAGGTAGCCCTCGCCGTGGTGGTTGCGGACCCAGACGCGGCTAACGTCGTACGGGTCGTAGTGAACCTGCCACTGAACACCCTTGCCTGGCACCCCGGAGATTTCGCCGCGCGCCGGATCCAAGGCGTCGCTGTCGTATACCCGGTAGTCGATGGTGATGCCCGCGGCCGTCACCGTTCGGTACAGGCTGGGGAGCAGGGCGACGTACTGGTGGGAACTCAGGGGCGCCGGGATATAGCCGCTGACGGCGAGCATCGATGCGTACTTCTCGTTCGGCGTCAGCTTCCGTTGCGGATTCAGTGGGTCGCGTAGTCCGTCGTGGGGTCGGTTCTGCCAAGCGACGACGATCCATTCGTCCAGCAGGTCCTGAAGCTCTTGCAGGGAGAAGACGGCATTCTGTTCTGCGTGCTTACCTCGGTTCTCGACCGAGGACCCGAGGTAGCCGGTGACGTATTGTGCGAAAAGGGTTTTCACCGATCCAAGGGTGCGTTCGATGATTGGCTTGTCGGTGGGCTCGTCCTTGTGAGCGGGCTGCATGCTAATCCCGAACGATCTGCATGCGGAACGGAAAGTGGTCGAGAGGTACACCGCACCGCTGTCGTAGACGATGTTCTCGGGAATAATGATGGGGCGCGCAGCAGCGTGGTCGAGTCTGTCGTCGACAGACCGCATGGCGTGGTAGGGAAGGACGGAGTTCGACATCCGGACGGCATCGACCCATCCGGGGCGCATCGGTTCCGGTGTCATCGATTTGGCGAGAAGTAGTGATGCGTCCACCGCCTTCGTTGTTGGTCGCAGCACCGCCGCGACGATGGTGCGCGTCGCAGCGTCAACGAGTCCGGTCAACTCCACTCGGCCCTTCACGGACTCGTCGAGTCGGATCCCCACGTCGAAGGGTGTCGTGTCGATCTGCATCCACTCACCTGGACGGCTTGCGACGACCTTGCTGAACATGCCTTCCGGCTGATGGTTCCTCGTCTGCCGGGTTCGAGCGGATCCGGTCGCGTGGCGCGCCTGGGGGAGTTGCTTCATCAGTCGATGGAAAGTGGTGTGGGAGGGGAGTTTCACTTGGTTGTTGAACCTCTCGACCACTCGCCGGTCCACATGCCATTTCAAGGCGATTTCGGTCCGGGTCGATTGCAGTTCGTTCTCGTTCAGGACCTCCAAGAGCACGCCCACGTATCGATCATCGACGCGTCGGGTTGGCGAGCGTCGGCGATGAAGACGGCCGTCGATGAGCCCGGCGACACCGGACCTTTCGTAGCGCCGGCGGAGTTCCTGAAGGTATTTCAGTCCCAATGGCGTTCCAGCAGCTTCGAGTTCGAGGCACTTGTTGCGCTCGCGCTGCCCAAGTGATGTCGCTCGGACGTCGTACCCATTTCGCGGCTCTGTTTGTGGGGGAGAGCCGATCGGTGTGCCGTCGACTACTTCGGAGATGTGATGCTCGAGCCACAGCACACGCTCTTGGACCTGATTCGGCAGCGTAGAAAAGTAGTCTGGCGGAATCGGGCGGCGACGAACACTAGGGGAGAAGACGTCGAATGAACTGTCCGCGAACAGGTCCGCAATCTTCACAGCGGCGAGCTGACCGTCCTCACGCCGTAGCTTCGCCACCAGTCCGTCGATCGCTACCAGCTCGCAGAGCCTGCCGTCATACCGACAGAAATCGCCGATGATGATCTTGACGGGTTCAGCATTCATCGTTTGGCCAACCGGACGAGAGTACGTTCATCGATCGGTGCCGACTCGATATCAACGTCGATCTCGTGCGTCCATAGAAGGTGATACAGAGTCGGTAGGACCAGAAGAGGCTCACCGACCGCGGTGGCCGCCTCGCTAATTGTCATCGCCTTGCAAGCCAGGTGTGCGGTGAGTTCGGTAGCGAAGTCTTGCCTTCGGTTTCGTTGGTTCCGATAGCCAGCAAGCCAGCGGAGATTTGCGGCTCGGATCGGAGGCTGCTCCGCCGCCCGGCAGAAAGACCAGCCAACCTGTCTGCATAGCTCAGCGGCTGCCTCGAACGCCTCGCGTGAATCATCATCGACGAGTCGGTTCGGCCGAACATCTACAAGTACGCCGTCGCCGGATCTCGTCCGGAGAAAAACGTCGGGAGTGTGCTCACGCTGCCTGCCTGCGGCCGACGGGAAGCGAAAGGTGAGGGGCTGTACTGATATTCCAACGATCTGCGGGTCGAAGTCAGCAGCAATCAGGAAATCGCGTTCGACCCACGATTCGAAGGGAAGGTGCGATTGGGTGGTGAGGCACCACCACTCGCCCGTGAAGTTCTTCTGGCCCTTGTACGACGGCGCTTTGCGGACAGGTGCACATTTCTCCAGCGGCACTGACCACAGCTCATCGACCGGAATTTGAGCGACAAGTTCGCCTTCAGCGGGCCGGTAGTCAATCAGCTCGCCGTTACGAATCTGCGCCGTCGCGCGCCCGTGAGGGGGCACGTTGTTCATCGTATGGCCGCTGTCCGGGATGGCCCTGCTGGACACGCCCGGTCGCGCCTAGTCGAGCACCCTCTCATTGGCAACCACGCGAAGAAGGAAAACCGCGCCACCATGGGTGTGACCTCTTTGAGCGGCTGTGTTGTGTCGTTGTTGTCCGACCTTGGTATGCGCAACATGGGCCGCCGGATCATGCCACCAACGCCTTTGAGGCTGTCTACGGACACCTCGGCCGTGGGCGCGATTAGGTCTGCGTCGGGGACCGATGAAATGGCCCGTGATCCCGACGCCGCGAGCCCCGGCCAATACACTCCGTCGGTGGGTTCGAACACCGTAGAGCACGACACCGTCGCTTCGCGGCAGCTTCTCAAGCTCGCCCTCGACGACGAAATCAAAAGTTGTAGGCGTTGCGACGGGATGAATATCGACGGCGTCACCGCGTCGGCGCCCGGCTACGGCTGCTTGACCTCACCGGTGGCGCTGGTCGGGCAGAGCCTCTGCGAGAAGTGCATGGGAACCCAGATTCCGTTCACCGAGGGCAGTGGCGACCTGGTCGACGAGGGCATTAAGCGCGCGGGCCGCGAGAAGAAGAACCTCTTCATCAGCAACGCGGTACACTGCCACCCGCCGAAGAACCGCGCGTCCCATCAGCACGAGATCGTCAACTGCTCTTCGTACCTGCACCGCGAACTTGAGATCGTCCGGCCGCGGCTGGTGATCACGCTGGGCCGGGACGCCGAACGCGTGCTGAGGTTCTTCTATCCGCGGGCGCGGGTGTCGGTGCCGCCCTTCGAGGCTCCTACTGGACGGCTTCCTAAGGGTGTGCCGTACATCGTCAACGCGAAGCACCCGTCGTGGATACAGCGCCAGCACGACGACGAACTGGAAGACGAGTACGTGTCCAATCTGGCCGCGGCCATCCGGTGGAGCTTCGGTGGCGCTCGCGAGGAAGCCGAATAGGCGACGTGAAATTCCCCGCCGATGATGACGTCCTCGCTCACGGCTTCCAGTTCCGGCCGACATGGTGGGTTCCGCGGGTCGCGGAGGGGTGGGGTACCTTCCTCGAACAGCTGCCTGCCGGCGACCGCGGCTACCGCACAATCACAAGGGCTGATCTGCTCGACACCGCGACCCATCACGGTCTGCCACAGTCACTGCTCGCTGGTTACGTCTGGGGGACCGGTGGCTCGGCGTTCCTCGTCGGGCGCCGCGCACGGGTGTTCCGGGACAACGACTCGCAGCGTGTGGACGAGGCCCTGCGCGCGGTCGCCGATATGCTGCAGCGTGGCCACACCGTCGAGGCCTACACCGCGATGCTGCGGGGGCACCAGCACTACCTCAAACACCTCGGACCGTCGTTCTTCACCAAGTTCCTCTATGCTGCAGACGCCTGTGACCGTCAACCCGGACGAGCTCTGATCCTGGACCAGTTCGTGGCCGTGGCACTGAAAGCTGTTGACGGTTGGGGCATCTCGCGGTACGGCCCGTGGGACCCATCAACCTATGCGAAGTGGATCGACCACGCACACCGCGTCGCAGCCGCCGAGGGTGTGCGCGCGGACGCTGTGGAGATGGCCTACTTCAACCACGGCCGAAGGGTCGCGGCCCGTCGTTGACCGCGGCGTCGACTCCGTGCCCGCTGAGTCGGATCGGGATGCGTACCGCTGCGCAGGCCGACAACACCGCCGAAGGTGTCGCCGAAGAAGAGGAAGCCAGTGAAGCTGGAGAAGTAGGCCATGGCCGATCGAACAGCGCGGCCAACTTCGACCACGGTCCGTGCTACCGAGACGGTATTTATCCGCCCACCAGAGGATCGCCAGCAGTGCCCACGTCGGTTTCATGGATAACAACAGTTATCCCCGAGATCGGGAGTGTCTCGCTCCATCAGTGCGTGCCGCCGGCCCCCACTGCGGGGTGGATAACTGCTGTTATCCATGAGCCGATGTCACGTGTCGCGCTGACGGCGTCCGAACGTAGCTGCTCGCACGTTGAATAAAGCGTGATGCGATCGCACATGCATAGGAGGCATCACGGTGAGCTACATCGACCACACAGCCGCGGCTGAAGCCAAGGCCCATTCGTACGTCAGGGAAGTACTTGAGCTGAACCCGGCCGATCCGATCCCCGACGACTACCAACTTGGCAACGACTACGACGCTCTTCTAAAGGCCTTCCGTGCCGGCGTGTTCTGGGCTCTCGATGAGCTGCCTAACGAAGCGGAAGACGACCGCCGAGGTTAGGACACGTAATTTCGTCGCGGTTCCACTACAGGGTCGGGCGGCGAGCGTCCGGGAACGCGTCGTGCTTTGGCTGCTCGGTCTCCTGCTGCGCGATCGCCGACCACTCCTCGGTCGGTCCGTGCAGGCGGGTCAGCACCACCGTCTCGGACACGGCGGTGTACCGCGCGAGCGCGCAGAGATAGGTACGCATCGCGATCGCCGCGTACATCGTCGTCTGCGCTGTGACCCCCAGCGTCACGTGCATCGCCGCTGTCGACACACCTCCCACCGACGGGCTGGCGGACGCATAGCGGACGAGCCCAGCCTGCCGGAAGCGCCCGTGCGTCGCCGCGGACAGCAACGAGTACGGCAGTCCCGCCAGCTCGTCCTCCTGTAACCCCGACGCCCGGTAGAAGTCCTTCACCAGCTGTGTCTCCGACGGCGGCGCGTCGTCGAGCCCTCGACCTGCGCGGGCGAGGATTGGGGCGTCCCACAGCCGGGGCTTCTTGCGGTAGGTAGCTTCGAGTCCCGCCGTGGCGCCGACAGCCCGGTAGTCGGCGGCGCGGGCGTCGCGTTCGGCAACCGCTTCTTCATCGCCTGACGGGAACGGTAGGCCAAAGAGCGCCGCCAGCTCCTCGTTCAAGAAGCGCCGCAGCCGCTCCTCTTTGGACCCCGCGGTGAGGACGTACCACGCTTTCGCCGCGATGACGGCTGACGTGCGTGCCAGCGGGAATGGTGCCAAGGTGACGAGGTCGGTGCGCAGGATGGCGGCGATCCCGCGGAGCAGGTCGCACTGCTCAAGCCCGACGGCGCCCTGCTGTGTCGCCAAGGTCAGCAAGGTCTGTTTGGACCCCGTCCCGGGGTGGTCGTCGCTCGCGGCTCTGTCCCGCATGGCCTCGCTGCCGATGTTGAACGGGTGCGACAGTTCCGCCTTGAGCAGGCTCTCCGCGGCGTCCACGAACCGCATCACCACGTCGGCGAAGTAGTCGAACTCTGGTGGCGTCAGGCGGCCGGTGAGGGGCGGCGGGGATGTCATCAGTTGAGGGTAGGCACCCGGCCCGACAGGGTCGGGCTGGCTTGCGGAGCGGTCCGAAACTCGGCGGAACCTAACCACCGCCACCGGCGGGCTCGAACCGCATCGCAACCCGACCTGAACGGCTCGGCTCGGCTTACTCGATCCTGTGCTGGTCGAAACATGCCTGGGCGGCCCCCTGCGCGGCCTCATAGGATCCGAACCGGCCGATCTCGACGGCCACCTCGTCGTCCAGGATCACGATCAGCGTCACCACGTCGTCGACGTGCTCCTGCGGCCGCGACGGCCAGATCTCGTACGTGACGCCGTCACAGGTGTTGGCCGCCCAGCCGTGGACGATCATCGACTCAGCGCTGTCGATGTTCCTGTCACCTACCAGCGCCCAGAACAGCTGCGACATGGTGGCCTCCTAGAGGTTCGGGGCCACCTGATGTTGCGGCCCTTCCTCTGTTAGGGGCCTAAGGAGGCTGGAACTACATGTAGATCCGCCCACCCCCTCAGTCCGGCACCTCAACTCCCCCTGCCGCGCACCACTCTGCGAGCGGGCCACCCAGGCGGCCATCCACAAGCTCCTGCGGCTCGTTCGCGTACAGGGCCAGCGCTCGGAGATGGGTCCGGGCCGCGATCGCGGCGAGCACCGTCACCTTGGCCGACGTCTCGGCTGACGAGTGTAGGGCCCGCATCCGCACGCCGAACTCGGTTCGGCCAATGAGGATGGACTCGGAGATACCGGACTGGGTGAAGCGCCCGTGCGTCGCGGCGGAGAGCAACGTATACGGCTTGCCCGCCTGATCTGCTCCAAGACCGGACGCCGTGAAGATGTCCCGGACGATGAGGGTCTCCGACGGCGGCGTGTCCCCATCCTGCTGATCGGAACGGACGAGGTACGGCGCAAGCCCCGGCTTCAGCTTCTTCCTGTGCACGGCCCGCAGGCCGGCACTTTCACCGACGGCCAGGTGATCATCCGTCAGAGCGGCGATGTCGGCGAGCCTGTCCGGATCGTTGAAGTCCCACGCGGCGCCGTAAATGGCGCCCAACTCCTCGTTCAGATAGCGCTGCAGGCGCTCCGCACGGGTAGGGCCACTGACGATGAACCACGCCTTCGCCGCTGTCACCACGCAGGTCCGCGCCAACGGGTACGGCGAGAAGAAGACTTTCTCCGCCGGCAGCGCTGCCGCCGTCCCGCGGAGGAGGTCGCACTGCGCCGCAGTGGCGTAGCCCTGATTCATTGCCAGGTTGGTCAGGGCTGTCTTGGTCCGGGTGCCGAGGTGGTCGCGATCAGCTGCGCGGTCGCGCACAGCCTCGCTGGGGATGCGGGAGAAGGGCTGGCGGAGTTCGCCCGTGATCAGGCTTTCCACCGCGCCGGCGAATCGGAGGACCACTTCGGACAGAGCCGTGTAGGCGGCAGCAGGGACGCCGGGAGGGCGGTTCGTCATGTTCAGCATCATGGGCCAGACGCTAGACCGCGAGGGTGCAGGAGCCGCTGCGCGTCGCACGAAACTCAGTGGAACCGATAGTGGCCTCGGTGCGTCCAACCAGGTTGTTTACGAGCATGCGGAGGATGTCCCGGGCCGGCGCCGCCGCGTGATGCGGATGCGTTCCTCACCCAGGAGCGAGCCTGGCAACGGTTCGTGCGTGGGGCATAGGGGTGACGGCGGTGGAGTGAGAGGCGCTGGCGCGGTTGGTGCCCTAGTCGCTAGGGGGCAAACCTACGGACGTCACGCACCTGCCGCGCCTGGAGCACCGCGAGGGTCCGGGCAGGGTTCCGCACCAGCTCCGCGAGCGACCGGAACTTATCGTGCACGTGCGAGGCGCTGCCGTGAATGCTGCGGACCGCATCCAATAGCTTCCAACGCGTTCGGAAGCCGACCGCCGGCAGGTGCTCCTTCTCCATCGTTTGCCAGTACCGATCTTGGGCCGCCCACAGAGCCTGATCGCACTCGTGGTCCGCATCTGGCAATGTCAACTTGAATTGGCCCCGGTGTGACGGCGAGATTTGGCCCCACATAGGGCGGGTTCAGGCTGTAGCGGGTGGTTTCGGCGTTGGCCCTAGATGATGGCGGTGGGGTTTGCGGTCGACTTTGGCGAGAAGTTCCTCGATGTGCGGTGTGGATCGAGGAGGGCCATCGCGGCCGTTACCGAGGTTGGTTGGCGGCGGCAGTGATCGCTTCGTAGGCGGTGTCGAGTTGGCGTTGGCGGCGCCGGTTGGGTTCGTGGTTGGACTCGGCGGCGAGTGTGTCGATGAGTTCGTCGAGTTCGGTCTCAGTTATCGCGAGGTGAAGCTCGTTGTTGTGGGCGCGGATCGCGAAAACTGCTCTCTGGCAGTCATTGTCGAGGAATGTCAGGGTTCGCAGGATCGTTGCGGTGTCGGCGTCGATGATGATGTCGTGGAGCGGTTGGGCCGCGGTCAACCCGTGTCTGCGTTGGTCGTAGATCGATCCTGCCCAGTTGCTGATGGTGCCGTCGTCCCTGCAGTGATTACAGCGCCAGCCGATGGGTTGATCAGGGTCAGGGCAGACCACCATGATCCGGCCGGGGCAGCGGCGGTTGGCAGGTCGGCGCCGGCAGGGCAGGGCGGTCTCCCATGGGGTGTGGGCGTTGCCGGCGCTGGCTGCGGCGACGATGCCGGCCAGGTGCTCGGCGAGCTTGCGTGCCGGCCCAGGTGTGTCGGGGCCCAGGTCGAGGAAGTGCTGCAGATCGGCGACCAACATGACCTGGTCACTGTATCGGCCGCCTGCGGTGGTGGGGTTCAGGTACTGCTGGGCTCGGTAGTGGAGTTGCGTCGGGTGCGGGCGTGGGCGAGCCGGTAGGAGGTGGTGCCGGTTTCGATGATCTGCCCGGCGAAGGTCAACCGGTCGACGATGGCCGCGCACAGTCGTGGGTCGGTGAAGGTTTTGGTCCATGCCGAGAAGGGTTCGTTGGAGGCGATCGCCACCGCGGAGCGTTCTTCGCGTTCGGTGAGCACCTGGAACAACAACTCCGCGCCACGGCGATCCAGCTGCAGGTAGCCCAGTTCATCGATCAGCAGCAGATCGACCCGACCGTAGCGGGTGATCAGCTTGCTCAGCTGGGCGTCATCAGCGGCTTCGACGAGCTCGTTGACCAGCTTGCTGGCCAGGGTGTAGCGCACGCGGTAGCCGGTCTCGGCGGCCAGGGTTCCCAGCCCGATCAGCAGGTGGGTTTTGCCGGTCCCGGAGTCACCGATCAAACACAACGGTTCGCCAGCTTTGACCCAGGCGCAGCTGGCCAGCGTCCCGATCACCGCCGGACTGATCGCTGGGTTGGCCTCAAAGCTGAACTCGTCGAGCCGCTTTGGCCGGGGGAACCCGGCATCGCGCACGCGGCGCTCAGCGCGGCGACGGTCGCGGTCCTCGCACTCGGCGATCACCAGCTCCGATAAGAACCCCAGATAGGACTGTTGTTCACGTTCGGCCGCGGCGGCGATCTCGGCGAACCGGTCGCGGATCGTGGGGAGCCGCAGCATGCGGGCGCCCTGTTCGATCGCCGCGACCGCGGCCTGATCGGTGACAGTGCGACGCTGCGGACTCATGAGCTCTGCCGACCCAACAGGGTGTCGTAGGCGAGCACCGACGGCAGCGGACGCTCATCGACGACCACTATCCCCAGACGGTGCTCGGCCACAAGAAGCAGCTCTGCGCTGTGGACCGATCCGGCCGAAAGTCCTGCGCCGCCGCGGCGCTGTTCGGCAGCCTTGCGGGCCTCCAACGCCACCACATCAGCATTGGCTGAGCCCACCGACAACGCGGCACTGATTCCGGCCAACACATCAGCGCGATCCAGATGGCGGTGCAACAGCAGCACTTCCACCAGGGCACGGGTGCCCGCGGCATCACCATGAGTCTGACGAGCGGCCGCCCACCACGCGTCATGCTCTGCGGTGAACACCTTGGCTGCCCGGGCCTGAGCCAACGCGGTGGCCCCGGGCAGCGCACCGGGCTTGCGGGCCAGGATCTCCAGATAGTGGTCGAGCTCCAGCACTTTGGTGCCCCTACCGACCGCCCGCGGATGCCGCGCCACCTCGATGGTGCGGTCATAGACGGTGACATGGGAGGCCGACAGCTTCACCCGAACCCGATGACCGATCAACCGGGCCGGCACCGAATACTGATTGCAGCGCACCATGATCTGGGCATACCGATCCACCCGCGGGGTCAACGTCAACGCCGTATCAAAGGGCTCCTCGGCAACCGGCTGCAGGAACTGCCTCTCGACATCCCAGTCCTGACCAACACTAGTGGCGCGGTTAGCGATCCGACGATGATCATCGGCGTCATCAGCAGCGGCTAGCATCGCGTTGAGCTCGTCGATTGAATCGACCACCGGCATCGGCACGCAGTGGTTACGGCGGAACCGGCCGCCTTCACCCTCCACACCGCCCTTCTCGTGACTGCCCTCGTGACCGGGCTGGCAGTACCAGGCCTCAAAGCCATAGTGCGACCGGAAGGCGATCCAGCGCTCGTTCTCCTGACGGGAGCGTCCGAACAGCACCTGCTTGACCGCGCTGTTGAGGTTGTCGTATCGGATCTTGTCGACCGGAACCCCGCCCAGACGGGCGAACCCGTAGACGTGGCCTTCCAGGAACGCCTCCTGCCCTTGGGTTGCGAACGCCCGATGCGCTGCGCGCCCCGAGAACGACAACCGCATCGTGAACAGCGCGGTCTTGGTCTTCACCCCGGCCAGCACCACCCACAGATCATGGAAGTCGACCTCAGCCTCCGCGCCCGGGCGATACGTCTGGGGCACGAACCCCGCCTCCAACGCCTGGCCCGCCGCGGCCGCGATCTGCGGGCGACGTTTACGGACGTGGTCACGCACCGTCGAGTACGACAAACCCGCGGCGCCATGCTCATCGACCAGGCGCGCCAGAACCCTTCGCGCGGTGTGGCGTTGCTTCTTCGGAGCCTCCAGATCCGACCGCAACATCTCGTCGATGGCTGCCTTAAACGGCTCCAAGCGCGGCGCCACCCGCGGCGCGGTCTTGCGCGGTGGTGGCACCGCCGATTCCAACGCCTGGCGCACCGTGCGTCGATGCACCCGATGCTTGTCGGCCAGCGCCAGGATCGACAGGCCCTCGACCCGATGATCCCGGCGGATCGCCGCGAACTGTTCCACCTTTGACCTCACCCTCCAGCCACCACCCTCGTCACAAGCGGTCCGGGCCGTCCGAACCACACGTGATCACTGTCAGGTGGGGCCAATTCACGTCGTCAGAACCGACGCGGAGTGTCGTGAAGACGGGGCCGAATCAGACCGTCACAACGGGCACACCCGCGACCACACGAGTGGAGCCATTTCTAACCGTCCACCCGGGGCCAAATCAGGCTGTCACAGCCACCGCATCGGCGATCGCGGTGATCTCCGGGGTCCGCCGCTTTAGCAGGTCTATGCGGCTGAGCCCGTCTGTGCACGGCCGCCGGGCTTCCACCCGGTCGAGGTCTGCGATGTAGGAGGTGAAGGCATCTCGTGACGTCGTCGATTCCTCCGTGTCTAGGCTGAGCGGGACCGCGAGGGTCTGCAGGTGCGTGATCGCCGACGGCACCACTGCAAGGGAGATCGACCCAGGGTGCTCGTGCACGTTGACGTAACGCACCAGCGGGAACCCCGCGTCGTACAGGTTGCTGAGCCACACGTTGCCCATGAAGTCGCTGAGCTCCTGGCCCAGCGGGGACACCTCCGCGGGTGGGCACGCGATGCGGACCCGGTGCAAGTAGAACTGACTCTCCGCGTCCGACTGGTTGTGCATGCGGCGGAACATGTTCTCGATCGCCGACTCGAAGGTGCCCAGGTGCGTCGCACTCGCTGTCGGTGACTCGTCGATCGGCGGCCAGTCCGCACGGGTGCTGGTGTGGTACCAGACCAGGCGTTCGATCTCGGCGGGAACCGTCGCGACGTCGGACGGGTCAGTGAGCGCTGGATACTCCTCTTGCGCCGAGACGTCGTGTCCAGAAGAGCAGGTACGGGATTTACCGTTGGCACGGTCCTCGAACGTCATGACCACGCGGTCGCGGCACACCGGACACTCGAACCAGCATGCGTCGTAGGAGAAGTCGACCGGCCGCTCGATTCCGCCGCCGAGGTTGCCGCTCATCGGGGGGGCTGAATGAACAACGCCCGGTGGAACTGCGGCTTGCCGTCCCGATGATCGAATCGGTGCCATCCGAGCGACGCCCAGAACTCGTCTGCCTCCTCGCTATAGGCGAACAGCCTGCGCCCGCGGTGCCGCTCCGCGAGACCCTGCACCACCCGGGTGCCGATCCCGCGGCGGGCCGCGGTGGTGGCCAGCTCGATCAACTGGATCTCGAGGCGCTCGTCTTCAGCGAGATCGGGCACACCTGTGTATTCCGGGTTGATGCCGCCGGGGTCATCGAGTTCCACCCGCGCCACCTCGGCGTCGTCCTCGAGCACCTGCACGAACCACGGCTCGTCTACGTAGTGATAGCGGACATCGTCCCACCACTGGTCGTTCTCGTAGCCGACCGACCAGTCGAAGGGCGGCACCCACAAGTACTTGTCCGCCGGCCCGCGACGGAGGTCGATGAACTCCAGGGTCACGCCGTGGAGCCTACGACCGGGCTCCGACACCCCGGCCTGGCGATGCAACCCTCACCTTAGTGTCCGTCCGCGCCGATAAGCTCCCGCCATGTCGCAGCTGCCGATCTGGGCCACCATATTGACCTCCGGTGCGGCCGGCGCCCTCGTGACCGTGCTTGTGAACCGCTTCGTCGTCGGGCCCAGGCCGGACCTGCGACTGTCCTCGTCGACTGCACTCGTCGAAGACATGGAACGGGTCACACGAAAGAACGAGGGCAACTTCACCGGCATGGACTGGATGCCGCTGGGGTGGGTGCGTCTGACCAACCACGGCGACGGCATAGCGCACGATGTGAAGCTGACCGGCCAGCGGTGCCGGCCGCGGGTGTGGATCGGCGATTCTGGTGTGAAACCATACGCTGGGCAACCGGTCGAGGCCGAATACCCACTGTGGAGCAACACCATCGCGGCAATCGAACCCGGCGAATCCGTAAACGTATGCGTCGTCGCGCGCCATGATCCCTCGCAATCTAAGCCGACCGTCACCGCCGCGTGGCCACGGCTAGCTGGCCGGCGGTGGGCGGGGAGCCGCACCGTCACCTACGACTTCGCGAACTCACGACAGGTCGAGCATGGGATGCCCGGGCAGACGGCGCTCGGCGAGGCATGAGGTGGCAGGCCTGGAAGCAACTGGCGGGGATTTAGCGAAACGGTCACACCCGCGTCAAGCGAAGAGCGACCGGTAGAGCTCACGCGCGCCGGGCTGAGGTCCGTTCTCGCCCGTATTGGCGAATCGAAGACTGACATGGGTAGTTCATGGATAACGAAGATTATCCATGAACGCACCGGAAGACGTTGTAACACTGATTATTTGGCACTTGTGCTACGTTCGTTAGTCCGTCGCGGCGACGTATCTGGCTTCGGTCAGCGTTGATGCCGGTCGCGGAGACTTCACCGGTGGGCTGTTGCATCCCGTCGGGCGCGGTGACGCGCGGCGCTCATGTTTCCCTGGAAACGCACGACGTCCTGGCCACCCGCATCAAGGAAGCGGGTCGGAGCCACGAGAGGGGACGCCACAGAGCCGAAAGCTCACAGTGACAAAAGGGTTAGGCTGAAGGCCCATCGATGAAATAGGAAAGAATCTCGGGTTTCGCGGATGTGCAGCCAACCGCCGGCAATGAATCATGAATTCTCAGACCCATCCGAATTCCAAGGGATGAGGACGGATGATCCGCGCCGTGCCGCCGAACATTGTCGGGATCTCGGCGACTCTGCACTGATCGGGGCAGCCATGGATGAGCCAGTGTCGGCCTCCAAGCTGCCGGTGCGAACATTTGGACAGCTCCCAGAACTGCATGTTCCAGAAGACTTTGACGAACCGCTAACAGACGCGGAGAACGCTGTCTGGGAAGCCGATTCAGCAGATTAATTCGACTCAACGCATGCGACAGTTGGGTTCCTTAGGGCCCCCGCAACGCCCTTATTACGTCACAGTGACGAAAAACGGTGGGGTGCCGGGGTGGCGCAGGCGGGGCAAGTGTGCGTCCAGTGAGCTCGATTGGCGGACTCGGCGCGAGAGGTCCGATCACACGACCAGCGCGGAAGCATCACGAGATGCACAGGCCGATAGGCGAATGACTGAAAACCGTGTGCGCTCGGTCGGCGCAGTAGTGAAAAAGTCGGAGATCAACTGCAAAACGACAGCGCTGTACCAAGCGTCGGCCAACCGCACCAACTGGATCTACGGAATTGCCGATAAGCTACATTATGTCAACTTAGGCTTTCGGTATCGACCAGTGCACGGAGTTCGGACAGGCACCCTGTCTCAGTGGCGGATTCACGGTGGATTTGGCGGCTGACGGAATCCAGCCGAAGTCTCAGTAGCGGGAACAGTACGCGAGCGCGGCCGGTTGATCACTGACATGCCCACAGGTCTTGTCATCCATCCAAGCCCGGACGCCGTCAACGCGGTTGACGATGCGATCGCGCAGGCGGCCGCCGCCTATGACCTCGGTGTCCGGCAGATCTGGCTGGCGCAGCGCTTCGACCACGACGCGATCGCGCTGGCCGGACTCATCGGTGCGGCCGTGCCCGGCCTGGGTGTCGGCACCTCCGTCGTCCCGATCAATCCCCGTCATCCGCTGCTGGTGGCTTCGGCGGCGCAAACTGCCCAGGCCGCCTCGCACGGCAATTTCAGCCTGGGCCTTGGGCTCGGCGGACATGAGCCGGAACGGATGGCGTTCGGGGCCACCTGGCCCGACCCGGTCGGCAGGCTGCGTGAACACCTGACGGTGCTGCGTTCGGTGTTCGACACCGCGACGGTGGACTACCACGGTAAGTACCTGTCCGCCGCCCCCGAGTGGTCGGTCACCGTGCCCGGCGGCACTCCCGTACCGGTCTACGTCGCAGCCATGGGCCCCAAAGCACTTCAGGTGACCGGCGAACTCGCGGACGGGACGCTGCCGTATCTGGCGGGCCCGCGCACGATCGCCGAGTTCATCGAACCCACCATCGCGAATGCCGCTGCCGATGCCGGCCGACCGGCTCCGCGGATCATCGCCGTGGTGCCCGTGCTGGTCGCCGACGACGAGGACGCAGCACGTGACGAGGTGGCCGCCGAACTGGCCTTCTATGAGACGATCCCGTCGTATCAGAAGATCATTGCGCGCGAAAACCTCTCGGGGGCAGTCGACTTGGCGGCGATCGGTCCCGCCGATGTGGTCGTCCGGCAGCTGCGGCGCTACGCGGACGCGGGTGCCGCCGACGTGGTGCTCACCCCGGTCGGCCGATCCGACGCCGCGACTCTGAGTGCCCTGCGGGAGGTGGCGGCGTCGTT